>DASREU010000269.1:0-4146 GCA_035651935.1 Myxococcales bacterium | reverse complement strand
CGGCGACGACACCGGCAATCCCGGCGTCGTGTTCCAGCCGCTGATGTGCGTGCACTGTGAATACGCGCCCTGCGAGTACGTGTGCCCGGTGAATGCGACGGTGCACAGCGACGAGGGCCTGAACGAGATGGTCTACAACCGCTGCGTCGGGACGCGGTACTGCTCCAACAACTGCCCGTACAAGGTGCGCCGCTTCAACTTCTTCGCCTACACCAACGATTACACCGACACGGAGAAGATGGCCTTCAACCCGGACGTCACCGTCCGCTCCCGCGGCGTGATGGAGAAGTGCACGTACTGCGTGCAACGGATCGAGCGCGCCCGGATCGACACCCGGCTCGCCGACCGCCGGATCCGCGACGGCGAGGTGCGCACCGCCTGCCAGCAGGCGTGCCCCACCGGGGCGATCGTCTTCGGAGACCTCAACGATCCGCGCGCCAAGGTGGTCCGGCTGCACCAGGAAGAGCGCCGCTACGACCTGCTGCACGAGCTGGGGACCCGCCCGCGCACGGCCTACCTGGCCCGCGTCATGAACCCGAATCCGGAGCTGGCATAGATGGCGGAACCCGCGATCGAGGCCCGTACCGCCCTGCGTCCGCTCGCGCTCATCGAGGGGCGGCAGGATGACGGCACCCTCAACAAGACGCTGAACGCCTACATCTGGCAGCGGCCGCAGCGCGGCTGGCTGGCCCTGACGCTGCTCGGCCTGGCCGGCACCGGCCTCCTCCTCACCGCCGTCACCATCACCGTGGCCGTGGGCATCGGGACCTGGGGGAACAACATCCCGGTCGCCTGGGCGTTCGCGATCACCAATTTCGTCTGGTGGATCGGAATCGGCCACGCCGGGACGCTGATCAGCGCCATCCTCCTCCTCTTCCAGCAGAAGTGGCGCACCAGCATCAATCGCTTCGCCGAGGCGATGACTCTGTTCGCCGTGCTGCAGGCGGCGCTCTTCCCCGTCCTGCACACCGGCCGGCCCTGGTTCGCCATCTACTGGCTGTTCCCCTATCCGAGCACGAACGCGATCTGGCCGCAGTTCAAGAGCCCGCTGATGTGGGACGTGTTCGCGGTGAGCACCTACTTCATCACCTCGCTGCTCTTCTGGTACCTGGGCCTGATCCCGGATCTCGCTTCGCTGCGCGACAGCTCCACCAGCCGGCGCGCGCGCGTCACCTATGGCATCTTCGCGCTCGGCTGGCGCGGCAGCGCCCGGCACTGGCACCACTACAAGATCGCGTACTTGATCCTCGCCGGCCTCGCCACCCCGCTGGTGCTGTCGGTGCACACCATCGTCTCCTGGGACTTCGCCGTCTCCATCCTTCCGGGTTGGCACACCACCATCTTCCCCCCGTACTTCGTCGCCGGCGCCGTCTTCTCCGGGTTCGCCATGGTGCTGACCCTGATCATCCCTGCCCGCCGCTTCATGCGGCTGAAGCACGTGGTCACGCCGCGTCACCTGGAGGCCATGGCGAAGGTGATGCTCTGCACCGGGCTGATCGTCGACTACGGCTACCTGATGGAGCACTTCATCGCCTGGTACAGCGGCAACGTCTACGAGCAGTGGGTGTTCTTCAATACCCGGCCGAAGGGACCGTACTCCTGGGCGTACTACCTGCAGATGTTCTGCAACGTGGTGGTGCCGCAAGTCTTCTGGCTGAAGTGGGCGCGCCGGAACGTCGGGGTGCTCTGGGTGGGGGCGGTGTTGATCAACGTCGGGATGTGGTTCGAGCGCTTCAACATCATCGTCACCTCCCTGCATCGGGACTTCATCCCCTCCAACTGGGCGATGTACTACCCGACCTGGGTGGACCTCTCGCTCCTGGGCGGGACCCTCTGCTTCTTCGGCCTGCTCTTCCTTCTATTCCTCAAGTTTCTCCCCGCCATCGCGGTGAGCGAGGTGAAGGAGTTGAACCACGAGCTGCATCTGGGCGAGGCGGGAATTTCGCTGCACACGCCCAAAGAGCCGCTCCACGCCGGCGAGCTGGAGTCGACATGAGGCGTTTCGTGCTGGGAGAGTTCTCGGAGCCGGACGCCTGCGTCGAGGCGGCGCGCCGGCTGCGCGAGGGCGGAGTGGGTGGTCTCGATGCCTATTCGCCCTACCCGCTCCACGGAATCGACGAGGCTTTGGCCCTGCCGCGCAGCAAGGTCCCGCTGGTGGCCCTGACCGGCGGAGTGTTGGGCGCGCTCGCCGGCTACGTCATGCAGTGGTGGATGAACGCGGTCGATTTCCCCATCAACGTCGGCAACCGGCCGCCCCACGGGTTCTGGACCAACATCCCCATCACCTTCGAGAGCGGCATCCTCATCTCCGTCCTCTCGATCTTCTTCGGCGCCATCTTCCATTTCTTCCAGCTGCCCCGCACCTACCATCCGGTGTTCGAATCGGAGCGCTTCCGCACCGCTTCGCTGGACGCCTTCTGGATCAGCGCTGAAACCACCGACGAGAACGCCGTCCCGGACCTGGAGGGCAGGTTCCGGGCGCTCGGCGCGCACAAGGTGCACACCGTGGTGGAGACCCCATGAAGAAGGCCCTCCTCCTCGCAGTGTTCTGCGCCGCCTGCGGCGACACCACCATCTTCGACCCGATGGAGCGGCAGCCGAAGTTCAAGGCCTTCGCCGCCAATCCCCAGTACGAGGACGGCCGGGCGATGCGCCAGCCGCCGGCAGGAACCGTCCCGCGCGAGCGCCAGACCATGAGGCCGGAGATCGCCACCGGCCGCGACCGCACCGGGCAGATCGTCACGGCCATCCCCGTTCCGGTGACCAAGGAACTGATGCTGCTGGGCCGCACCAAGTTCGAGATCTACTGCGCCGTCTGTCACGGCCTGGTCGGCGACGGCGTTTCGCTGGTGGCCACGCAGATGTCGCTGCGGCCGCCGCCGAACCTGCACAAGATCTACAACCCTTCCGTCGGGCACGTGTTCCAGGTGGCGAGTGAGGGATTCGGACTGATGCCCTCGTATGCCGTGGAGCTCACGCCCCACGAGCGCTGGGCGGTGGTGGCGTATCTGCAGGCGCTGCAGCGGAGCCAGGCTGGCACTCTTTCGGACGCGCCGCCCGACATCCAGCAGAAGCTTCGCGCGGAGGCGGTGCAATGACCCCGCCGCGTGCGCTGCCGGACACGAATCTTCCGCCCTACCAGGGCGGTCGAAGCTGGATCCTCGGTGCGGCGATCGCGGGCGCGATCGGGCTCGCGCTGACGTTCATCGGCATGGCCATCTCGCCGCGTCCGGCGCTGCTCGCGTATCTGATCGCCTTCATCTTCTGGCTCGGCCTGGCCCTTGGCACGGTGACGCTGGTGATGGCCAACCACGCCAGCGGGGCGCGCTGGAACACCACCGTCCGCCGGCTGGGGGAGACCGCCGGCGCCACCATGCCCCTGTTCATCGTGCTCTTCATTCCACTGCTGCTCGGGGCGAAGCACCTCTGGTACTGGGTGGCGCCGATCGATCCCCCGAAGGAGCTGCGTGACCTCCTGGAGCACAAGCGTCCCTACCTGAACATGGGCTTTTTCCTCGTCCGCGCCGCCGTGTACTTCGCCTGCTGGACGATCTTCTCCTGGATGCTGCGGGCCTGGTCGGTGCGCCAGGACGAGACTGCGGATCCCGCCTTGACCGCACGCGCCCGGTGGTGGTCGCCGTTCGGCGTCCTCCTCTTCGTGCTCACGTTCACTTTTGCTTCCTTCGACTGGCTGATGTCGCTGCAGCCCACCTTCTACTCGACGATCTTCGGGCTCTACGTCTACGCCGGCGTCTTCGTCGCCTCGCTTTCGCTGCTCTGCCTGGTGATCACCGGCATCCGCTCGAGCGACGCGCCTCTTGCGGCGTTGATCTCGGTCGACCACCAGCACAATGCGGGAAAGCTGCTGCTCGCCTTCGTCGCCTTCTGGGCCTACATGGCGTTCTCGCAGTACATGCTGATCTGGGTGGGAAACCTCCCGGAGGAGGTGACCTGGATCCTGACGCGGAGCCGGGGAGTGTGGCGGCCAGTCGGGATCCTCATCGTGCTCGGGCATTTCCTGGTGCCCTTCTTCCTCCTTCTCTCCCGGGACCTGAAGCGCAGCGCCCCGGCGCTGGCAGCGGTCTCCGCCTGGATGCTCGCCATCCACTACATCGATCTGTATTGGGTGGTGATGCCGGCGGCGGA
>DASREU010000268.1:0-5693 GCA_035651935.1 Myxococcales bacterium | reverse complement strand
GTCCGGGCGAGACGCCAGTGCGCGGCATCGGGACGGGCTTCTTCGTCCGCGCCGACGGATTGATCGCGACGAACGGCCACGTGATCGAGGGCGCGACCGACGTCACCGTCCAGGTCGGCGAGGACGAGCGCGTCTACCGGGCCACGCTCGTCGGGCAGGACGACGCGACCGATCTCGCCCTGCTCAAGGTCGACGGAGACGCGCCGTTTCCGGTGCTCGCCTTCGGCGACAGCGAGCGGCTGGAAGTCGGCGAGTGGGTGGTGGCGATCGGAAACCCGTTCGGGCTCTCGCGCTCCGTCACCACCGGGATCGTCAGCTTCAAGGGCCGGCGCGACGTGAACCCGAGCGGCCGGCCCGGCTACTACGACTTCATCCAGACCGACGCCGCGATCAATCCGGGGAACTCGGGCGGACCGCTGCTCGACGCGCGCGGCGCGGTGATCGGGATCAACGCCGCGGTGAACCCTTCGGGCCAGGGGATCGGCTTCGCCATTCCCATCGAGCAGCTCCGCGACGTCGCCCCGCAGCTCGCGACGCGCGGGCACGTGGTCCGCAGCTACATGGGGATCTCGATCCAGGAATCGATGTCCGCCGACCTGGCGGAGAGCTTCGGCGTCCCCGGCGGGAAGGGCGTGATCGTGACCGAGGTGGCCGAGAAAGGTCCGGCGGACCTGGCCGGGATCAAGCCGGGCGACGTGGTCACCTCGTTCGAGGGAGAGCCGGTGGTCGAGAGCTACCGGCTGCGCTGGCTGACCGCGCGCACCGCGCCGGGGAAGCGGGTGCGGCTGGGGATCTGGCGGAACGGAAAGGCGATCGAAGCCGCGGTGGTCCTGCTCGAGAAACCCGGCGCGCCCTGGGAGCCGCCGCCGGCCACGCCCGGGATGCGCCGCGATCAGGAGCCATTCGGATTTGCGGTGGAGGAGCCCGCAAAGGACGAGCGCGATCGTCCGGCCGGATTGCGGGTCGGCAGTATCGATCTCCGTAGTTGTGCGTACCGTGCCGGCGTGCGCGAGGGAGATCTGATCCTCGCCGTCGACGGCCAGCCTGTCGCCGACAGGGCCGGCTGGACGAAGGCCGTCTCCGCGGCGACGAACCCGATCACCCGTCTGTACGTGCGCCGCGGCGGCAAGGCCTTGTTTTTCGGGCTTCGGCGCGAGACGTCGATGGCGTCGCGGCGCGCCGGCGAAACGCCGGCGTTCAAGCCGCGCGACGCGTCGAAATAACGCACCCGCGTCTTCCCGAAATCTTCATCCTTTCCGGGCGCGGCCTTCATGTACGCCCCGCATGGTCTTGCGTGAGGTCCTGGTGGACGTTTTGAGCGAATTAGTGGTGCGCAAGCGCCGGGTTCGCATCACACTCCAGACCTGCCGGGGAGGTTCGACGAGATGAGCTCAAGCAGGCTGCCGGGCTTCTACAAGATGAAGATGGCGGAGCGGTTGCGGCGACTGGCCGAGCAGCTCGAGCTGTCGCGCGACGAGATGGAGAGCCTGGGCGAGAGCGCGACCCTGCCCCTCTCGAATGCCGACGCGATGATCGAAAACGCGGTCGGCGTGCTCGGCCTGCCGGTGGGCGTGGGACTGAACTTCGTGATCAACGGCGAGGACCTGCTGATCCCGATGGCGGTGGAAGAGCCCTCGGTGATCGCGGCCGTGTCGCTCGCGGCGAAGATCGCGCGCGAAGGCGGAGGGTTCCGCGCCGCGGCCGACGAACCGAGGATGATCGGTCAGGTCCAGGTCACCGAGCTTCTCCACCCGGAAGCGGCGCGCGCGGCGATCCTGGCGGAGAAGGACTCGATCCTCAGCGCCGCGAACGCGCTCCATCCGGCGATGAAGTCGCGCGGGGGCGGCGCGAAGGACGTGGAAGTCCGCCTCGTCCAGGTGGGCACCGAGACCCACGCGATCGTGCACCTGATCGTCGATACCCAGGAGGCGATGGGCGCCAACCTGATCAACACCATGTGCGAAGGCGTCGCCCCGCTGATCGAGCGGATCACCGGCGGGCGGGTGCGGCTTCGCATCCTCTCGAACCTCGCCGACCTGCGGCTGGCGCGCGCCAGCTGCAGCATTCCCTTCGAGGCGCTCGCCGACTTCGGGTTCACCGGCGCCGAGGTCGCGCACGGGATCGCCGAAGCTTCCCGCTTCGCCGACGCCGACCCGTACCGCGCCTGCACGCACAACAAGGGCGTGATGAACGGCGTCGACGCGGTGGCGATCGCGACGGGGAACGACTGGCGCGCCATCGAAGCGGGAGCCCACGCCTGGTGCGCGCGCAACGGCCGGTACGAGCCGCTCTCCCGCTGGCGCGTGGCGGATGGCGCGCTGCACGGGACCATCGAGCTGCCCATCCAGGTCGGCACCGTCGGCGGCGCGGTGAAGGCGAACCCGCTCATACCGGTGCTGCTCAAGATGATGGGGAACCCGGGAGCGCAGAAGCTCGCCGGCGTGATGGCGGCGGTGGGCCTGGCGCAGAACATGGCCGCGCTCCGCGCCCTCGGAACGGTCGGCATCCAGAAGGGCCACATGGCCCTGCACGCGCGCAACCTCGCGGTCAGCGCCGGGGCGAAGGGGTCGGCGGTGGAGGAAGTGGCGCGCGCCCTGATCGCGGCGGGCGAGATCAAGCTGCACCGCGCGCAGGAGATCGTCGCCAGCATGGTGGCAAAGCGAGGGCCTTCCGCCGTAACCTAGCAGGACGTTGCTCAAGCCGCCGTCCTGCATCGTCGAGTACACCCGCGTCGCGGAGCCGCGGCTGCGCACCGTGCTCGACGGCAAGCTGCGGACCCTCGATGCGGTGCCCGTCGATCTGCGCGACGTGGGAGCAGCACTGCGCGACTACCTCCTGCGCGGCGGCAAGCGGCTGCGCGGAGCGCTGGTGCTGCTCGGCCATCGGGCGGCAGGAGGCGCGAAGGATGCGGCGCTCGACGCGTCGCTCGGGGTCGAGCTGCTCCATGCGTACCTCCTGATCCACGACGACTTCATGGATCAGGACGACATGCGCCGCGGAGGTCCGACGATGCACCGCGCGCTCGGGGGCGATCACCTCGGCGCAAGCCTGGCCCTGCTGGCGGGGAGCCTCTGCGAGTCCTGGGGATACCAGCTCCTCGGGCCGGTCGCGGCGCTGGCGGCGCGGACCATCGAGCAGGTGATCGTGGGGCAGATGGCGGATCTGCGCGCGCCGCGGCAACGTGAGCTGTCGGCGCGCGACGTGCTGGCGGTGCAGCGCGCGAAGACGGGGACGTATACCTTCGAGCTGCCGCTCCACCTCGGCGCGACGCTGGCGAACGGATCGCAGCAGCTTCTCCAGGCGCTGAGCGCCTATGCCACTCCGCTCGGCGTCGCCTTCCAGATCGCCGACGATCTGCTCGGGACGTTCGGGTCGCCCGAGGTGACGGGAAAACCCAACGCGAGCGATCTGCGCGAGGGCAAGCGCACCCTCCTCGTCGCCCGGGCCCTGGAAACGGCGCCGGCGGCGGACGCGGCCCGCCTGCGCTCACAGCTCGGCAAGCCCGACGCCGACGTCGAGGAGCTCCGCGAAATCCTCCGCCGCAGCGGCGCCGAAGCCTCGGCGCGCGCCGACGCCGAGCGCCTCTGCGACGAGGCCCTCCACGCCCTCGATTCACCCGCCATCCCGCCCGACGTTGCCGACGACCTCCGCGAGCTCGCCCTCTACACCGTCCGCCGCGCCCTCTAGTTTCGGGGACACAATACGCAATTGCCCCCGCCAGCTTTGACGCAGCCGGACGCGCTTGGCATGAGGAGTTTCGTATGGTGTCCCCGGATCCCGGTGGCGGAATGCGGCGAGGCTGTAGATTCGGGCGCCCTGGCCGGCGATGAATGGGGGCGGGGCGGGAACCGCGACGCTGGTGTCGTGGTGGCGGGCAAGCCAGCGGGAGAGGATGCTGAGCATCGGCGTCGCTCCAGGGATTGCGGGCCTGGAGTTGCAATTACCGCGCCGCGGAGGGTTTCGGCGCGGGAACGGCGGGCGCCACCGTCACGGGTCCGAGGTTCAGCTTCTCCAGGGCTTCCCTGTTCTGCGCGACCGGACCGACGATCACCACCGGCCAGCGCTCCGGAGTGATCCACTGCGTCACCACCCGCTTCACGTCGGCCTGGGAGACGCCGTTCACGCGCGCGGGGAGCGTCCGGTAGTAGTCCAGCGGCAGCCCCAGCGAGACCAGGTTTCCCATCGCCCCGGAGACGGCGTCGTTGGTCTCCAGCGCCGCCGGCAACCCGCGCACCAGCGCTTCCTTCGCCGCCGCCAGCTCCGCGCTGGAGACCTGCCCGTTGGAGAAGCCCTGCAGCTCGCGCTCGTATTCGGAGACCGCCTCGACGGTGTTCCTGGCCACGATCCCGCCGCGCGCGGAGAAGGTGCCGCTGTTGCGCATCAAGGAGAGCGAAGAGGAGACGCCATAGCTGTAGCCGTGCTTCTCGCGAAGGTTCAGGTTCAACCGGCTGGTGAAGAGCCCGCCCAGGGTCATGTTGGCGACGCGCAGCGGGATCGCCGCCGGATCGGTCGCCTTGAACAGCCGTCCCACCACCCACACCTGCGCCTGCGTCGTGCCCGGCTTGTCGAGCGCGACGATCTCCCGCCGCCGCAGCGCGGGGAACGCCGGCAACGCCAGCCGCGGCAGGCGCCGGGGCCGCCAGGAGGCGAACTTCTCGTTCAGAAGGCGCACGATCTCGTCCGCCTTCACATCGCCCGCGACCGAGATCACCGCCGCGTTCGGCACCCACCACTGGTCGTGGTACGCGGCCAGATCCGCACGCGTGATCGAGCTCACCGACTGCGGCGTCCCCCCCGCGGGCTGCCCCCAGGGGTGCGCGGGCCCGTAGAGGATCTTCGCCGCCTCGTCCGCCGCGAGCGCGCCCGGGCTGGCCTTCTTCTGCTCGAGGCCGGTGAGCTTGAGGATTCTCACCCGCTCCACGTCCTCGGGCCGGAACGCCGGGTTCTGCACGACGTCGGCGAGAAGCTCGAGCGCCTTCGGCAGCGTCTCCGTCAGACAGTTGAGGTGGACGGTCGCGGACTCGAGGCCGGCGCCGGCGCCCAGGTGCGCCGCGAGATCCTCGATCTCCTCGGCGAGCTTCTCCGCCGGCCGGGTCTTCGTGCCCTCGTCGACGGCGTCCGCGACGAACTCCGCCAGCCCCGGCTTGTCGCGGGGGTCGGCGTCGACGCCGTGAAGGAACCGGACGTCGACCGCGACCAGCGGCAGCGAGTGGTTCTCCACGATCAGCACGCGCGCGCCGTTCCTGAGCTTGCGCCGCACCGGAACCGGAGGCTGGAAGTTCGGCTGCCGCGCGAGCGGCGGGGGCTGCCCGGCGCGGAACGCCGCATCCGGCATGAGCGGCGGCGCCGTCGTGGTGGCGCCCGGAGTCGCCTGCGCCGTCTCCTTGGCGGGCGGCGTGCCCGCACCCGGCTTCTCCGGCGATGGGGCTGCGCCAGCCTTCTCCGGCGCCTGCCCTACTTGCGGCGTCAGCCCCGCGTCCGCCTGCCCGGCCTGCGCCTGCGGAGCGGCGGTGGCGACCGGAGCGGGTTGCGGCTCGGCGGGCGGAGCACCCTGCCGCGCCGGATTGGCGACCCTCTGCTGCGAGCCCGTGCAGGCGGCGAGCAGCGCCACGAGGAAGACGACGCGCTTCATCGCCGTGCTCCTTCCGCGCTCGCCGTGGTCTTCGCGGCGGGAACCACGTCCAGCTCGATGC
>DASREU010000267.1:0-9062 GCA_035651935.1 Myxococcales bacterium | reverse complement strand
GAGGCGAGGGCTTGCGGACGGGTTCGGGCTTGCGGACCGGTTCCGGTCCAGGTCCAGGTCCGGGTTCGGGCAAGCGCAGCGTCATCGGCGCCATGGCCTGCGGCTGGGCGGCCGGCGCGGGTGCGGGACTCGAGCGCGGGGCTTGGGGCGCCGGGGCCGGGGGCTCGGGGGCTGCGGTTGCGGTTGCCACCAGCGGGGTGGATTCGATCCTGGGAGCGGCGCTCGTCGGGCGCAGGGCAATCGCGAGCAAAGCGACCGCGATGGCGCCGGCGGCCCCTGACAACAACAGGCCCTGGGTGCGCGGGCGGGAGGTGGAGAGGCCGGAAAGAGCCGACAGGGCTTCCGGGGAGGCCGGGTCGAGCTTCAGGGCGGCGCTGAATTCGCTCTTCGCTTCGGCCTGCTTCCCCTGGCGCAAGAGAACGGTTCCGAGCAGCGCGCGCGGCTGGGCCCAGGAGACGTCCAGCTCCGAGGCGCGTCGGAACGCGGCAGCGGCGCGGTCGAGGCGAGCGGAGTCGGCGGTGCCCGAGGAGAGGGCCTGGCCGAGGAGAAGCTGGAGAACGGCGTCGTTCGCGACCAGCGGGTCCTGCAGCGCGCGCTCGGCTTCGGCGAAGCTGCGGTGCTCGAGCAGCTGCTTGACGTCGCGAACCAGGGTGGCGGCGCCGGTCACCGGAGGCGGCAGGGACGAGCGGACCTGCTCCTCGAGCATGAGCAGGCGCGTCCCCAGGCTCGCGAGGTCGCGGCTGCGCGACTCGAGCGTGGCGACCAGGTAGCGCGTCCTCTCCTCCGTCTCCAATGCCGCCGCGGAGGGAGCCGCCGGCGGGGGCGCTGCCGGAGGCGGTGGCGGCGGTGGTTCGGACGGCTTTGCCGCCTGCGGGTTCTCCAGCGGATCCCAGACCTGCGTGAACGCCGGAGACGGCGGTGCCGGTTTTGGCGCCGGCGCATGCGGGGCGGAGTCCGGAGCCGTCAGCTTCTGGAGCTCCATCTTCGCCAGCTTCTGCGACGCGGGCAGCTGGGTGCTGGCGGCGATCGCGGCCAGGATCAAGCGCTCGTCCTCGCGGCTGGGACGGCCCTGGATCGCCTCGATCGCCTTGGCCATGTCGCGCAGCGTCTTGTAGCGGTGCTGCCGCTCCGCCATGGCCTTGCGGATCACCGGCGCGAGCGGGCCCTTCAGCTCGGGGCCGCCGCCCTCGTCGCCAGGGCGCGGCGGGGTGAGCGTCGCCATCTCGTACCCGAGGGCTCCCGCGGCGAAGACCAGGACGCGTCCGTCGTCCGACAGCACCGCTCCGTTGCGCAGCTCGGGAGCGGCGTAGCCGTCGGTGACGGGAGCGTCGCCCGTGAGCAGCTCCAGGGCGCCGTCGTCGTCGACCAGCAGCTGGTACGGCCGCACCGCCTGGCGCTGCGCTTCCGAGAGCCGGACGGCGGCGAGCAGGAGCGCGCCGGAGAGCGCCGCCGGCAGCTCGGCACCCTTCTTCTGCGCCTGCGTGAGAAACGACGCGACCGAGGCGGTCAACGGGGCTCCTGCGCTCGCGCCAAGAGTAGCTGCAGGGACCGGGGCTGCGCGAATTCTCCGACGGCGAACACCAGCCGCTCCCGGGGCACCAGCGCGGGCCCGGTCAGGTACCGCTGCAGCCGCGCCGCGGCCTGCGCGCCGCGCGCCGCGTCGGCCGGCGGCACCACCATCGCCAGCCGGAAGACGGGGTCGAGCCCGACCAGCGCCGCCAACCGCTCCAGGCGGGAAATCTCAAGCCGGGACAGCGGCTTCCCGGCGATCCAGTCCGCGATCGGCCGCGCGTCCGTGGCCTGCGGAACCGGGGTGAGATGGAGTGAGGCGAAGTCGGGCACCTCCACTCCGACGTCGCGCGACAGCTCGGCCGCGCCGGCGGGCACGTCGACCCGAGCCAGCAGCGGCGGAGCCTGCACGCGGATCTCGAGAGCTCCCGGAGGGAGGCTTTCCAGGGCGAACATCCCCTGGGCGTCCGTGACCGCGGACGCCGCCCCGGCGCTCAGCTCCACCTCCGGCAGCGGGACGCCGGCCACGAGCAAGCGGCCGTGGAGGACTCGCCGGGGGACCGCGACGAAGTCGGCGTGGATCACGTCGCCGCGAAACGCGGGACCGACGGTGCGGGACAACGCCTCGGGTGACGTCCAGCCCTGCGGGAGAGTGACCGTGAGCGTGGACATCCCGGCCAAGGCGCGGAAGCGAAACTTCCCTTCCGCCCCGGTGCGGACCACCTGGAGCCGATCTCCCTGCGCGAGCCGGACCTGCGCGAACGCCGCGCCCGATCCGCCCGGCTCGCCGACCCTTCCTTCGACGATCGCGTCCGTGGGCGCGGCCAGCAGCAGGCAGAGGAGAAGGCTCACGCCCTCAGTTTGCCCGAGCGAGCACCACTGCGCGAGCATCCGGCCCGCCCGAAAGCCTGGTGAAGCGCTGGTACTCGTGGAGCACGCGTCGCGGGTACTCCCGGAGCGATGCCGGGATGCCGGTGCGCTTGTAGTGCCGCATCCGACCGGGCCCCGCGTTGTACGCCATCAGCGCTTCTTCCCGGCGGTGGAACCGGTTCTCCAGCCAGCGGAAGTAGCGGACGGCGAGGCGTACATCCACCACCGGATCCTCGCTGACCGCGGCCCCGTCGCCGATGTCCGGCTCCCGGCCGGCGATCCAGGCGAAAGTCGAGGGCTTGAGCTGCATGAGCCCGTACGCGCCGCGGTCGCTGGAGACGTGCGGCCGGAAGCTGCTCTCGACTGCCACCAGGGCAAGAACGAACAGCGGGTCGTACCCCGCCCGGGCGGACTCCGAGACCACGGCCTCCGCCAGCTTCGCGCGCAGCTCCGGGTCGAGGCGGCGGGCAACGCGCTGCAGCAGCGCGTCCACGTCACCCTCCGTCATCACCCGCGGAGTCTCCGGATTCTCGAGCGCTTTCGGGATGCTGACGTCCTGGCTCGCGGCCCCCGGGAGGTATCCCCCGGGCACAGCGACGACCAGCGCGCCGCACACGGCGGCGATCGCAACCATCGTGGCGCTTCTTGCGGTCATGCCCCTCCCAGGCCGGGACCCCCGGCAGAACCGCCAAGGCCACGAAGGCTAGAACCGACGGCCCCGGCGGACAAGGCGCCAACCGGGGGAAAGGTGCGTCTCAGGCGCACGCGCTCGATGGCGCGGTGCGTGATCGGACTTGCAGGGGACACCCGGCAGGGTGTCCCCACGGTGAGACCCTAGTTCGGCGGGGTCGCGACCGGCGGAGTGGCGCCGTTCACCGACGCTTCGGCCTTGGAGGCGCTCTTCGCCGCGATCTCCTGCAGCTTCTTGCCGAGCTTCTCCAGCTCGACGCCCAAGGTATTGATCTGCTCGCGCGAGCCCTTCTGCGCGTTCTGGAGCAGCACCTTCAGCTCTGCCTGGGCGCGGTCACCGAGCGTCTCCAGGACCTTGCGAGCCTCCGCTTCCCACTCCTTCGCGCGGGCGGTGGCCCGGGTCTGGGCCTGCTGAAATGCTTCCTGAATCTTCGTCTGGAATTCGCTCATCGTGACCTCCCCAATGTTGTCGCGTTGCGTTACCGCGCTCCCTATGTAACGCACCGCGTCGGATTGTCAAGGGCCTTCCCCACGAGTACAGTCCACTACGATGGAAGGGAACGTCACCGGCTCTGTTCCCGTCCCCTCGCCGGGTGGGACGACCTCCGCCACGCCCCCCGCGGCGCTCACGGTGGTGCCGCCGCCGGAGACCGCGGCGCCGGTCCCGGCCGTCCAGAACCTCAACGACGCGAAGTTCTTCATCAATCGCGAGCTGTCCTGGCTGGCGTTCAACGAGCGGGTGCTCGAGGAGGGCCTCGACCCTAGCGTGCCCGCGCTCGAGAGGCTGAAGTTCCTCGCCATCACCAGCTCCAATCTCGACGAGTTCTTCATGATCCGCGTCGCCGGGCTCAAGCAGCAGCTCGTCGGCCACGTGGAGGAGAGCGGGCCGGACGCGATGAGCCCGGGCGAGCAGCTCGCGGCCATCGCCACGCGCTGCCACGAGATGGTGGCCCGCCAGTACGGGGCGCTGCTCGGCGACGTGCTCCCCAACCTCGACCGCGCCGGGGTCTGCCTGCTCGCTCCGACCAAGCTGTCCGGGGAGGCGGATCGCTTCCTCGCCGACTACTTCGCCCGCGAGGTCTTCCCGGTCCTCAATCCGATCGCGCTCGACCCCGGACATCCCTTCCCCCACCTGCGGAACAAGTCCCTGAACCTGGCCGTCCGATTCGCCTCGCCGGCGCCCGGCGCCCGCCTGCGGTACGGAGTGGTTCCGGTGCCCAGCGTGCTGCCGCGCCTGGTGGAGGTCTCGGAGGGCAAGCGCACGTACGTCCTGCTCGAGGACGTGATCGCCCGGTACGTGGCGCAGCTCTTCCCCGGCATGCCGGTCGAGGGATGCTGGGCCTTCCGCGTCACCCGGAACTGGGACCTCTCCATCGACGAGGAGGAGGCCGAGGATCTCCTCGTCACCATCGAGCGCGAGGTGCGCCGGCGCGATCGCGGCAGCGCCGTCCGCCTCGAGCTCGCCGCGCAGGCGGAGCAGCACCTGTCCGACTACCTGGTCCGCGCGCTGAAGCTCGGACCGCCCGACGTCTACCGCATCGACGGCCCGCTGAACGTGCCCGACCTCCTGCCGCTCCTGGGAAGGATCGACCAGAAGGAGCTGCACGACGAGCCGTTCACGCCGGTGATCCCGCACGCGGTGGGCGACGGCGAGCGCGACTTCTTCCGCCTGATCCGGGAGAAGGACGTCCTCCTCCACCACCCCTACGAGTCCTTCGAGCCGGTGGTCAGCTTCATCGAGGCGGCGGCCGAGGATCCGGCGGTGCTGGCGATCAAGATGACGCTGTACCGCACCGGGAAGGATTCGCCGGTGGTGCGTGCGCTGCAGCGCGCGGCGGAGAACGGCAAGCAGGTCACGGCGCCGGTGGAGCTGAAGGCGCGCATGGACGAGGAGGCCAACATCCTCTGGGCGCGCGCTCTCGAGCAGTCCGGAGTGCACGTGGTGTACGGCCTGATCGGCTACAAGACGCACTGCAAGGTGGCGCTGATCGTGCGCCGCGAGGCCGGCGGCCTGCGCCGGTACGTCCACCTCGGGACCGGCAACTACAACCCGACCACCGCGCGGATCTACTCCGACCTCTCGCTGTTCACCGCCCGCGACGACTTCGGCTCCGACGCGACCAGCATCTTCAACCTGCTCACCGGCTACTCGAAGCCGACGCAGTGGAAGAAGTTCAAGGTGGCGCCGCTGGGGATGAAGGCGGCGGTGATCGAGATGATCGACCGCGAGGCGGAGCTGGCGCGGCAGGACGGCCGCGGCCGGATCGTCGCCAAGATGAACTCGCTCGTGGACAGCGAGGTGATCAAGGCCCTCTACCGCGCCTCGCAGGCCGGCGTGCAGGTGGACCTGATCGTCCGCGGGATCTGCTGCCTTCGCCCGGGGCTGCCCGGCGTCTCCGACCGGATCCGGGTGATCAGCATCGTCGACCGCTATCTCGAGCACTCCCGCATCTGGTTCTTCGAAGCCGGCGGAAAGCGCGAGCTGTGGCTCAGCTCCGCGGACTGGATGCCGCGCAACTTCATCCGGCGCGTCGAGGTGGCGTTCCCCATCGAGGATCCGTCGCTCAAGGACCGGATCCTCGACGAGATCCTCGCCACCGAGCTCCTCGACAACTGCAAGGCCCGCTTCCTCCATCCCGACGGCCACTACGAGCGCGTCCTGCCCGGCTCGTACGGAACGCCGGTGAGCCTCCTGCGCAGCCAGGAACGGCTGATGACCCTGGCCCGGCGCGCGGGCGCGGTGGTGGAGCAGTCGCCGCTGGCGAATCCGGAGATCTTCCCCTCGCCCGCACGCCGGCCGGCGCGGCGGCGCAGGAAACGCCTGTGATCCATCCGCTGCTCCTGCTCGCGGCGCTCTCGCTCTCCGCGCCGTGGAAGCGGGTGGCCCCCGGCGTCGAATCGGCGCCGGCCTCCGAGTTGGGCGCGGACCCGGCGTGGGCCGCGCGGGTGGTCCTGGTCGATCCCAAGGCGGCGCGCTTCCTCGTCCGCTACGACGCGACCCGCCCGACTCTCGCCGAGTGGCGGCGCCGGTTCCCCGCCGCGCTCGCCATCGTCAATGGCTCGTTCTACTCGCGCGACGGCGCCGACGTGCGACCCACCTGCGAGCTGGTCAGCGAAGGCAAGCGCATCCGCGGCGCGGGTTGCCAGAGACAGGATGCGCTCTTCTTCGTCTCCATCGCGCGGCCGCCCGGCGCCTCCAACGGACCGTTCAGCCGCGAGCCGCCGGCGCCCCGGTTCATGCCGCCGGGGGAATTCCACGCGGAGGAGTGGGCGGAGGCGATGAAGAGCTTTCCCGCCCTGGTTCGAAGCGGAGCGGCTGCCTGCGGAGGCCCGAACTACTGCGCCGAGTCGTCGCGGACCGCCGCTCTCGCGCAACTGAAGGACGGCAGGATCCTGATCTTCGCCTCGCAGTGGCCGGCGGTGCGGCGCGAGGTGGGCCGATGGCTCGCGGAGCAGGTCGGCGCGACCGAGGCGCTGAACCTCGACGGTGGACCGGAGGCGACGCTCGCGCTGAAAGGGGAGCCGGCCGAGGATTCGATCGGCGGACTGGGCGTGGGGCTCCCGATCGTGCTGATTGTCATGGGCAGGTAACGAAAACTCCCACTCGTTGCAAAATTGCCTCAGAAAAGGTACTTGGGCACGCTGCGCGGCCGGGTGGGCGTGTGTCCGCCCCTGCTCCAGCCGAGTCGGGTGTCCATGCGAGGTGAAGCCTGTCTTTGCTGGTGACGATCGGGTTCGTGGTCCTCCTCCTCGGCGCGTACACCGCGCGCGTCCTGGTCAAAGGCCGGTACGTGCCCGAGCGCGTCAAGAAGGAGCCGGGGAGCGTCTTCCTCAGCCGGTTCTTCATCGAGTTCGGGTACTGGTGTTTCGAGCCGCTGGAGAGACTTTGCCTGCGGCTGCAGATCACGCCCAACCAGCTCACGGCCGGCTCGCTCGCCTGCAGCGTCGGCGGCGCGGCGGCCTTCGCCGTGGGCCGGTTCACCATCGGCGGCTGGCTGGTGATCGCCTGCGCCATCCTCGACGCGCTCGACGGGATGGTGGCCCGCACCCGCGGCACCGCATCCGACGCCGGGGAGCTGCTCGACGCGGCCGTGGACCGCTACGCGGAGATCGCCACCTTCGCGGGGATCGCCGCGTATTACCGCAGCTACCCGCTCGGTTTCTGGCTGGCGCTCGGCTCGCTCGCCGGCGCCCTGCTCGTCTCCTACGCGCGCGCCAAGGGCGAGATCTCCGGCATCGACGCGCGGATGGGTTCGATGAACCGCGGCGAGCGCGCGGTGTACATCGGCTCCGCCGGCGTCCTCTCGCCGTACCTCGCGCAGCTCTCGGAGCGCGGCGTCGCCCACCCGGCGTTCTACCTGATGCTCGGGACCCTGCTGCTGGTGGCGGTGATGGCGAACATCACCGCCATCCGCCGCTTCAGCTTCATCCACCACCAGCTCCGCATGCGCGAGGGCGCCACCGTCCCGGCGGCCCGCGAGGAGGAGCTGTCGGGATGGTTTCAACGCGCGTGGATCGCCTCGGCGGTCGCGACGGCGGTCGACTACGGCACGTTCACGATCCTGGTAGAGGTGGTCGGCGTCTACACCGGCACCTCGCGGGCGCTCGGAGCGCTGCTCGGCGCGATCACCAACTTCACGGTCAACAAGCTCTATACCTTCAGGACACGCGACAATTCGGTGCTGGTGGAGGTGCCGCGCTACGCGGCCATCTCGCTCACCTCGCTCCTCCTGAACACGGTGGGCGTGATCCTCCTCACCGAGGGCCTGCGCTGGAACCCGCTGATCGCGGCGGCGGTGGTGGGGATCGGCGTCTCGCTCTGCTGGAACCTGCCGCTGCACCGCATCTTCGTCTTCCGCGAGCAGACCGCGCGGCCGCGCCCGGTGCTGGCGCTGATCGGCGCCATCGCCTCGGGATTCGCGGCCATGGCGGTGCTCTTCGTCTCCTACGGCAATCCGTTTGCCGAGGAGCAGGTGCACGGGTTCTCCACCACCGCGCCCGACACCGCCAACCTGACGCAGGCGAGCTTCCTCCCCAAGCTGCGGCAGGAGGCGTTCTACTCGGAGAGCTACTCCTTCCTCTTCATCGCCGAGGACGGCACCTTCGCGCGCGTGCAGTTCCTGGTGAGCAACGCCGGCCTGGAAGGGCACGGCAAGGGCGCGGTGCGCGCGGTGGTGGTCTCGCCCGACGGGCGGACCATCGAGGACGGCGAGTCGTTCGAGAGCGGGGAGTGGGGAGTGCAGGCGGAAGGGGCCATCGAGATGGGCTCTTCCCGGGTGACCATGGGCCCCGACGCAAGCCACCACGTCCACTTCGCCGGCCGCAAGCTGGTGGTGGACGCGACGGTGTTGCCGGAGACGCCGGCGGTGCGGCCGGGTGGAGGGCGGGTGGTCTTCGACGCCGGCGGCCATGCCGTCTTCGACCAGACGATCTTCGCCCTGCGCAGCAAGTTCGAAGGGACGATCTGGACCGGCGGGACCGGCGGCCGCAGGGTGCGCGGTTCGTGCTACGCGGATACCTCGTACTCCACCGTGCCGGCCTACAAGAGCGCCTCGCTCTGGTACCGGATGGAGGCGTTCGACGACGCGCACGGCACCAGCGTAGCGCTCGCCGTCTTCTTCCCGCCCGAGGGCACGCGGATGGCGCCGCAGGGCTGGCTCTACACCAGCGCCGGCGGGAAGACCGAAGTGCGCTCCGCCGACGTGAAGATCGCCTTCGATGCGCTGCGCCACGAGCCGGGCGGACACTTCGAGTACGACGTGCCGCAGCGGGTGGCGGTGGTGGCGCGCGGAGCCGGCGGAGAGACGGTCACCGTCCACGTCGATGCGCAGAAGCTGCTCTACCGCCAGGACGTGCTCGACGAGATGGGGCCGCTCTCGAGGCTGGTGGTGAGCACCTGGGCGGCGCCGATGGCCTACACGTACGAGAACCGGTACGAGCTGCGCATCGAGAAGCCCGGAGCGGCGCCGGTGGTGCGCGGCGGGCAGGCGCTC
>DASREU010000266.1:0-11974 GCA_035651935.1 Myxococcales bacterium | reverse complement strand
GTTCCACCACGATGTGGCGGTACGGACGGAGCTCGGGTCGATCGGCGAATCGCGAGCTGACCAGGAGCGTCTCGCCGCCGATCCAGCTCACGCTGGACTTGAGGTGCAGGCCGCTCGCGACCGGCACCGTCCGCGATCGATAGCCGTGCGGCTCGAGCAGCCGCGCGAGCTGCCGGGCGCCGTCTTCGTTCGTGCGCGACGAGATTCCGATGAAGACCGTCCGGCTCACGATCAGGACGTCGCCGCCGTCCAGCGTCGCCGGCTGCTCCAGCCGGGCCACCGGCCGGTGGCGCGAGAGCGCCGGGACGATCTCGTCCGCCTCGCCGCGGCGCGAGGTTGCTCCCGGCCGGGCGACGACCGCCAACTCGGGGACCACGACCGCAACGTCCTCGACGAAGTACGCGTCCGGGAACCCGGGGAGCGCATCGAGCACTTCCACTTCGAGGCCCGCCGCCCGCAGCGCCTCGACGTACGCCGCGTGTTGCCCCAGCATGCGCGCGAGATCCGGCTCGCCGAGCTCCGCAGTGGTGATCCCGGCTGCGAAGTCCGGTCCGGGGCGTCTGACGATGGCGCGGCTCAGTCTTTCCATCTGCTTCTCCGGATTCAGGCGCCGGGAACAGCGTAAGCGCGCAGTTCGGCATCGAACCGGGCTGTGGCTTCCTCGACCATGTCGGAGAGATGCGCGAAGAGCCACGGCGCTTCTTTCGCCGCCCCGTGGCCTCAAGCCATGACTGCGGACCGCAGGACAGAAACCTGCCTGGCAACGGATGACAACGGCCCAATCGTGCAACACGTTGCGCCATGAAGAACGCTCAGACCGGCTGGCAGGCAGATCCTCCGACGACCGTGGATCGCGTTCAACGCTTGCTGAGCGACGACGAGCTCGTCGACCAGGCCAACGAAGAGTCGTTTCCCGCGAGCGATCCGCCGTCGTGGACGCAAGGATCGGATCGCCGCTTCGAGACCGCCGGAATCCGGACGAGCACTCCGCCCGCCGCGAATCGCGCAGTGAAACGTACGCTGGAGTGATCAGGCCCCCGGACGGTTTGCCACCAGCATCTTGCCGTCGGCCTCGGCCACCAGCTCGCCGCGCTGGTTCTCGCACCGCGCGCGCATCGAGACGATGCCGCCACCGTGCTTCGGCTTGTCCTCGCGGCCCTCGATCGTCCAGGTCGTCCGCAACGTGTCGCCCGGACGCACCGGCGCCTTGAAGCGGCAGTTGTGCTCGAGATACGCGATCGCCGTTCCGTGAAAATACATCCCCGCCGGCGCCGAGATGATCGCGCTGGTGAAGGTGCCGTGCAGGATGCGCCCGCCCATCCGGGTGCCGCGCGCGAACGTCTCGTCGACATGCAGCGGATTGAAGTCGCCGAGCAGTCCCGACGCGAGCACGAGATGCGTCTCGGTGATGGTGAGCGAGGCGCTGAACGCGTCGCCGATCGCCGTCTCCTCGAACCATTTACCGGTCAGCATCAGGTCCGCGCCCCTTTCGGTTACCGCTCAGCACGTCGGCAGATCGCGGTGCAGGTGAGCCCCGGGGTGCGCCCGCGCACATCCCCGCAGACTGCCGCTGTTCACTAAAGTTTACGTCGATGGACGCTTCGATACTGTCTCCGCAGACCGTGCAGCGCCGGGGGAGGTCCCTTGCACCATCGTCCGCTCGCGACCATCGCTTTTCTCTCGCTCGCCGCACCGGTCTTCGCGCAAGGCAGCTCGGAGCTCGATCTCTTCGCCGCCGACGCCGCGCTGAAGGCGGAGACCACCGTCGCGTCGATCCGCCCGGCCACCGTGCGCGAGACTCCCGGAGTGGTCTCGATCGTCACCCGCGACGAGATCGTTCGCTCGGGCGCGCGCGACCTCATCGACGTGCTCCGGAACGTCCCCGGGTTCTCCTTCGGCGTCGACGTCGAAGGCATCGTGGATCTCGGCTTCCGCGGCGTCTGGGGCCACGAGGGCAAGATCCTCCTCATGGTCGACGGCCTGGAGATGAACGAGCAGCTCTTCGGGACCCTCCAGCTCGGCCGCGAGCTGCCGGTGGATCAGATCCAGGCGGTGGAGATCATCCGGGGCCCCGGGTCCGCCCTCTATGGAGGCAATGCCGAGCTCGCGGTGATCAACGTGAAGACCCGGGGCGCCTCCGAGCTGCACGGCGCGTATGCCGCCGCGAGCTACAGCCAGGCGAGCCACGACTTCGGCCAGCGCAACCTCTCCCTCCAGTACGGACAGACCTACGACAAGCTCGGCGGACTCGCCGTCAGCATCTCCGGGTGGTTCGGCCAGGCCAACCGCAGCGAACGGCCCTACAACGACCTCTTCGGCGCGTCCTCGCCGACGGCGAACGGCGGCTCGCGGATCGACCCCGGGTACCTGAACCTGGGCCTGGAGTGGAAGTCGCTGAAGCTGCGGTTCGTCTACCATGACATCGTCACCACCGCGGTGGACGGCTACGGAGACGCGGGCGCGCCGGTGAAGGAATCGTTCACCTCCATGCTCGGCTCGGCGATGTACGAGCTGAAGGTCAACGACCAGTTCCGGATCGTCCCCGAGATCCAGTACAAGCGCCAGCTGCCCTGGCGGACGCTCGACAAGAGCTCCGTCCTCTTCTACGACAAGACCTCCGACCGCTTCACCGGACGACTGACCGCCATCTACGAGCCGATCGAGCAGCTCACGCTCGCTGCCGGCGGCGAGGCGTTCCGCGACCGCGCGTGGCTCAACGACAGCGACATCACCGGCGGGCAGACCCTGTTCTACGGCAGTACCCGGGTCGAGTTCGGCACGACCGCGCTCTTCTCGGAGGCCACGGCGCGGACGCCGATCGTCAACATCGTGGCGGGAGCGCGCTTCGAGCACCACAGCCTGGTGGGGAGCTCGTTCGTGCCGCGGCTGGCCCTGACGAAGGTGATCGCCCCCTTCCACTTCAAGGTCCTCTACAGCCAGGCGTTCCGCGCCCCGGCTCTGGAGAACCTGGCCCTCAATCCGCTGCTCACGCCCGAGCGCACCACCGTCGTGGAAGGCGAAGCGGGCGTGCAGATCGCCGAGGGGATCTTCGCCTCGCTGAACGTGTTCGATCTGACGATCCGCGATCCGATCATCTACAGCGCCGATCCGGCGACGGGCGAGCAGATCTACCAGAACTTCCGGCGCACCGGTTCGCGCGGGGCCGAGGCCGAGCTGCGGCTGAACGACCGGCGCGGCTCGCTGACGCTCGGATACTCGTATTACACCGCCGGCCCGAAGAACCAGGTCGATCTCTACGCCACCCCGGATCCCGCCCGCGTGCTCGCGTTCCCCGCGCACAAGTTGACCGCGCGGGCGAGCATCAACCTCGGCGAGCATGTCACGGTGGATCCGTCGGCGAGCTGGATCAGCTCCCGCTACACGGCGACCGGTACGGATTCCAGCGGCAACGCGACGTACGCGTCCACCGGGTCCCAGCTCCTCCTCGACCTCTTCGCCACGGCGCGCAACCTCGGGTTCAAGGGCGTGGAGCTGGGGCTCGGCGTGCACAACCTGCTCGACGCGCAGGACGATTACATCCAGCCGTACAACTCCTCCCACGCGCCGCTGCCCGGCCCGTCGCGCGAGTGGATGGCGCGGCTCTCCTATCAGGTCGCCCTCCCGTGAACGACGCGCATTCGCCCGGCGCCGCCTCCGGCCGGGCCTTCTGGACCGGCCTCGTCGCGCAGGCGAGCGCACTGGTGGCGGCGGGCATGGTGGTGTCCGCGGGCGTCGCCGTGGTGTTCGCCGAGCGGCAGACCGCGCAGTTCGAGCAGGAGATCGATCGGCGCGGCCGATCCTTGCTGCAGACGCTGACGCGGCACCAGGATCTCAGGCTGGCCCTCTCGCTGCACGACGGTGACGCCGCCCAGCGCGTGGTCGAGGAAGTCCTCGCCTCGAATGGGGACATGGCGTACCTCGGCGTCGTCGACGCGGCGGGGAAGCCGCTGGCCTGGACGCGCCGGGGCGGCAGAAGCGCCGGCGAGAGCGGGCAGGAGTTGCAGCACCACTCGCTCGACGCGAGCAACGCGGCGGTCTCCAGCGGCACCCTCCGCCGCTTCACCCGCCAGGTGCTCTCCAGCGAAAGCGAGGGCGGCATGCTCGGCATGCCCGGGGTGGACAGCGGGCCGCGCGCACTCGGACATCTGGTGATGGCGATCGGCGCCGACGTCGTGGGAGGCGCCGTGACGCGCCAGACGTTCGTCACCGTCGCGGCGACGGGCGCGCTCCTTCTCGCGGCGTTCCTGGTCTTCTTCCTCCTCCTCTCCCGCCGGCTGCGGCGGATGGTGGCCTTCGCGGAGAGGCTCGCGGGAGGCGACCTGGTGGCCGATCTCTCCGTGGCGAGCGACGACGAAGTGGGCCGCCTTGCCCGCGCCCTGGTCAGCCTCCGCGACTCGCTCCTCGCCGCCGTCCAGGAGATGAAGGACGCGTCGAATGCGCTGCAGACCACCTCGTCGGAGGTCCTGACCGGCGCCACCCAGCAGTTGCAGCGCACGCATTCGCAGGTGGAGAGCGTGGCGCAGACGGAGCGAAGCGTGAACGGGCTGCGCGAGCGCTTCCAGCGCGCCCACGCTGCCGCCGAGAGCGTGGTGGAGCTGGCCGGGCGCAGCGAGGAGAGCTCGCGGACGGGCCGCGCGGCGGTCGAGCAGGCGCTCGCGCAGATGGGCGAGCTCGGAGTGCACGTGGAGCAGAGCTCGCGCGTGCTCGCGCAGCTCGTCGATCGCACCTCCCAGGTGGCCCGGATCATCGACGCCGTACGCGATCTCTCCTCCGAGTCGAAGATGGTGGCCCTCAATGCCGCCATCGTCGCCAGCCGCGCGGGCGTGGCGGGAACCGGATTCTCCGTGGTGGCGAACGAGATCCGGGCGCTGGCGGAGCGCTCGCAGCGGGCGACGGCCGAGGTCCAGGACATCCTCGAGGAGATCCAGCGCGCCGCGAGCGAGACGACGGCAGTGGCGGACGAGAGCCGCCGGCGCGCGGGCGAAGGCCTGACGGTAGCGAAAGCAGCCGGGGACGCGATCCAGCAACTCTCGGAGGTGATCGAGCGCTCCTCCACGGCGGCGACGGAGATCGCGGGATCGACGCGCGAGCAGGGAGCTGCCGTCGACGGCATCTCCCGATCGGTGGCGGACATCAGCCGGGCCGCGGAGGAGGTCGCGGCCGGAATCGGGCAGCTGCAGCAAGCCTCGCAGGCCATCCGCGACCACAGCACGCGCTTGCGCGTGCTCGTCGAGCGATACAGCACCCCTGCCCAGCAGGCAGCTGCGCCGGCAGCCGCGCAGGTTCCGGCGAAGGCATTGCTGGCGCTGGCGCTGCTCGTCGCGGGATCGGCGCGTGGTGAGGTGGTGATGCTGGCGCAGCGCGAGGTCCCCCAGTACGCCCAGGTCGCGGCGGCGTTCCAGAGCGTGAATCCGCGCGCTCGCGTCACCGACGTCGCCGACGGCGCGCCGAGCGTCCGCGACTCGGACGTGATCGTCGCCGTCGGGTCCAAGGCGTTCGAGCTGGCGAAGACGCAACCCGGCACCGCCGTCATCGTCGCGGCCGCCGTGCTCAACCCGCAGCCGGGCGGCAGCCACCCCGTCACCGCGGTCCCGATGGAATCGCGGGCGTCGGAGGCGCTCGACGCCCTGCACGCGCTCGCCCCCGACGCGCGCAAGGTGCTGGCGCTCCATCCGCCGGGCGACTCGCCGGCGCTGGCGGACGCGCGCGCCGCAGCGCGGGCGCGCGGCCTCACGGTCGAGTACCGATCGTTGAACGATCTCTCCGGCTTCGAGCAGTCGATCCGCGAGATGCTCCAGGGGCAGCAAGCGCTTTGGGTCCTGCCGGATCCGCGCCTCGCCCGGCCGGAAGTGGCGAAGTTCCTCGTCGCCATCTGCCTCGAGCGCAAGATACCGATGATCGGCTTCCTCGCCGGGATGGCGCAGGTGGGCGCGCTGGTCGCGGTGTTCGCCGACTTCGACGCCATCGGACGCGAGGCAGCGAAGCTCGCTTCCGACGTGGCGGCGCGGGCTCCCGCCGCCCGGTCGGGCGTCCCGTTTCGCTTCGTCTCCGGGCATGTGCTCGTGAACGGCCGCACCGCGCGCGAGCTGGGCCTCTCGGGAGACGCGCCGCCGGGTACCGAGCTGGTGCGCTGATCATCGTCGAGACTTTGCCTCTGCGAGACGGAGGAGATGGTCCCGGACCAGCGGGTGCGTCAGGAAGAGTCGAGCGACGGTCGCCCGTTCCGTGTCGTCGCATTGGACCTCGACGCGCCGAACGGAGGCGCGTCTACCGACGGCGCCGGCAAGCTTTCTGGAGTTTCTCGGGCGCTTCGGCGCCGCCGTCCGCCGGATTCACAACGGCCAGAGATCGCGGACCGCCATGCCCGCGATGAACGCGAGGAGGATCTGGATGCGCCATTCCTACGCGCTGCTTCTTCCGGCCAGGAACCAGGTCTTCAGCTCTCCCGCGCCTTCCACCGTGAGAACGCCGCGCTCCTCGAGCAGGAACGGCGCGCCCAGCAGCCGGCGCGTGCTCTCCGAAACCTGCACGCGCCCCGCCACTCCGTGAGATTCCATGCGGCTGGCGACGGTCACGGCCTCCCCCCAGACGTCATAGAGAAACAGACGCCGCCCGATCACGCCGGCCACGACGTTCCCGGTGTTGATGCCCACGCGCACTTGAAGCCTTGCATCCGCGCGCTCGTTGAAGCGGTCCAGCAGCTTGATCATGTCGAGCGCCAGATGCGCCGCCTGCGCCGCGTGATCTGCGGACGGGACCGGCACGCCCGAAGCGGCCATGTATGAATTCCCCAGCGTCTTGATCTTCTTCAGGCCGCGCTCGACGGTGAGCCCGTCGAACAGCGAAAAGAGCTCCTCGAGCATCGCTGCCAGCCGATCGGGGCCGATGGCGGGCGTGAGCGCGGCAAATCCCACGACGTCGGCGATCAAGACGGTGACGTCGGCGAAGCTGTCTTCGGTCACGTCGGGACGCGCCTGCAATCGCCGGGCGATCGAGTCCGGCGGGACGCGCAGGGCGAGGCGCTCGGACACCTTGCGCTCCGCCACCACTTCGTCGAACAGCTTCTTCAGCTCGTCGTTCTTCGCGGCGATCGTCTTGCGGCTGGACTCCAGGTCCAGGACGGTCCGTTCGAGCGCTTTGGCGTACAGGCGGACCTCCAGCATGTTGCGCACCCGGGTCAGCACCTCGGCGAGATCGAACGGCTTGCTGACGAAGTCCTTCGCTCCCGCCCGCAACGCCCGCAGCTTGTGATCCGGCTGGGCGGTGACCACCAGGACCGGCAGGTAACCGTCGTCTTCGATCTTCTTCAGAGCTTCCATCACCTCGAATCCGTCCATGACGGGCATCTGCAGATCGAGCAGGATCAGATCGTAGCGGTTCTCCCGGTGAAGCTCGCAGACCGCGCGCGGGTCGCGCGTCGACGTCACCGAGAGATACCCGGCTCCGCTCAGCATGCGCTCGAGCAGGAGGACATTGGGCTGCTGATCGTCGACGATCAGGATTTTGGCTTTGAAGAGATCGGCTGCTTCGACCATGAACCGGTTCCGTCCTGCCTGCCGCGTCTTCCTTGCGCAAACTCGAACGCGGTGTCCAGGCTCGCCATGAACTCCGTGACCCTGATGGGCTTGGTGAGGTAGGAAAAGAACCCAGCCTCCAGACCTCTTTCGATGTCGCGCGGCATCGCATTCGCGCTCAGGGCGACGACCGGGATGTGCGCCGTCGCCGGATCGTCCCGGAGGATCTTCAGCGCTTCGATGCCGCTGATCCCCGGCAGATTGATGTCCATCAGGATCACTTCCGGCTGCTGCGCGCGCGCAAGCTGGATCCCGCGGTTTCCGTCCACCGCGCTGAACAGGCGCATGCCCGGGCGACGGGCGATGAGCTGTTCGACCAGTTTCAGGTTTGCCGCGCTGTCCTCCACGTACAGCAGCGTGCGCAGCGGCGCCTGTTGCCGGGCCGCGGCCGCAGAGACGGGGACGGGCTGAATCGTACTGGACCCGGGGCTCGGCGCGTCGGCGGAGACCAGCTCGAACCAGAAGACGCTTCCGACCCCGACCTTGCTCTCCACGCCGATGACCCCACCCATAAGCTCCACCAGCCGCTTGCTCATCACCAGCCCGATGCCGGTGCCTTCCACGGCGCCCCGCTCCTCGCCGAGCCGGTTGAACGGCTGGAACAGCTGACCCAGCTTTTCCGGAGAAAGCCCGGCGCCGGTGTCGGTGACGCTGATGCGCACGCGGCCCGGCGCGGGGCTCGCGCAGTCGAGGACCACGGTCCCGCCGGATTGGTTGTATTTGACGGCGTTCGACAGGAGATTGATGAGGACCTGCTTCAACCGGGTGCGGTCGGCGAGGACGAAGCGCGGGCCGTCGAACTCCGGGAAGGTCATGCGGACGCCGGCCTTCTGCGCCTGCGGCTCGATCATCGCCTGGCACTCGAGGATCACCTCGGCGAACGAGGTCGGTTCCTGCGAGACCGACAGCTTCCCCGACTCGATCTGCGCCAGATCGAGAATCTCGTTGATCAGATCCAGCAGATACCACCCGGCCCGGAGGATCTCCGCGATACTCGCCTTTTGCGAGGGCGTGACCGAGGCCGGGTCCGACTCCATCAGCTGGGCGAACCCGAGGATGGCGTTCAGCGGCGAGCGAAGCTCATGGCTCATGCTGGAGAGGAAATCGGACTTCGCGAGATTCGCCTTCTCCGCCGTTCGCTTGGCCTGGGTGAGGGTCTCCTCGACCTGCTTGCGCTCGGTGAGATCGCGCGTCAGCTTCGCGAACCCGCGCGCGTTGCCCGCCGGGTCCCGGATGGCCGTGAACACGACGTTCGCCCAGAAGGTCGAGCCGTCCTTGCGCACGCGCCAACCCTCGACCTCGAATCTCTGCTCGGCTGCGGCGCAATCCAGGTCGCGCTGCGGCACGCCCCGCTCGATGTCCAGGGCGGGATAGAAACAGGAGAAGTGCTGTCCGACGATCTCCTCCGCGCGATAGCCCTTGATCCGCTCCGCCCCGGTATTCCAGCTCACCACGTTGCCGTCCGAGTCGAGCATCACGATCGCGCAGTCCGTGACGCTCTCGACCATCAGGCGGAAGCCTTCTTCGGTCCAGCGAAGCTTCTCTTCCACCAGCTTGCGCGCGGTGTTGTCGGTGCCGATCAGCAGGTACCCGATGATCCGGCCCTGGGCGTTGCGCAACGCCGTCACCGACACCACCGCCGGGAACCGGCTCCCGTCCTTGCGGATGTAGGTGAGCTCGTAGATGTCTTCGATCCCGCGCGAGGCCTTGAAGACCAGGGCCTCGAATCCTGGCGTGATCGTCTCCGCGAGCTCGACGCTCAACGCCTTGGCGCGCGCGATCACCTCCTCGGGATCGGAGATGTCCGCCGGGGTGATCTTGTTGAGGACTTCCTCCGCCTTGTACCCGAGCATGCGTTCGGCGCCGACATTGAACAGCTGGATGACGCCCTTCTCGTCGGTGGCGATGCTGGAGAAGTTCGCGCTGTTGAAGATGGCGTCTTGCAGCGCGCCTGTCTTCAGCAATGCCTCCTTCCGGCGGCGCTCGGCGATCGCATCGGCGGTGGCGGAATCGCCAGGCGCCGGGGCTGGTGGAGTGCTCATTTTGTCGCCCCTTGCCTCGCCGCGTCCGCGGCGTCCGCGTCCCGGATCTCGTGGGCGAGATTCCTCGCGATCTGCCCCGCTTCCGGCGCGGTGGAGCCGGCGCTCATCCGCTCATAGGTGGCTTCGGTCTTCGCATTTCGCGCGCGCGCCCCGCGATCGTCGCTGTCGTCGCCGGGCATCTCCACCCGCAGCTCCTCGAGGATCATCTGCAGGCCCGCCGCGATCGGCAGCGCCAGCAGCGCTCCCATCACCCCGAGCAGCGTGCCTCCGGCGATCAGGGCAAGGAGGACGGCGGTGGGCGAGAGGCGGAGGACGTGTCCGTACACCTTGGGCACCAGGATCCGGCTCTCGAACTCCATGTAGACGGACATGGAGACCAGCACCACCATCGCGACCGGCACTCCGCGGGGGAGCGCGGAGAGGACGGCGGGACCGGCGGCGAGAAACCCGCCCACGAAGGGAATGACGTCCGTCAGCCCGGCGAACAAGGCGAGGGACAGGGCATTCGGGACCTTGCAGATCACCAGCAGCACGAAGGTGAACACGGCGATCGCCGCGGAGGTGATCAGCTGCCCCCGCATGTACCCGCCCACGATCGTTTCCAGGTTGTGGAGGATGCGCGCCAGCCGCATGTGGTACTCGCGGGGCACGATCGCGTAGAGCACGCCCTGGGTTCGCTTCCCGTCCGTCAGCAGATAGAAGGAGAGGACGAAGGTGGTGAGGAAATATCCCAGGCCCTTCACTGCCTGCGAGGAGTACCCGAGCAGGTAGCTCTCGATCCGCGCGAAGGTCTGCTCCAGACCGGCGTTCTGCACGGCGTGCGCGAGCGGCAGCGTGAACGCTTGCTTCGACAAGAGCGCGATCAGCTGCTCGCGGTCCGCCGGCGCCCCGTGGACCATCTCCGCCAGCTGCTCCACCAGCGGGGGGACGGTGAGGAAGAGGAGCAGCGAGGCGACGAGGACCGACGCGCAGAAGAGCAGGATCAGGGAGAGGGTGCGCTTGAGCCCGCGGCTCTCCATCCACTCCAGCAGCGGGTTGACGGTCCCGGCGAAGAGCAGGGCCACCACCACCAGCAGTCCCAGGACCCAGAGCTCGCGCAGCAGCCAGACACCGGCGATCGCCGCGAGGATCAACCCGATGGTGCCGGGTGCGATCTCGAAACGGACGACGCTCTTCTCCTGCATCGGGATCTTCATCCGAGATCACCGGGCCGCGGCATTGGTGCTCCCATCGGAAAGCTTCGAGACCACGCGATCGGCGATCCGGGTCACGCCGGTGTGCAGGGCCTGCGACAGCGCCTCCACCACCGCGCGCGCCGCGTCGGCCTGCCCCGCTTCCACCGGTTGCTCCACGGTGATCGTCTCGTCGAGCAGCCCGATCCGATCGTCGCGCAGCACCACCAGCGCCTGCATGCGCGCGAGGTGGGGTTGCGCCACCTCCTCGAAGCCGATCAGCTCGACGTCCAGGGTGACGCCGTGGCCGGAGAGCGACGGGGACAGCCCGCGTTCCTCGAACAGCGCGCGCGAGAGCGCGCGCCGCAGGTAGATCTCCGGCCGTTCGGTCCAGTGCCGGTCCTCGTAGTACGAAAGCTCCCGGGTGGAGTTGCGGACGGCCATCCGCTCGCGCAGATGCGACCAGCCTTCGACGCGGCCGAGCCTGAGCTGGACGCCGGGGCGGATCCGCGTCCCGGTCGCCTCCGCCTCGTACTCCGGCGTGAAGTAGCGCGGCACCTGAGGCTCGTTCTTGCCGAGCAGAGCACAGCCGGTGAGCGCGACGGCGCCGATCAGCAGCAGCAGGCCGGGCTTCATGGGTGCACCCTTGCCTTTCCCTTGATCAACATGTCGGGATCCCGTTGCAGCGCGTCGACGAGCTGCCGCACGGCGACCGCCGCCTCGCGCAGATCCCGGCCCGTGTCCTCGATGTTCGCCCCGAGCCGGGGGCCCGCGGCATCGGCGAAGGAATCGGAGGTGCGTTGCACGCTGGCGAACAGCCCTTCGCTTCCGTCGAGGTGATCGAGGACCCGCTCCATCCGCGCCAGCGCCGCGCTCGCTCCCTGGAGCGTCGCGGACGCCCCGCGCGAGAGCTCCGCGACGTGAAGCTGATCGAGCTTGCCCTGCGCGCTCGCGAGCAACTGGTGCGTGTCGCCGAGGGTCGCCTCGAGCTTGCCGGGGAGGCCCCGGCTGTTCACGTCGTCGAGCAGGACGTTCAAGCGCGTGACCACCGTGCCGAGATCGCGCGTCAGGTCGGGGATCATGTCGACGGCGCGAACCACGGCGTCCTCCAGGTTCTTCATCGTCGACGAGGTCGCCGGGATGTAGTTCTCGGGGACGGGAAAGGGCAACACCGGGGGAGGCGTGC
>DASREU010000265.1:0-2997 GCA_035651935.1 Myxococcales bacterium | reverse complement strand
GGCGGGATCACCTTCGCGCAGGAACCGCGGAGCGCGAAATTCGGCGACATGCCGCAGAGCGCGATCAAGGCCGGCGTCGTCGACACCGGGATGCCGATCCCGGCGCTGGCCCGGGAACTGGTGCGGCTGAGCCGGCATCCGTACCTCGGCGCGCGCGATTCGAGCGCGAAGCCGGAAATCGACAGCGGAGCCTTCGAGAAGATTTTGGCCCTCGTTCGCAGCAGGACGGGCGTGGATTTCTCCGAGTACAAGCCAGCCACCATCGAGCGACGCGCCGCCCGGCGGATGGCGCTCCGCCAGGAGAACGATCTCGAAAGCTACCTTCGATTGCTCGAGACCGACGAGGCCGAGATCCGCGCTCTCAGCGAGGACGTCCTCATCCACGTCACCTCGTTCTTCCGCGACGCCGCCGTCTTCGAGACGATCGGCAAGGAAATCGTCCCCCAGATCGTCGAACAAAAGGCGAAGGACGCACCGATCCGCGCGTGGGTCGCAGGATGCTCGACGGGCGAGGAGGTCTATTCGCTCGCCATCGCGCTCCTGGAGAGCCATTCAATTGCGGAGCACAATCCGCCCATCCAGATCTTCGGATCCGACGTCAGCGAACAGGCGGTCGAGAAGGCGCGCATCGGGTTCTTTTCCGATGCCGCGCTTCGCGACGTCAGCGATGAGATTCGGCGCAAATACTTCGTCCGCCTCGAGCACGGTTACCGGATCAGCAAGAAGGTGCGGGAGCTCTGCGTCTTCGTCCGCCACGATCTCGCCAGGGATCCGCCCTTCGCGCGCCTCGACCTCGTCTGCTGTCGCAACGTGCTCATCTATTTCGGTCCCACGCTGCAAAAGCGGCTGATGGCGACGTTCCACTACTGTCTGAACCTGCCCGGCTTCCTCGTGCTCGGCCGGAGCGAGAGCATCGGGGGCTTCGGCCAGTTCTTCACTCCGGTCGACCGCGAGAACAAGATCTACGGCCGCACCGCTTCGCGGAGCGTCCTCCAGCTCAGGGGGGCCATCCCGGCGCTGCCCAATCTGCTGGTGCCGGCGCCGATGGATTTACCGCGGCCGGCGTTCGACTTGATCAAGCACGTGGACCGGCTGCTGCTCGCCAAGTATGCGCCGGCGGGAGTGGTCCTGAACGAGAAGCTGGAAGTGGTCCAGTTCCGCGGGCGCACGGGACCCTATCTCGAGCCTGCGCCGGGACAGCCGCAGACCAACGTGCTCAAGATGGCGCGGGAGGGCTTGCTCCTCCCGCTCAAGACCGCGTTGGCGCAGGCACGAAAGCAGAAAGCGCCGGTCCACAAGCACGGGATCGAGGTCGGCGACCGCGGCTCGATGATCCGCTGTGACATCGTGGTCATCCCGCTGAATGGCTGGCCGGGATCCAGGGAGCCGCTCTACGCGGTCCTCTTCGAAGAAGTCGCTGCGCCGCAGGAGAAGCGCGGCGCCGCCAAACGCACGCGGTCGCGCGGGAAGGTGACCTCGGACGTCGCCCGGCTCAGGCGGGAGCTGCAAACCTCCAAGGAGTACCTGCAGTCGCTCCTCGAAGAGCACAGCCGGGTCAACGACGATCTCGGCACCGCCAACGAGGAGCTGATCTCCGGCAACGAAGAGCTGCAGAGCATGAACGAGGAGCTGCAGACGGCGAAGGAGGAGCTGCAATCCGCCAACGAGGAGCTGACCACCGTCAACGACGAATTGCACAGCGGCAACCGCGAGCTGAACCTCGCCAACAGCGACCTCATCAACCTGCTCAACACGGTGGAGATTCCCATCGTCTTCCTCGACGCGCACCGGCGCATCCGCCGCTTCACGCCGCAGGCGCAGAACCTCTTCAACGTGGTGGCGGGGGACATCGGCCGCCCCATCGACGACATCAAGCTCAAGGTCGACACCCCCGATCTGGACGCGCAGATCGCCTGGTCGATCGCGAACGTCACCGTCCGCGAGTCAGAGGTCCAGGATCAGTCCGGCCGCTGGTACCGGATGCAGATCCGCCCTTACCAGACCGGCGACGGCAAGGTGGACGGCGCCATCCTTTCGCTGATGGACATCGACGTACTCAAGCGTCACGTCGACCAGGCGGAGTGGTCGCGCGACTACGCGTTGAGCGTGGTCGATGCCGTGCTGCTGCCGCTGGTGGTGCTCGACGACCAGCTGCATGTCACCTCCGCAAATGAGGCGTTCTACGAAACCTTCGGCATTCCGCCGAAGGAGACGGAGAAGCGCAGCTTCTTCGCCGTCGCGGGCGGCAAGTGGGACATTCCCGAGCTGCGGAGCAGCCTGAAGGCCCTGTTCGTCAAGGGGACACCGTTCGAGGGCCTGGAGCTCGACGGGGAGTTCCCCCGGGTCGGCCAGAAAACGATGTCCTTTTCCGCGCGCGCCGTGCGTTTTCGCGATTCCAGCCCGATGGTCCTCCTCGCCATCGAGGATGTCAGCGCCCGCAAGCAAGTGGAGGCGGAACGCAAGCGGCTCCTGGCGGAGGCCCAGCACGCGCGCGAGGCGGCGGAGCAGGCGAATCGAACCAAGGATGCCTTTCTCGCCACGTTGTCGCACGAGCTGCGGACGCCGCTGGCGACGATGATGATGAACGCGCAGCTGCTGCGGCACGCCGATCTTCCCCTGGCCAAGGCCCATCGCGCCAGCGAGGCCATCGAGCGCAGCGCCAAGACCCAGTCGCAGCTCATCGAGGATCTGCTCGACGTCTCGCGCATCGTGACGGGCAAGCTGAGTCTCGATCTGCGCCGGCTGAGCCTGCCCGGCGTGATCCAGGCGGCGCTGGAGGCGGTGGCGGTACAGGCGGAACGCAAGCACATCCGCCTGGAGGTCGACCTCGACCCGCGGACGGGGGTCGTTTCCGGCGACTCCCTTCGCCTCCAGCAGGTCGTCGCCAACCTGCTTACCAACGCGGTCAAGTTCACGCCGGACAGCGGCAAAGTGAACGTCGTGCTCGGCAGCGAAGGGGACGCCGCGGTGCTCACCGTCTCCGATACGGGCAGCGGG
>DASREU010000264.1:0-4129 GCA_035651935.1 Myxococcales bacterium | reverse complement strand
CCAGTGTGCCCCGCGGGAACGAGCAGCTTGCGCGCCACGGGCGCGTACTGCAGATCGTCCAGCCCGATGCCGCTCTCGCCTCCGGGCAGTTGGATGGCCTGTGCCGCCGTGAGAAGCAGGACCGCGAGGATGGCCACCTCGCGGATCGTAGCTCTTCTGGCGCTCGCTGTCGCTCCGGCAGCCAGCGCATACCGGCCGTTCGACAACACCGATGCCGACGTGGCGAATCCGCAAGAGGTGGAGCTCGAGCTCGGACCGATCGGTTTCGTCGACGCGGGCGGGATCACGCAGTACGCGCCGAGGTTCGTCGCCAACTACGGCATCGCCGCCAGGACCGAAATCGTCTTCGAGGGCGTCCACCACCTCGCGGTCGGGCGCGCCGCCGGTCCGCGGTTCTCCGTCTCGGGACTGCAGCTTTCGCTCAAGCACGTGCTTCGCGCCGGCGTGCTGCAGGAAGCCTTTGGACCGAGCGTCGCCGCCGAGTGTGGCCTGCTCCTTCCCGGCTTTCGCGACGAGGAAGGACTCGGCGGCGTCTGCACCGGCATCGTCTCGATCGCCGCCGGCGCCGTCCTCGTCCACCTGAACGCCAGCGCGTCCCGCGAGCGGACGGGCAACTTCGCGGTGGAGCCCGCCGTGATCGCCGAGGGACCGCGAAAATGGCTGGTGCGGCCGGTGGCGGAGGCGCTCTGGTCGCACGAATTCGGCGGCGCGAATGCGGCGACGGTCCTCGGCGGATTCATCTGGCAACTCCGGGAAGAGCTTTCGGTCGACGCCGCGCTGCGCGCGGGGCGGAGCGGAGGGACGGCGCTGCTCGAAGGTCGCGGCGGATTCACCTGGACGTTCTGAGCGCGGCGCGAGCGGCTACACCGAAGGCCAGGCCGCGAGCTGTGGAAGGCGCAGGCGGCCGTCCTGCACCCGCCGCGCGGCGAACGGGCGCACGCCGCGCTCCCGGAACGCGCGCTTCCACGAGGCGAACGTGCCGCCGGCGCGCCAGGCATCGAGCGCGGCGAGGCCGGCGCTCTCGGCTCCCTGGGCCAGCATGTACTCGACCCAGGCCCAGCGCGGGCTGGTGGGACGGATCTCCGCGCGGCCGCGCAGCTTCGCGCGGAGGTACGCGATCCGGCGGTCGATCTCCTCGATGGGGACGAAGGGAGCGCCGTCCATCGGCGTGTTCCGCTTGGCGACGAACGGAGCGCAGCCGAAGCTGAGCGGGAGGATGCGCGAGATCTCTCCCGCGAGCTGTGCGAGCTCGTCGAGGTCCGCGTCCTCCTCGCCGGGCAGCCCCACCATCAGATAGAGCTTCAGCCGCTGCAGCCGCGCGTCGCGCGCGAGGTTTGCGACCTCGAGGAGTTGCGCCGCCGTGGTCCGGCGATCGAGGGCGACCCGCAGCCGCTCCGAGGCGCCGTCCGCGGCGGTGGTCAGCGATCTCGCCCCGGACTGCGCGAGGAGCGAGACCAGCTCGGGCCGGGCGCAGAGGCGATCGGCGCGGAGCGAGCTGATGCCCACCTGCCGGCCGTCCGCCACCAGCGTGCGCACCAGTTCGACGATGCGCGGATGATCCGTCACCGCCGCACCGACGAGCCCGACGCGCCGCGCCTCTCGCGGGATGAGCTCCAGCACGCGCTCGGGAGCGACGGTGCGCATCCCGCCGTTGGTGGTGCGGCGCATCACGCAGTAGGTGCAGCCCCGGGAACAGCCGCGCTCCGGCTCGATCAGGAACATCGACCTCAGCTCGGTGTGCGGGGTGATGATCTGCGACCGCGCGGGGAGCCGGTCGTCCTCCGCCTTCGCGACGGCGGGCCATGCCGGCGAGAGCCCCGGGACGTAGAACCCGGGGTGGCGCGAGAGCTGCTCGCGCTGTGCGTTCCGCGGAAGGGTGAGAGCGTCACAGAGGACGTGGATCAGGTCTTCGGCCTCGCCCATCACCACCACGTCCGCAAAGGGGGCGAGGGGGACCGGGTTGGAGAACGTGAGCGGGCCGCCGCAGACGATCAGCGGGTGGCGCTCGTCGCGATCCTCGCGCAGGATCGGGATCGCGGCGAGATCCAGCATCTCGAACAGCCCGGCGATCTCCAGCTCGTAGCTGACCGAGAAGGCGAGGCAGGGGAACTGCGTGATCGGCTGCTGCGACTCGTAGGTGCAGAGCGGGACCCGGGCTTCGCGCCAGGCCGCGACGTCGTCCGGCAGGAACGCGCGCTCGGCCGCCGCGTCGGGATGCCCGTGGATCTCCCGGTAGATGGTCTGGAACCCGAGCGAGCTCATCCCCACCTGGTACGGGCTCGGGTAGCAGAGCGCGATGCGGGTGGCCGCCTGCTTGTGCAGCGTGCCCTCCTCGGCGCCCAGCCGGGTGCGGATCGGTTCGAGGAGGGGCCAGCGCATCGAGCGGGCGATTCTAAGGTAGAACCGCTCGATGCGCCGTCTCGCGCTGCTCGTCTGCTGCCTTTCGTGCGCGGAATGGCGGATGGCTCCCACTTTTCCCGAGCAGGCGGCAGGGCAGCCGGTCGTCCACGAGCAGGCCTTGGTGGGCCTGACGGACGATGGCGACGCCGCCGTCGTCGAGCTGGTGGATGCCGAGGGCGACGAGCCTCGCCTGACCTTGTCGGCGTGGGGCCGTGCCGGGGAACCGGCGCGCGTCCTTCTCGTCGCCCCGCCCGATCGCGCCCGCGCCGTGGCCGGGCAGATCCGCGAGCTCGGGAACCGCGCCGCTCCTCTGCTCGCGCAGTCCGTCCAGCGGGAATGGCCGCAGGCCTCGGCCGCCGCCGCCGCACAGGGATATCTCGCGCGCGCACCGGCCCAGCCCGAGCCCGGAGAGGTCTGGCGGATCGTCGGAGCCGCGGGCGCAGGCTCCCTCCCGTTTTCCCTGCGCACGGCGATGACCCCGGCGCCGGCGCTGGCGCTCCTGCTCTCCGACGGGGCCGCCGAGGAAATCGAGCTCGCGCGGATGCCTCTCGCGGGCGCGCCGGCCGCGCCGCAGCTCTGGCGCCAGGGAAGCACGGCCTGGCTGCTCTCCGGTTCGGTCCTCGAAGGAAAACCGCTGCGGCGCGCCATCGGGCTCCGCCGCGCCTCGCTCTTGCGCGGGGAAGCGCGCCTCCACGACCTCCACGGGCTCGCGGATCGGGCCGCGGGAGATCTCGACGCCGCGCGCAGGGAGTTCGAGCGGGCGATCGCCGCGGATCCCGGCTTTCTCGACGGCCTGTACAACGCCGCGGCGACCGCTGCGCTGGCGGGTCGAGCCGACGACGCCGTGGTCCTCCTCTCGCGCGCAGCGGCGATCGATCCGGCCCGCGTCCAGGTGCTCGGGCGCAACGATCCGGACCTCCAGTCCGTTCGCGGCCGCGCCGACGTGCGCGCGCTCCTCGGGATGCGGCGGGCCCCTCCCGAAGGCGTGCCGCCCCCGCCGTGATCGCGCGGCGTGCTACGGTCGCCGCCCCATGCTTCCCCTGCTCCTCACTGCGCTTCTCGCCCAGGCTGCCCCGGCCGGACTCTCCGAAGAGCGCGCCCGGCAGATCCTGCCGCGCGCCGATCTCCACTCGCTGAGCGACGCGCAGCGCGCGCAGTTCCTGGAGATCGCCGGCGACACCTTCGGGTACGCCGGCTGCAACGACACGCTGGCGCGGTGCCTGGGCCCGAACGCCACCGATCGGCACGCGCCGCGGATGGCCGAGCTGGTGAAGGCGCTGCTGCTCGCCGGCTACCAGACGGCGGCCATCATCGACACGGTCGAGCGCTACTACTCGGGCTTCGCGCAGGAGAAGCGCCGCAAGCTCGCCGATCGCGAGTGCCCGCAGCTCGGCGACGTCCATGCGCCCGTCGCCGTGGTCGAGTATTCGGACTTCCAGTGCCCGCACTGCGCCGCGGCCGTGCAGCCGCTGCGCGAGCTGGTGCGCTCGCTGCCCACGAAGGTCCGGGTCTGCTCCAAGTACTTTCCCCTGCCCGGGCACCCGCGTGCGCAGATCGCGGCAGGTTGCGCGGAGTTCGCGCGCCAGCGGAACCGGTTCTGGGAGATGAGCGACTTGATCTTCGCGCACTACGAGGAGCTGGGCGACGCCGAGCTCAAATCGTTCGCGGCGAAGCTGGGGATCGACGGAGAGGCGATGCTCCAGCAAGTCTATGCGGGACGCTTCGATGC
>DASREU010000263.1:0-3952 GCA_035651935.1 Myxococcales bacterium | reverse complement strand
CCATGGTGGTATCGATCGAGATCCCGTCCTTCACCGCGCACAGCGAGGCGCCGTTGCCGAGATGGGCGATCACCGTCCGCGAAGGCAAGCGCAGCCCCGCCACCACCCCCTCGTACGAGAGGCCGTGGAAGCCGTAGCGGTGCACGGCGCCGGCGGGCACGCTAGCGGGCAGGGGGAACCGCCTCGCCACATCCGGCAGGGTGCGATGGAACGAGGTGTCGAAGCAGGCGACCTGCGGAACGCCCGAGGCGCGCTGCGCGACGGCCTCGATGGCGCCGATCGCCGGCGGCAGATGCAGCGGCGCGAACGGCTCCGCTTCGCGGAGCTTGCGTACGACGGTCGCGTCGATCCGCACCGGCTCGAGCAGGTCCGGGCCGCCGTGCACCAGCCGGTGGCCGACGGCAGCAGGCCGCGGCAGCTTCTCGAGCGTCGCGTGCACCGCCTCGGCATGCGTCGCGTGTCCGCCGGGGATGCCGATCCGCTCGACCGATCCCCCGCCGGTGCGCCGCCCGCCTTCGAAGAGCGCGTATTTCAGCGACGACGAGCCGCAGTTCAGCGCCAGGATCACGGCGTCCAGGTCCAGTCGCGGATCTCCGGCATGTCCTCGAGGTGCTCCTTCACGTACGCGGTATGCCGGCGCAGCATCAGCTCGCAGTCGTCGATCAGCCGGCTCGCGTTCTCCGGGATGCGCCGGGCGCGCTGCAGCGCGGAGATGACGATGTGGTACCGGCTGATCCTGTTCAGGACCACCATGTCGAACGGCGTGGTCGTGGTCCCCTCCTCGTTGTACCCGCGGACGTGGAACCGGCTCGCGTTCTGCCGGCCATGGAGGATCCCGTGGAGCGCGTTCGCGTAGCCATGCCAGGCGAACACCACGTCGACGTCGCGGGTGAAGAGCTGGACGAATTGATCCGGGGGCATGCCGTGCGGGTGTTCCTGCGGATCGGCGATGGCGAAGAGGTCGACGACGTTCACCACCCGGACCCGGAGGTCCGGCGCACGCTGCCGCAGCCAGTGCGCCGCGGCGACCGTCTCCAGCGTCGGGATGTCGCCCGCGCACCCGAGGACGATGTCGGGATCCTCCCCCGCGTTCGAGGCCCACTCCCAGATCCCCGCGCCGCGCGCGCAGTGCGCCCGCGCCTGGTCCATCGTCAGCCACTGCAGCTGCGGCTGCTTGTCGATCACGATCAGGTTCACGTAGCTGCGGCTGCGCAGGCAGTGGTCCGCCACCGAGAGCAGGCAGTTCGCATCCGGAGGCAGGTACACCCGCGCCACCTCGCCCTGCTTGGAGATGATGGTGTCGATGAATCCCGGGCCCTGGTGCGAGAAGCCGTTGTGGTCGTTCCGCCAGCAGGTGGAGGTGAGCAGCACGTTCAAGGAGGCGATGGGCGCGCGCCAGAGCAGGTCGCGGCACATCTCCAGCCACTTCGCGTGCTGGGTGGCCATCGACGCGACCACCATCGCGAACGCCTCGTAGGTGCAGAAGAGGCCGTGCCGCCCGGTGAGCAGGTACCCCTCCAGCCAGCCTTCGCAGTTGTGCTCCGAGAGGACCTCCATCACCCTCCCGTCCGGGGCGAGGTGGTCGTCGCCCGGGATGCGGTCCTCGATCCAGACGCGCGCGGTCGCCTCGAGCACGGCCCCGAGGCGGTTCGAGGTCAGCTCGTCGGGGCAGAAGATGCGGAAGTTCCGCTCGTCGGCGTTGCGGACGAACACCTCGCGGAGCATCGCCCCGAGCTGGCGGACGGACTCGTGGCGCTGCACCGCCGGAGTCTTCACGTCCACCGCGAATCGCGTGTAGTCGGGCAGGTCGAGAGGGACGAGGATGCGCCCGCCGTTCGCGTGCGGATTCGCGCTCATCCGCCTCAGCTCGCGCGGGATCAGCGCCGAGAGCGACTCGCTCGGAGCGCCCGCGCGATCGAACAGCTCCTCCGGGCGGTAGGACTTCATCCACGCCTCGAGCTCCCGGAGGTGATCGGGGTTCTCGCGCACCTGCGCGATGGGCACCTGGTGCGCGCGGAACGTGCCCTCGACCTGGACACCGTCCACGATCTTCGGTCCGGTCCAGCCCTTCGGCGTGCGCAGCACGATCACCGGCCAGCGCGGCCGGAGCGGACCGCCGCGGCGGGCGCGGGCCTGCAACTCGCGGATCCGGTCGTAGCAGACGTCGAGCGTCTCGGCGATCGCCGCGTGCACGCGCGGCGGATCGTCTCCTTCGACGAAGAACGGCTCGTAGCCGTGCCCGCGCAGGAGAAAGGAGATCTCCTCGTCGCTCTTGCGGCCGAGCACCGTCGGGTTCGCGATCTTGTAGCCGTTGAGGTGGAGGACCGGCAGGACCGCGCCGTCGCGCGCGGGGTTGAGGAAGCTGATCCCTTTCCAAGACCCTTCCAGCGGCCCCGTCTCCGCCTCGCCGTCTCCCACGACTGCCAGAACCAGCAGATCCGGGTTGTCGAACGCGGCGCCGAACGCGTGCGTGAGCACGTACCCGAGCTCGCCGCCTTCGTTGATCGATCCCGGGACCGGCGGGCTCACGTGGCTGGGGACGCCGTACGGCGTGGAGAACTGCCGGAACAGCCGCCGCATCCCCTCGCCGTCGCGGGTGACCTCCGGATAGATCTCGCTCCAGGTCCCCTCCAGCCACACGTTCGCGATCACCGCCGGCCCGCCGTGCCCGGGCCCGGCGAGGAAGATGGCGTCGACGTCGCGCTTGCGGATCAGCCGGTTCAGGTGCGCGTAGAGCAAGGACAGGCCGGGCGAGGTGCCCCAGTGGCCGAGCAGGCGCGGCTTGATGTGCTCCGGCCGCAGCGGCTCGCGCAAGAGCGGGTTCGCCTGCAGGTAGATCTGTCCCACCGTCAGGTAGTTGGCGGCTCGCCACCAGGAATCGAGCAGCGTCAGCTCGTCCGCGGTCAGGGTGTGAGGCATGCGCTCCTCCAGTCGGCCGCGAACTCTACGCTCCGGCGGACGAAATGGCCGGGCGAAGGTGTGCCTCTTTGGTGTAGATCGCACGCCCAATGGGTCTCGCCATCGGCATCGTCGGTCTGCCCAACGTGGGCAAGAGCACGCTGTTCAATGCGCTCTCGGGCGCCTCGGTGCTGGCGGCGAACTATCCGTTCGCCACCAAGGACCCGAACGTCGGCGTGGTGCCGGTGCCGGACGACCGCCTGGAGAAGCTCGCGGCGCTCTACAAGCCGAAGAAGACCACGCACGCGGCGCTGGAGTTCCTCGACATCGCCGGGCTGGTGCGGGGCGCCTCGAAAGGAGAGGGGCTGGGCAACCAGTTCCTCGCCAACATCCGGGAAGTGGATGCGATCGCGCACGTGCTCCGCTGCTTCCACGATCCGGACGTCGTGCACGTGGACGGGACCGTCGATCCGGTCCGCGACAAGGAGGTCGTGGATACCGAGCTGCAGCTCAAGGATCTGGAGTCGCTGGAGAAGAAGCGCGAGCGCAAGGCGAAGGACGCGAAGGCGCCGGGAAAGCCGGGCGAGGAGGCGAAGGCCGACCTCGCCGTCTACGACAAGCTGAAGGCGGCGCTCGAGGCGGGCAGGCCCGCGCGCAGCGTTCCCCTGAACGACGACGAGCGGCCGCGCGCCCGGGAGCTGTTCCTGCTCACCGCGAAACCGGTGCTCTACGTGGCGAACGTCGACGAGTCGCAGCTCGGCAGCCTCGACTCCGATCCGCTGGTGGCGAAGGTGCGCGATCTCGCCGAGAGCGAAGGCGCCCGGATGGTGGCGATCTGCAGCAAGGTGGAGGCGGAGATCCAGCAGCTCCCCCAGGCGGAGCGCGGCGAGTTCCTCGCCACCGTCGGCCTCTCGGAGCCCGGGCTCAACAAGCTGGTCCGCGAAGGCTTCACCCTGCTCGGCCTCCAGAGCTACTTCACCGGCGGCGAAGACGAGTGCCGGGCCTGGGTGATCCGCAAGGGCGCCCGCGCGCCCCAGGCCGCCGGCGTGATCCA
>DASREU010000262.1:0-10144 GCA_035651935.1 Myxococcales bacterium | reverse complement strand
AACCGGGCCGGTCCGGAGGCGGCGCCGTTGTGCACGACGAAGCCAGCGCCGGCGTTGGCCACCGTGCCCGTCGGCGGTCCCGGGATGCTGACGACGAGCGCCCGCGCGACGCCGTTTCCGTCGTAGAGCGTGGCGGTCAGCGTCCCATTGTTGGCGGCCCACCAGGGTGACGTCGCGGTGGCGACGAGGCCCCAGGGATTCACCAGATGAGCATCGGTGAACCGCGCTTTTCCCGGCTCGTCCGCAACCAGATTCGTTTGCAAGTAGTGCTGCGCAGCGGCCGGTGACGCCGCCGCCAGCAGCCCGAGTGAGAGCAGGTACAATAGTCGCGTTGGCATCAGGTCCTCCCGACCCGAGGCGCGCAAGCAGCAGACGGAGTCGAAAGCGCGCGACAACCCCCGGGTGCGCAGTGGCATGCCACATTCCAGATCGCTGGCGTGCGAGACCTTCGTCGCACCCCTCTCTGCACTGCCGAATCGGGGCGGAACGATGGCAAGCCTTTCAGCGGACGCTGCCGGTTCTCGCGCGTTTGGGTCCGTAAGGATGGCGATTGGCGCGAAGTTGCCTTTCAACTGACGCCGATCCAGGGACCCTGAACCTGGCGCACTGACCGTGCACGGCGACGGCACATCGTCCTTCATTTCTGGGCGCCGCCCGCTCCGGCACGTTCAACGACCACGACCTCCCGTCGCCAAAACGACAGCAGATCGTGCTCGGGATACGGTAGCGCGATGCGGATGCCCGCCCGTGGACACCGGTTCGTTCCCATCGCAATCCTCGCCGTGGGCTGGGCGGTTGGAGTCGCCGTCTACCTGACGGCCGATTCGGACGATTCGCTCCCGTTCGAGCTCACCGCGGACTCGAAGCTGTACCTCGATCGGCTCGAGAAGCTGGGAGGAAAATCGGCTGTGTTCTACGCGCAGCTCAACGACTTCGTGGCGAGCCTCTGGCACGGCCCGCGGCTCGGCGTCACCATCGGAGTGCTGTCTTCGCTCGTCGCGCTCTGCTGGTTCCTCCTGACATCGCGCCGAGATTCACCGGGTCCGATGTAGTGGGCCCGGTCGTGGCGCAGCGGATTTCGGAGCACGCGCTGCGCGAGCACTGCCTCGTCTGCGGCTGGCGATCGTGCCGGGGACCCGCGGCAGGCGCCTCGGGGAGGCGGCGGCGGGCTCCGCGGACAGTCGGGCGCTGAAGCGGTCGTCACCCTGATCGAGGACTCTCTCCGCGCCGAAGCAGTCACCGGTGCGTTCCACCGGGCTCGTCACCAGCTTACGCGCGCGCGAGGCAACTCGCAGCGATCGGAGGAATCCACCATGGCAGAGAAGAACGTCGAGTCGACCCGGAGTCAGGGCAGCAGCGCGCAGTCCGCTGAGCAAGGCACGAAGCAGCAGCACCAGGGCGAGCGGCAGCAGCGTGGCACGGCCGGGGCGCTGCAGAGGCGCTCCTCGCCTGCGCCGATCGTCGGCGGCTTCGGGCTCAGCCCCTTCTCGCTCGTCCGCCGGATGATGGAGGACATGGACCGGCTCTGGGAGGGATTCGGCGGATCCGCGATCGGCTTCGGGCAGCTCTGGTCGCCCGCGATCGAGACGTTCGAGCGCGACAACCGCTTCGTGCTGCGGGCGGAGTTGCCGGGCCTGTCCCCGGACGACGTGCGGCTCGAGGTGCAGGACGACGCGCTCGTCCTGGAAGGCGAGCGCAAGTCCGAGTCCGAAACCAAAGAGAAAGAGGTCTTCCGCTCGGAGCGCACCTATGGGCGGTTCATGCGCACGATCCCGCTTCCCGATGGCGCGCAGGCGGAGCAGGCGGAAGCGAAGTTCGAGAACGGCGTGCTGGAAGTGACCATCCCGTTGCGCCCCGATGCCAATCGCGGGCGCCGCATCGAGATCCGCGGCTCTTCCAAGAGCGGCTCGTCGGTCCACTGACCAGGCATTGATGCATGCGCCTCAGGCTGCTTCTGAGCCTCATCGGCGGGAGGCGCGCACCAGGGTGAACAGGTGATGCATCCGTGGTGAGCGGCGATCGAAGCAGATGATGAAGGATCGCCCGGGGCGGACCAGCCTCTCGTTCTCGGTCGGCGGCATCGCGAAGGTCTGGAGCCGCCGGCTCTCGTCGTAGTAGCCGTAGACGCCGCGATACACGGAGTACTGCTCCTTGAATTCGTGCTGGAGGTCGAAGCCGCCGAGGCTGCCGACGATCCTCGTCTTGTGAGTCTCGGAGAAGGTGAGCACCTTCCCCCGCGTGAAGATCCAGCCAGGCCCGGGATCACGGGATGCCTCGGGGACGTAGAGCTCGATCTCCTCCGGCGTGGGAGGCTGGACGTCGTCGAGGAGCTTCCAGGACTCCCGCGGCACTCGAGGACTGCGCCAGCGCGCGGGCGGCCGGGGCACTCGGGGATGAGCCGCGGGCGATGCCCGGTTGCGCAGGAGGAACACGACCCAGATCGAGCCGGTGATCACTTTGATGATCCCGCTGAGCATCGTATCCGCCGCCCGTAGAGCCGGTTGCGCCACAGTCTAGAACGCTGCCGGGCTCCCGCGCAGGCGCCGTTGCAGTCAAAGGTGAGGAGCGCGGACCTCCTCGCGCCTGCCTGCGCGGGTTTCAGCACAACGCCGCGAGCACTCGAGCACGGCGCCCAGGCGTCCTGCATGCGGCATGTTCGAATTTCCTCCTGCACGAGCCGGGATCGACGAGACGCTGCACGACTGCTCGGGTCGGATGTCGCGCACGCTTCCTCTCTGATCCCGCATTCACGGCCGTCCGGCGAATCGTGATCGCGCCGCAGGCATCCCTCCAACTTAGATGATGCTCGACATCTAAACGAGGAGAACCACATGGGTACGCGGACTGCGCTGGTCACTGGAGTGTCGTCGGGCATCGGATACGCTACGGCGCGGGCATTGGCCGAGCAGGGATGGCGGGTTTTCGGCACCGCGAGGCCGACATCGATGGCCTTCCCGGAAAAGGTCGAGCGCATCGTCCTCGACGTGCGCGACCCCGCGTCGATCGACGTGGCGGTCCGGCAAGTGCTGGAAACGGCCGGCCGCATCGACCTCCTCGTGAACAACGCCGGCGTCGGGGTGACGGGCGCCATCGAGGAGACCTCGCTCGAGGAGGCCCGGGACTTGTTCGAGGTGAATTTCTTCGGCGCCGTGCGCCTGACGCAAGCGGTGCTTCCGGCGATGCGCGCGCAGAAGAGCGGCCGGATCGTCTTCATCAGCAGCGTGCTCGGCTTCCTTCCGGGTCCGTTCATGGGCTTTTACGCCGCGTCGAAGCACGCGCTGGAAGGTCTGGCCGAGTCGCTCGATCATGAGACCCGGACGCTGGGCATCCGCATCGCGCTCGTAGAGCCCGGCTGGACGCGCACCGGGCTCGACAGCAACGGCGCCGCCGCCGCCCGGCGGGTGGACGACTACGGCGCAGCCCGCGGCCGCGCCCGCGAGGCCGTTCGCGCCGGCGTGAACGGAGGGGACGATCCGTCGGTCGTGGCCCGGACGGTGTTGGAGGCAGCGACGGCGAAGAAGCCGCGGCTGCGATATCCTGCTGGCAAGCGCGCCGGTCTTCTCTCGCGGCTGCGGCGCTTCCTGCCGGCCGGCGTCTTCGACAGCGCGCTTCGGAAGGAGTACAGGCTCGATCGGGCCGGAGGCGCGGTTGCGCCGATCGCGTGAGGACGCAGCGAGGAGATGGCGCGAACCCCAGCGGCGGAACGCGCCTCCTCGAAGGCCGGCTGACATGGACACCACGACCATGGCACGTCAAAAAGCCGTTCCGGTGACAGGCTCTGTCCGGGCGCTCCAGCCCGACGGAGCGCGTTGATGCGTCGCTCGCGCGAAGACGCCGCCGAGACGCGACGGCGGATCGTCGAGACGGCGTCGCGTCTCTTCCGCCTGCGCGGAATCGCTTCCGTCAGCGTTGCGGACATCATGGGCGCGCTCGGCCTCACCATCGGCGGCTTCTATCGCCACTTCGAAAGCAAGGAGGCGCTGGTCATCGAGGCCATCGAGGCAGCGTCCGAAGAGACGGCGTCGAGATACGCAAAGAGGGCAGGGGCCGTCGCCGAGGCGCCCGTTTCGACGGTACTCGACGGTTATCTCTCGAGGGCGCATCGGGATCACGCCGAGGTTGGATGTCCGGTCGCGGCGCTCTGCTCGGAGGTCGCTCACGAAGGCTTGCCGACGAGGAAGGCCTTCACGAAGTCGGTGCAGCGTCTCCTCGAGAGCGTTGCCCGTCTTGCTCCGGGCGACTCGAAGGACGCGCGCGACCGCCGGCTGCAGGCAGTGGCGTCGATGGTCGGCGCCGTCGTCCTCTCGCGCGCCACCTCCGACGAGGCGCTGGCGGACGATCTGCTCCGCGTCGTCCGCAGAGGCCTGGTCCCGCAGTCGCGGAGCACGGCGGCGAATGCACGACGAAGGCAGCGTGCGTCGCGGCGCTCACCACCGCGAGGGGATCGAAGGCCGGGATCCACCTGAGGTCTTCGAGTCGGGATGTCGGGTACTGGCCGCTCGGCCGAGACGTCGCGATCTACGAGAGAGTGAGCGCGGACAAGATGTTCGACTTCCCCCTGCCGCCCGGCCAGGCGGCAGAGGGCTACTCCGCGATCGAGACGCTGCTCCGACGCGGCGAGGAGGACCGACCATGAAGAACCCGCTTGCGGACTATGCCCCCAAGCTCGTGGAGATCACCGAGAAGGTGCTGTTCGGGGATGTTTGGGAGCGCGCGCAACTCTCGAAACGCGACCGCAGCCTGATCACCTGCGCCGCGCTGGTGGCGACGGGCAAGACCGAGCAGATGAGCTTCCATTTCCCGCGCGCGATCGAGAACGGCGTGACCGAGCAGGAGTTGGTCGAGCTGATCACCCACCTCGCGTTCTACGCCGGCTGGCCGAATGCCATGTCGGCCGCGACGAAAGCGAAGGAGCTGTTCAAGCGATGAGGAAGCACGCCCGGAGATCTTCCGGAATGGTCTGGTGGATGGAGAAGGTGACGGACGAGCAGTACGCCGGGCCGACGCGGTAAGCGCCGCGCGTCCGCTCAGGACTTCGCCGTCTTCGAACGTTTCGGCCTGGCCGAACCGTTGAGGGCGACCGCCTGGCGAACGAGCGCCTTGAAGGCGGACCCGTCGACCTCTTCTCCTTCGTGGATGTCGATCGCGCGGCGTGCGTTTCCCTCGAGACTGGAGTTGAAGAGCCGCGCCGGATCCTTCAGGGACGCGCCCTTCAGGAAGGTCAGCTTCACCACCTGCTTGTAGGACTCGCCAGTGCAGATGATGCCGTCGTGCGACCAGACCGGAGTGCCCATCCACTTCCACTCCTCCACGACGTCCGGGTCGGCCTCCTTGATCAGCCTGCGCATCCTGCCGAGGGTCTTTCCGCGCCAGTCCCCGAGCTCGGCGATTCTCTTCGAGATCAGCTCCGATGCGGACTGGCCTTGGTTCGCTGCTGGCTTTTTCATGTCCTCACCATGGGAAGCTCGAGGCGCCGCCAGAGCAAGTACGACAGTCCCCAGAGCACGCCAGTCGCTGCCGCCCAACCCCACGCCTGCGGGCCATCGCCCGCGGAGAGGTGGGCGACGAGCGCGGATCCGAGGGTGATGGCGAACCCGGCGTAGGCCCACTCCTTGAGCCGCGCGGGCACCGGCACCAGCAGCAGCACCACGCCGAGGAGCTTGGCCCACGAGAGCTCCACCCGGAAGTACGCGGGGAAGCCGAGATGCGTGAACGCCGCGGCCACTTGCGGCAATCGCAGTTGCGCGTAAGCGGTGAAGCCAATCTGCAGGCAGAAGATCGCGGTGACGATCCAGAAGCCGACGACCGATGCTTTGGAGCGGGACATCTTCAGCTCCCAGGACGAGAGGGCCAGGCGGGGGTTTCGACGCCGAACTGCTTTGCGTACTCGGCGTTGAGTCGCTGCCAGCCGCCGAACTTCAGCGCAGTTGCGCCGACGATCCGTCCGATGGGGTGACCGGCGAGGAGCCGCTCCAGGACGTCGAAGCAGATGTGCCAGCCGGCAGCGCCCATGGAGATGAATCGACGGTCGATGCTGTGCCAGAGGGTGAGCCGGGTCCCGCCGCCGGCCCGCGCTTCCAGTTCCCAGCGGAGGTCCTGTCCGCCCCAGCTGAATTCGAGGAGCCTGGGCGCGTCGGCCCGCTTCACCTCGGTCTCGGATACCTGCGCCGTCGGCGCGCCCACCGTCGAGAGCTTTGCGCTTCCGACGGTGCCGAGGTTCCGGTCGGAATCGAACGGAGCCCATTCGCGGAGCTGCTCAGGGTCGGTGAGCGCGTTCCAGACCTTCGCAGGAGCGTGCGAGAGGTCGCGGACGAGCACGAGGGTCCACGTCTCTCCCTGCTTTCGGACCTCGGCGCCGGAAGCGGCGCCCGGCGTGTATTGCTCACGGCTGCTCATGTCCTCTCCTTCCTTTTCACGGGGGGCACCTTCTCCATCTTCTCCAGATGTCGCTCCAGCGCGTCGACGTGCTTCGACCAGAATCGCCGGAAGGGAACGAGCCACCCGTCGAGCTCCATCAGCGGCTCGGGTCGCAGGCGATAGAGCCGTCGCTGCGCCTCGATTCGGGATTCCACGAATCCCGCCTCTCGCAGCACCCGCAGATGCTTGGAGACGGACGGCTGCGACAATCGAAGCTCCCGCTCGATCTCGCCCACCGACCGCTCGGACGAGAGCAGCAGGCTCAAGATGGCGCGCCTGTTGGGCTCGGCGACGATGGCGAATGACGAGTCCATGGGGCGTATATACCCATCGGGGTATATGCCTGTCAAGTCATGTGCGTAGCGCGGGCGCGGGCGGGGTCGTGCGAGGCGGCGGCGTGACTCACGCCGACTGGCGCCCGCGATGAGACACCCGATACGCGCGGGGTCCGACGCCGAGGGCGCGATTGAAGGCGACGGCCATCCGGGCAGCCGTTCGAAAGCCGCAACGCGCCGCGATCGCCTTCGTCCCCAGCTCCGTCGTCGCCAGGAGCGTGCGGGCCTGCTCGACGCGAAGCTTCTCGACCAGCTTGGCCGGCGTGGTGCTGAGATCCTGGACGCAACGGCGGTGCAGCGAGCGCACCGACATCCCGGCATGCCGCGCGAGCGTGGTTACATCGAGCGTCGCGCGCAGGTTGGCGCGGAGCCAGGCGAAGAGCGGGCCGAGCGGGTCCGACGCGGCCGCCTGCGCGACCAGCATCTCGCTGAACTGTGACTGGAATCCCGGCCTGCGCGCGTAGACGACCAGATCCGCGGCGATGCTGTCTGCGAGCCGCTGGTCGTGATCCTGCTCGACCATCGCCAGGGTCATGTCGATCCCGGTGGTGACGCCCGCCGAGGTCCAGACCGAGCCGTCGCGGACGAAGATCGCTTCCCGGTCGACGTCGATGCGCGGGTACGAACGGGCGAGCCGATCGCAGGAGGCCCAGTGCGTGGCTGCGCGCTTGCCGTCGAGGATGCCGGCGCGGGCGATGATGAAGGCGCCGTCGCAGATCGACCCGATCCGGCGCACGGTCCGGGCCGCGCGCGCCAACCAGCCGACGACGAACGTGCTCGAGGCCACCTCGTCCAGCGCGCGATCGGCGCCGCCCGCCACCAGCACCGTATCGGCCGGGCGCGGACGAATCGAGGCGAGCCCGCGCGTCTCCACCGATGCGCCCGAAGTGAGCACGATCGGCCCACCTCTCTCCGAGGCGAGGACCACGTCGTAGGCCGCCGCGCCGAGCCGCCGCCCGGCGCCGGTGAACACTTCGGCCGGCCCGAACAGATCGAGCCCCTCCGCGCCGTCGAAGCCCACCAGCACCACCCGCCTGGCCATCTGGCATGAAGTAGTACGAACCGGGCTCTTCTGCCAGCCGGTTCCGCTTTGGCAGAAAAGCGGCGATCTATGTCACTCCGGCCAGTCCTGGATCGTGTCTCCTCCGATCCCAAGGAGGTTCACATGTCGCTGAATGGGTGTGCGCGAGCCGCTGCAGGCTGCGCGCGATCGTTGCTGGTGCTGGCGCTGACTGCGGGCTGCGGGAGCGCTTCCGATCTTCCGGCGCAGAGGGCCGGGTCCGACCTGACCGAGGAGGCCGCTGCAAATCCCCAGGTCTTCGAGGTCGACTCGAGTCCGTACGGAACCAGCATGAAGGAGTGGGCCTTCAACTGGATGCGCTGGCAATATTCGATTCCGCTGGCGACGAACCCGGCCGTGGTCGCCGGCGCCGACTACGATCAGCACCAAGGCGGCCCGGTCTTTTTCGTGCCCGACGGACCGAACCACAACGACGCGTTCTCCGTCCCGCGGCAGAAGGCGCTCGGCGTCATGCTCTCGCAGATCAACAACGACTTTCCCTGCCCCGATCCCTCGTTTCATCCCGCGCCCGGGCAGTCGCTGTTCGACTTCCTCTCGGCGGGACTGACCCAGATCAACGACGGCATCACCGTGCTCGACGTGCGCCTCGACGGGCAGCCGATCCACGATGCGCTCCGGTACCGCTTCACCGCCACCAAGGTCTTCTTCTTCGTCGGGGACAGGAGCCTCGCCGAAGGGTTCGACGCGTGCGTGACGGGAGTGCTGCAACCGGCCGTCGCGGACGACCTGTTCCTGCTCTTCAAGCCGCTGCCGCGCGGGCAGCACATCCTCACCACCCACATCGAGAACAAGGACGGCAACGTCTTCGACCGCACGCGCACGATCACGTCGGAATAGACGCGAAGGCCGGCCGCGGGGGATGCGCTTCTTGCGACCTCCCCGGAGTCAGGCATCCTCCGCGGCCGGCCCCCGTGCGGATTCAAGGTTCCCTGCGTCTACCGGCGGAGGCGCGGTCGATGGAAGCGGTGGTAGCTTCCGCGCATGTCCAACCCGATCAGATGGTGCTGGCAACTCACGGTTCTCGTCGCTGCCCTGTTCGCGTTCGCCGCCGGCGCGCAGGTCCCCGGGGCACCTCCTGCGCCCGCTGGCGCCGACACGCAGCCGCCTCCCCCGCCGGAGGAGGAGGATTCCGAAGAGCCTCCTCCGCCGGACGCGTTGCCGCCGCAAAGCGCGCCGGACATGATGACGTTCGAGAGGGATCTGGCCCCGTACGGGCGCTGGGTCGACACCGCGGATTACGGCCGCGTCTGGATTCCGAACACCTCTGCGCGCTCCGACTGGCAGCCGTACAGCGACGGGCACTGGGTGTACACGCAATGGGGTTGGTCGTTCGTCGCCGACGTGCCGTGGGGTTGGGCGCCTTTCCACTACGGGCGCTGGGGATGGATGCCGACCCTGGGCTGGTTCTGGGTGCCCGGATTCGTCTGGGCGCCGGCCTGGGTGTCGTGGCGGTACACGAACGGCCACGTCGCCTGGGCTCCGTATGCGCCGCCAGGGTTCCGCTACGGACGCCGCTGGCCCGGGTGGGTGACGGTGCCGGCGCAGCACTTCACGCATCCGATCGAGCGGGAGCGGATTCCTCGCGCCGATGCCGCGCGCATCGTCCGTGGGGCGCGCCCGGCGCCCTCGATCCAGCATGTTCCGGAACGCGGCCGCACGTATGGTCCGCCGCGCGAGACGGGCAGACCGCGCGGCGGAGGCAAACCCGTCGCCGCGCCGCACGCCGGCCCCCCGAAACAGGGCGGCGGCAGGGAACACGAGCGCGGCCACTGACGCCGTCGTCCAGCGGCGCGCCTCCGGGGTGGCCGCCGCGCGCTGAACCGGTCAGCGCACGGGCGGCGCCTGGACCGCGGACGAGCCCACGTCCACGGTCATCCCGTCGACGAACGCCGCGTTTCCGAGCTTCGCCACCTTCTCCCCGCCATGGAGCCCGCTGGAGATCTCGATGGTGGCGCCCTTGTCCTGCTCGACGACGACAGGGACCAGGTGCAGCTTGTGCTCGGCGTCCACCACGGCAACGCGCTGCCCTCGGGCGTCGTTCAGCAGGGCCGTCGAAGGCAACTCGAACACCTGGTGCGGCAGCGGCAGGGTGAGCGCCACTTCCGCGTACATTCCCGGGAGGAGCGCGCCGTCCGCATTCGGGACGCGGATGATCGTGGTCATCGTCCGGGTGGAGGAGTCGAGCTCGCCGGCGGCGCGCATCACCTCGCCGTCGAAGGTGCGCCGCGGGTACTCGCGCACCGACACCTTCGCTGGCACGCCCGCGCGCACGCCGGGAGCGACGTCCTGCGGCACCTGGATGAAGACGCGC
>DASREU010000261.1:0-6607 GCA_035651935.1 Myxococcales bacterium | reverse complement strand
GGGCTTCTCTTTCGCGCCGCGCGCGATCCCGGCGAGTTGCCGGGCGGCGCGGAGCGGCTCGCCGGCCCGGGCACGAAGCTGCGCCACCGCCAGCTGCTGCTCGTCGAGATCTTGCGGCTTGCTCCACAGCTGCAGCGAGAGGCTCCGGTCCGCGAGCGCCTGCTGCAATTCCCCGCGCGCCTCGCGCAAGACGGCGGCGTCGTGGAGAGCGGTCTGCGCGTCGGCTTCCGCATACAGCGGCGTCGTGGCGACGGGCTTGTTCCCTGGATGCTGCTGCCGCCTCCGCCCCTCCGCCACCTGCTTCTGGTATCCCGCGGCATACTTCTCGAACAGCGTCGCGGCCTCGCCGAGCTCGCCGGTGGCGACGAAGTCGGAGGCGGCCGCGAGGAGCGCGCGCGGCACCAGCGCCGAGTGCGGCTGCTCCTTCCACACGCGCGCACGCGCGGCCAGCGCCTCGTCGATGCGCCCGATCCGCGAGAGCGCCGCCGCGGCGCCGAACAGCGCCTTGTCCGCCAGCTGGCCGCGCGGGTGCGCGACGACGAACGCGAGGAGCGCCTCCGCCTTCTTCGCGTCGGGAACGGCGGCGTCGGCAAGCGCATACGCGCTCTGCTCCTCGATGCGGCGGAGGTCCTGCAGCAGCGTGCCATGCGCGGTGAGCCGCCGGTCCGCGAGGAACCGCAGCGCCCAGCGGTGGACCCCTTCCCAGTCGCCGCGCAGGTTCTCGATGTCGAGGACCAGGTTCGCGGCGTATTCGGCGAGCTCGTGCTCGGGGTGCGAGAGCGCGATCCAGGAGAGGTGGTTGCGGGACGCGTCGTAGTCGCCCGAGATGTACTCCAGCCGGCCCGCCTTGAACGCCACCTCGACGGCGTGGGGGCCGTCCGGGAGCGCTTTCAAGTACAGCAGGCAGGCCGCCTCGAGCTTCCGCTCGTCCGCGCTCAACGCGCGCTGGGCGCGGCGCTCGCCGGTGTCCTTCTGCTCGGCTCCGCCGTGGAGCGTCGCCTCGTTGCGCGCCAGCACGGCGCTCCAGGACGCCTTCTCCAGCCAGCGTCCGGGCTTCTTCGCCGCGAGGTCCTGCCGCACCACTCCTTCGTACTGATCGGCGGCCTCCGCCTTCATCCCGCGCGCGTAGAGCAGCTCGCCGTAGAAGAAGCGCAGGTCGTAGGAGTCAGGAGAGTCGGGGAAGAGGGTCAGGTACTCTGCGTAGAGCACCCTCGCCGCCGCCCAGGTCTCCTCGAGATGCGTCTTGCGCGCTTCATTGTGGATCCGCACCGCGAGATCGCGCAGGGTCTCTTCTCCGAGCTGGTTCGCCTCCTCGTACTTCTCGTCCCGCTCGGCTGCGCCCGGCTTCCCTTCGTTCTTCGCCATCCCGGCGCGGACCCGGAGGAAGACGTCGACCAGCAGCTTCGCTTCGGTGAGCAGATCCCGGCGCTTTCCGCCGCGCTGCGCGAGCACCAGCAGGCGGGTCTGGTCCAGGGCCGCGGCGGGAGAGTCGCCATGGAGCGCGAGGAGCTGGCGGTGCACGAGCTGCGCCTCGAGCTCGCGGCCGGTGGTGAAGAGCAGCTTCCCGTACTGCTCCAGCATCTTCAGTCCGGCTTCGGCGCCGAACTTGCGCGCGAACTCTTCCCTCGCCGCCTCGGGCTTCCCCACCCGGGCGTACGTGAGCACGTAGTCGCGGCGGGCCTCCCGGGCGAGCTGCACCTTGTTCACGTCGCCGGACTTCTCCGAGACCTCCACCACCCGACGGAACAGCTTCATCGCGTCGGTGAACGCGCTCTGGTTGAACCGGCACCAGGCGGCCTTGTAGAGCGCATACGGGTAGACGTCGTCCTCGGGAACCTCGGCGGCCGCGCGATACTCCTGGAGCGCTTCGGCGAGCTTCGCGGCTTCGAACAGGTGCTCGCCGACGAAGACGTGGGCCGCAGGCGCCCAGGCGGAGCGGGGGAACCGCCGCGTCAGCTCCCGGGCGGTCGCGATCGCCTCGGCATCGCGGCCGCTTTCCTGGAGCGTGTCGGCGAGGAAGAAGAGCGCCTCGTCCGTGCGGGGAGCCTCCGGGTACTTCTTCAGCAGCTCGCGATACCGCGAGATCGCTTCTGCCCTCACGTCGGCGGCGGCCCGTCGATCGCGCGCGGCGGCCGCATCATCGCCGGCGTCGGCCTCCGCCGACGCCCGGATCGAGAGCGAAAGGCCTCGTGCCCGCAACAGCGCCGCGAGCCGCGCGACCACTTCCGCCTGCTCGGCGGTGGGGCCGCCCAGGTCCAGCATGCGACGGAGCGTCGCCTCCTGCTCCTGCTCCCGGGCGGCGATCACCGGTTGCGCGTCGCGGTGGAGGAGAGCCGGACTCCTCCCGGGCTGGGCGACGGCGGCGGCGATCAACAGCGCGAGCATGAAATCCTCCCTGCCGGCGTGCGGGCAGCCGGCTCCCCCCGAGATCTCCCGTGCAACCTCCGTTCCCGGTCCGTCTCCTCTCGGGCGGCGGGAACGGAAAAGCCACGGCTGGGAAATCCCGTACTCAGTTCTCCGGCGACTCCGCGACCTTCGCCGGCGGGGCCTGCTGCGCAGCGGTCGGCAGCGGCGTCCGCGGGCGCCTGCAGCGCTGCCCGAGCTGGTAGCGATAGCTGCCGAGCTCGTCCCGCCAGTACTCGCCCTGGAACGGCCACAGCTCCTCGTCGTCCGCGACCGGCGGCGGATCCTTGTGCGGCTGCGCGATCAGCGCCGCGTCGGGCGCGGCGCCCGCCAGCTCCTTCTCGCGGCCTGCGATCTCGTACGACAGGCGCAAGGACTGGCCGATCAGCTCGCGCAGGGCGATCCGTTCCGCGTCGAGGCGGGCAAGCAGCTTGCGTCCGGCGGTCTCCAGGAGCCGCGCCCGCGCCTGGCGCGCGAGCGGCGCGACGCGGGCGATCAGCGCCGAGCGCCGGAAGGGGTCCGGACGGCGGTCGATCGAATCGATCTCCTGCGCCAGCTGCGCCGCGGTGGCGAGCGCGCCGCGAAGATCGCCGGCCTGCTCCAGGCGCGCGACCTCTTCCCGCGCCGCGGCGGGGATCATCTGCTGGAGCCCGACCGGCCCGCGCGCGATCAGCTCCGACGCGGACTGCGGGGTGGGCAACCCCGCGAGCGTCTGCGCCAGCGCATCGTGGAGCCGCTGGTACCGTTGCTGGAATTCCTCGAGCGCACGGCGCGCGTCCGCGTAACGGCAGTTCTCGTAGAGCACCAGCGCCTTGAGAACGAACGACTCCGGGAAGAACCGCTCCTGGAAGAACGGCGCGTGCAGGGTGAGGAGGTTCCCCAACGCCTTCTCGTCTTCGCCGCGGCGGAAATGGGCCCAGCTCGCCTCGAAGAGCGCGTCGAGCCACTCCGGAGCGCCGCGGCCCACCCGTTCGTAGAGGCGCGCCGCGAGCACGTCGTCTCCGTTCTGGTACGCGAGCCGCGCCAGCTGCAAGAAGGCCTTGTCGCGCCGCTCGAGCCCGGCGGCATCGCCCCGGCGGACCGGGAGATCCACGATCGCCATGAACTCCCGCGTGGCGCCGGCCGAGTCTCCCGCCGCCAGCGCCGCGAGCCCCGCGACTTCGCGCGCATCGGCCTCCGCCGGATCGCCGGCCGCCACCGAAGCGGCGATCGCGCGGGCGAGATCCAGCTCGCGCTGCGCCGCGCCGGGCACGGTCTGTTGCGGCTGCGACGCCTGCACGGGAGGAGCATTCGGGGCCGCGAGGCCCATCTCACCGGCGAGCTCCTTGTCGAGCGGCCGTGCCTCGGCGCTCACCTTCGCGGCCGAAGTCTCCTGCGCCATCGTCTCGAACGCGGCGCCTTCGGCGACCGGCGCGAGCCGCAGCGCCACCTCCAGGTGTCCGCGCGCGATCGCCACCGCGATGGCTCCCGGCAGCTTGCCGGGATCGCCCTGCTCCGCGATCAGGAGCTGCGCCAGGGCGCCGTCGCCGGCCGCGCGCGCCGCGAGCCTCTCCCGCGCGGCCGCGCGGACGCCTTCGGATTGCGCCGGGTCCGCGGCCAGGGCGGCGAGCAGCACCGTCGCGCTGTGCGGCATGGCGAAGTCCTCGAGGGATTGCACCACGGTCGCGATGCGCGCCCGCGCCTCGTCCGGCGAGACCCGCGCGCGATCGATCTCCCTGTACGCGGCGGACGGGTCCGCCGCCGCGAGCAGCAATGCCAGAGCGAGAATCATCCCGGTCCCCCCGTTCAGCGCCCGCCGCCGAAGAGCCAGGCGACACCGGTCTCGATGGTGAGCTTCCGCTCGATCTCCGCATTCCCGCGGATCCGTCCGGCGTAGACGAGCTCGCTGGCGGCGACCCGCACCATGAAGCGGTTTCCGAAGAACAGCCGCTCGCCGATCGAGACGCGCCCGCCGGCGGCCCAGCGGCCCACCTCGGGCGACGCGGCGTCGGCCGCGATCAGCTCCCGCACCAGCTCGGGACCGGCGGAGATGTACGTATCGAAGTGCAGCGTCCGCTCCCCCATCAGGGAGAGCTTGCCGTAGACGGGCGCCCAGCCCACTTCGACGCCGGTGAGGAACTGCAGCTTGCCCGGCGTGGAGCGCAGCTTCGCCGCCACCGGATCCGAGCAGGTGTCGCCGCACACCTGCACGGGCGCGGCGAGCAGGGAGAGGCCGCCGATCGCGTGCGTGGAGACCGACCAGCGCTCGTCGAAGTGGTGCTCCACGCGCACGCCCATCCCCAGCGTGCGCCAGAACGGATCTCCGATGGACATCGCGAACATCGGCTGCACTTCCCAGAAGCCCCCGAGATGGAAGAGTTGCGCGGTGACGGGCGGCAGCGAGGCGGGAGCGCCGTACTTCGGCGCCGCGGCGACGGGCGGGAGCGCCGCCGGCGTCACCTGCGCGACCTTCGTCGCTTCCGCCGGCGCCGGCTCCTCCGCGCGCGCCTGGACCGCCAGCAGCAGCACCGCCGCGAGAGCAGCCTTCACTGCCCACCGCCGAGATAGAGGGAAAGTCCCAGGCGGATGCTCCAGAAGCCCATCGCCTTGGTCTGCGCGGACCCGTCCACCATCACCTGCTCGGCGTAGAGATTGCCGCCGACCCGGGCGGTCAGGGCGAGGTTCTCGTTGAGGAACACCCGCTGCCCGATGCCCGCAGCGATCATCGGCCGCACGCCGCGGGTCGCATCTGTCTCGGTCCACGCCGCACCCAGCCCGGCGTCGAGGAAGGTCTCGAAGTGGACGAGGACGTCCCCGGGGAGGGCCACTTTTCCGTAGAGCGGAGCGATGGCCGCGAACCCGGCCAGCGACCCGCGCTGCCGCGACTCGATGATCTGCGCGTGCAGCTCGCGCTTCGCGATCACCAGCTCCTGGGTCTCCCAGCTGCCCAGGCCGGAAGCGTCGACGCCGAGCGAGAGTCCTTCGCGCAGGTGCCACATCGCGCGCAGGCCACCGCCCCAGCGCTGGAGATACGGATCGCCGATCCCCATCTCGCCATAAGGGGTCAACTCCAGGCGATGGGCCTGGCGCAGCGGGCGCTTCTGCACCGCCGTGATGGTGTCCGCCGGATCGGCCGACTGCGCGCGGGCGGCCGCGGCAAGCGTACTGGCAAGCAGGAAAGCGATCGCTGCGCGCATGGCGCCGCAAACATGGGGGGCGAGGGTCAGGCGGGCAACCCCTTGCGGCCGGGGAGCCGGGGACCAACTTTCCCTCCGCCATGGCCGCCCTGCGCAGAGTCGTGCTCCTGACAGTCCTGCTCGGCGCGGGGTGCGCCCGCACCGATCTGGGCGCGCCGTGCCATGTGGAGAATGCCCAAGGCGGCGAGCTCGTCCCGCTGCCCGGCCGGCAGTACCTCTATCTGGGTTCCAGCGAATGCGAGAGCTTCGCCTGCCTCGCCACCCAGGGGGCGGGCAGCGGGTACTGCTCGCAAGCGTGCAGCGGCGAGGGCGGGAGCTGCCCCTCGAGCCTGACCTGCACGCAGCTCGCGCTCGACCAGACGTACCTGGACACGATGAAGGCGCGCCTCTCGCCGGACCGGTACCAACAGCTGTTCGGACAGCTGGGCTCGACCTGGTATTGCGCGCGCTCGCGGTAGGGTAACGTGCCGGACATGCGTCACCTTCTCGCCGCGCTGATCTGCTTCGGCGCCTGCAACGGCGCGGCTTCGGAGAAAAGCGTGTCCGGTCTGCCGCAAGGCACGGTGCGGTTCGACACCACCCGCGGTCCGTGGATGGTGAAGGTGGAGATCGCCGCGGATGACGCCTCGCGCGAGCGCGGACTGATGTTCCGCCACGAGCTCGCGCCCGACAGCGGGATGCTCTTCGTCTTTCCCGATACGGACTACCGCTCGTTCTGGATGCACAACACCCTGATCCCGCTCGACATGATCTTCCTCGACGAGACCCGCGCGGTGGTGGGCGTGGTGGCGAATGCGGCGCCGCAGACCGATACGCCGCGGAGCGTGGGCGTCCCCTCGCGGTACGTGGTGGAAGTCGCGGGCGGCCTGGCGGGTGCGCATGGCGTCGGGCCAGGCACCCGCGCCGCCTTCATCGGCGTGAGTGAGTGAGCAGCCCGCGGGCCGCATCGGCGCCGAGGCTCTCCTCCATCATCCGCTCGACCAGACGCTCGAAATCGCGGCGCGCGGCCTCGTCGGCGAACACGAACC
>DASREU010000260.1:0-14222 GCA_035651935.1 Myxococcales bacterium | reverse complement strand
GCCCGCTTGAAGTCCTTGGCCGCGCGCCGCTTGCCCGCGCCCCTGCCGGTCATGTAACGTTCCCATCCGTCGAACGTTTTCGACCGCCCGACCCGCGGAGTGCACGCATGCTGAAGAGCGATCTGATCGCCATCCTGGTGGCCAAGCGGCAGCTCACGCAGAAGCAGGCCGAGCTCACCATCGAGACGATCTTCGAGTCGATGAAAGCCGCGCTCTGCAAGGGCGACAACATCGAAATCCGCGGTCTTGGCGCGTTCCACGTCAAGAACTACCAGGGGTACAACGGCCGTAACCCCAAGACGGGAGAAGTGATCCCGGTGAAGCCGAAGCGCGGGATCCTCTTCCGCACCGGCAAGGAGCTGCGCGACCGTGTGAATCGCTCGCACGGTCCGCAGAAGCAGCCGGTCGCGGTGCCGAAGTCCGAGACGGGCACGGCGTAAAGCCGCGCGGCGCCGCGGTTAACGCCCGGCGTCCCGACCCTTCCCCGCTGGCCTACGCCGCGCTGCTCGCGGCCGGCGCGTGCCGGTCGACGGGCAGCGAGAGCCGGAAGAGAGCCCCGCTCGCGCCCGCGAGCGCGACCAGCTCGCCGCCGTGGAGACGCGCGATCTCGGCGGAGATCCAGAGCCCGAGGCCGTTGCCGTTCTCGCCCTTGGTGGAGAAGAAGGGCTCGAAGATCCGCTCCCGCAGCGGCTCGGGGACGCCGGGCCCGTTGTCCTCCACCTCGACCACCGCTCCGCCGGAAGCAGCGCGAACCCGGAGGATGAGCCGGGGTTCCCTCTGCCCTGCCATCGCGTCGAGGGCATTGAGCATCAGGTTCACCAGCACCTGCCCGAGCAGGGTCGGCTGGCAGGAGACGAGCGGCACGTCCGCCGCGTAGTCGCGCTCGAGCTTCACCGCCAGCGCTTTCGCCTTCTGCGAGACGAGCGTGAGCGCGAGGTCCACCTCCTGCGGCAGCATCACGTCCCGCAGCTCGGTGCCGGCGAACCGCGCTCCCTGGCGCATGGCGATCAGCACCTCACGCATGCGGCTCGTCGCGGCGCGCGCGGCCGTCACTTTTTCCCGGACGGGCGGCGTCAGCGCGTCGTGCTCCATGCTCTCCAGCTCGACCGAGACCCAGGTCAGCGGCGTGGACAGCTCGTGCGCGAGGCCGCCGGCCAGCGTCCCCAGGTTGACCAGCCCGATCTGCCGCGCCACCTCGACGCGCGCGCGGTGCTCGCGCCGGCGGAGCAGGTCCTGAAGGTGGGCGCCGGCGACGGCCACGATCGCCACCGTGATCAGGTACGAGGCGGAGGTGAACAAGGGGAGCGCATCGCCGGGCTGGAGCGAGAAGAGCAGCGGGACGAGCGCGACGGCGATCCCCGCGGCCTGGACGACGATCGACTGCCGGACGGTGAGCGGAATCAGGATGCCCGCTCCGGCGAGCACCGCGATGTTGGAGGTGAGATAGGGGCTGCGCGCCCCGCCGGTGGCGAAGACGCCCGCCTCGATGGTGGCGCAGATCACGCCGACGGCGACGGCGGCGAGCGGGACGGTGTTCTCGATCCGATGCGACACCCGGGCGACCATCGTCAGCACGAGGGCAGCGGCGAGCCGGGCGCCGAGCAGGGGGATCCAGAAACCCGGCGCGGTGGCGCGATCGAGCAGCGTGAACCCGATCAGGATCGGAGCGGAGAGCAGAGCGGCGGTGCGGAGCGCCGTGCGCTGGTTGGCGGCGAGCTCCGTCTCGTATTCGGGAAGCGTCACCGACAGCCGGGCTTCGCTCATCCAGCGAGCGACAGTATGCGCCGATCCCGCTCGTGTAAATGTTCCGCGCTGCAGGCAAGGGTGGGTTTGACAGCCCCCTGGCTGCGCATATACTGCCGCGTTTTCGCGGGTCTCCCCTGCGACGATCGAGGCCCTTCGCGGGCCGGAAGGTGGTGATTCGGAGAATGCCGGGAGTGCGCGTCAAGGAAGGCGAGTCGTTCGAGAACGCGATGAAGCGCTTCAAGAAGCAGTGCGAGAAGGCTGGAATCCTGAGCGAGATCAGGAAGCGCGAGCACTACGAGAAGCCGTCGGTCAAGCGCAAGAAGAAGGCGCTGGCGGCAAAGAAGCGCGCGCTCAAGAAGGCGCGGAAGGGGATGATGTAGATCCTCGCCGTTACCGATCACCACCCTGTCGCGATGGGGACGCCATGAGGGTGTCCCCGTCGCGGTTGCCAAAGGCCCCGCGGCCACGTCCGCGCGGGGCCTTCGATTCGAGAGACTGATGCTCGCCGAGCGCATCGACCAGGACATGAAGACGGCCGCGCGCGCGAAAGAGGCGCGCCGGCTGAACACCATCCGCATGCTCAAGAGCCAGATGAAGTACCGCGAGATCGAGAAGGGCGCGGCGCTGGACGACGCGGACGTGATCGCGGTGATCGGCTCGATGATCAAGCAGCGCAAGGACTCGGCCTCGCAGTACACCGCGGGCGGACGGCCGGAGCTGGCCGAGAACGAGAACGCGGAGATCGTCATCCTCGAGGCGTACCTGCCCCGCCAGCTGACCGACGCGGAGCTTCAGGCGCTCGTGCAGGAGTCGGTCGCCGCCTCCGGGGCGAAGGGGCCGAAGGACATGGGCTCGGTGATGAAGATCCTGATGCCGAAGATCGCCGGACGCGCGGAAGGCAAGCGCGTCAGCGACGCCGTCAAGGCCGCTTTGTCGAAACCCGGTCCGTAGCCGCTCCCACCGGGTGGGGGGCCACTGGAGCGTGATCATGGACGCGGTTCACTTGTAGAGTGCGTTTCGGACGTTGAATGTCCCTGGCGGCGAGACGGTTGGCGACTGTTTCCGACGAGAAGCTGCAGGAGCTGCGGGACCGGGTCGACCTGGTCGCCGTGGTCCAGCGTCGCGTGCCGCTGAAGAAGAGCGGCCACGACTGGAAGGGGCTCTGCCCCTTCCACGGGGAGAAGACTCCGAGCTTCTACGTCGTCCCCGACAAGAGGATGTTCCACTGCTTCGGCTGTGGCGTCTCCGGCGACGCGATCAAGTTCGTCATGCAGGTGGAAGGGCGCAGCTTTCGCGAGGCGGTGGAGCAGCTGGCGAACGAGGCCGGCGTGGACCTGACGCCGGCAGACCCCGAGGAAGCGCGCCGCTCGGCGCGGAGGGCCTCGCTCGCGGAGGTGAACGAGAAGGCCTGCACCTTCTACGAGCGCGTCCTCTGGGAGCACCCCAAGGGCGAGGTCGCGCGCGAGCACCTGCGCAAGCGCGGCATCACCGACGACACGGCGCGCGCCTGGCGCCTCGGGTACGCGCCGAACCTCTGGGAGTCGCTCGTCAACTCGCACGCGCTCAAGGGAGTCGACCCGCGGCTGGTGGAGGAGGCGGGGCTGGGCGTTCCGCGCAAGAAGGGCTCGGGACTGTACGACCGTTTCCGCGGGCGGCTGACCATTCCCATCCGCGAGAGCGGGCGCATCGTCGGATTCGGCGGGCGGCTCCTCGAAGGGCAGAGCGAGGCGAAGTACCTCAATTCGCCGGACACGCCGCTGTACCAGAAGGGCCTGACGCTGTTCGCGCTCGACCGCGCGCGCGACCCGATTCGCCGCGACGAGGTCGCGCTGTTCGTGGAGGGCTACTTCGACGCCATCGGGTTGCACCAGGCCGGAGTCCTCACCGCCGTCGCGACCTGCGGGACGGCCTTGACCGACAAGCACCTCGAGCTGGTCCGCAAGGCCGGGGCGAAAGAGCTGGTCTTCGTCTTCGACGGCGACGAGGCGGGGATGCGCGCCGCGCAGCGCGCCTCGGAGATCGCCGCCGCCCAAGGCGTGCCGGCCCGCGTGCTCGTGCCGCCGGGTGGCGAGGATCCCGACGAGACCGTGCTGCGCGTCGGCGTCCAGGGGTTCCGCGACATGCTCGCCGCGGCGCAGCCGTCGATCGAATTCCTGCTCGACCGCGCGCTCGGGCAGCTGCCGAAGGGCGCGCCCGTCGAGGCTCGCGTCCGCGCGGTCGATGCGGTCAAAGGCATCGTGCAGGCGGCGCCCAGCCCGCTCGCACGCGATCTGTACGTCGAGAAGGTCGCGGAGAAGATCGGCGCGCCCGTCGAAGCCATCCGCCGTGCGCTCGCCGGAAAGTCCGCCCCTCCGCCGCCCGCGCGTCAGGCGCCGCCGCCCGACGCCGGCAAGCCACTGCCGCTCTCCGTCCTCAAGGCCGAGCTGGTGATCCTCGCCGCGCTCGTGCGGCATCCCGAGCTCGCGCCGGAACTGGCGCACTCGGGCGCGGTAGGCGAATTCATACATCCGGCGCTGCGCGAGGCGGCGGACGCGGTGTGCTCCGGCGCCGATGCGCAGAGCGCAATCCGCGCCGTCGAGCCCGATGCTCTCCGCCAGCGATTGCTCGATGCGGTCGCCGAAATGGAGCAGGCAGGCGATGCGACTGACGCGAAGCGTCTATCCAGCCTTCTGCGAAAACATTCTCAAACCGTGGCCTTGGAGCGGAAGGACCGCACTTCGCCGCGGGTTCCAAGACCTTGAAACGATCTGAAAAAAAAGGGCGGTAAGGCGTACCGTCGATTACTCTCCTCCCTCCCCGATTGCCGCAGCCCACCGGAGTTGACCGAAATGGCCGACAAGAAGTCCGCAGCCGCACGTAAAAAGCATGACGTCCGCAAGGCTCCGGCGAAGACGGGGAAGCCGGAGAAGGTGGCTGCGCCGGCGCCTGCGCCGAAGAAGCTGGCGAAGCTGACCGCCAAGGCGGAGGCGCCCGCCGCCAAGGTCAAGCGGGGCGAGAAAGAGCGGACGCCGAAGCAGGCGAAGAAGGCGGGGAAGGGCGGCGAGGAAGAGGGCGAGTCCGAGGACCTGCCCGAAGGCGAAGAGCCCGAGCTGGAAGCGGTGGTTGCCGACGTCGGCGACGACGATGAGATCGCCGCCGACATCGACGAGGACGAGGACGAAGAGGATCTCGTCCGCGCCAAGAAGGGCAGCAAGGCCACCGAGCGCAAGGAAGTGAAGGACCTCCTCGCGCTGGGGCGCGACAAGGGCTTCCTCACCTACGACGAGGTCAACGACGCGCTGCCCTCCGACATCGTCTCTTCCGACCAGATCGACGACGTGATGTCGATGTTCGGGGACAACGACATCGCCATCGTCGACGAGGCGAACAAGGTCAAGCTCCCGGAGACCAAGCCGCCCGAGCCGGAGCCGGTGGCGGCGAAGGAAGAGGAGCAGACCACACCGCAGGAGCGCGCCGAGCAGGAGGAGGAGGACGCCTACTCCAAGTCCAACGATCCGGTGCGGATGTACCTGCGCAAGATGGGATCGGTCTCGCTCCTCACCCGCGAGGGCGAGGTGGAGATCGCCAAGCGGATCGAGGACGGCGAGAAGGAAGTGCTCGAGGCCGTGCTCCACTCCAGCATCGCCATCAAGGAGATCATCCAGATCGGCGAGCGGCTGCGGAAGGGCAAGATGCGCGTCCGCGAGGTGATCCGCGACGCGCCGGACGAGGACGACGAGACCTTCGACGAGCAGGGGCGCACCGATCAGGTGGTGAAGCTGATCGACAAGATCCGCCGGCTCGATCGCGAGAACGAGCACTACGCCGAGCTGATGCTCTCCAAGACCCGCAAGGTCTCCGAGAGCAAGCGCAAGGAGTACCGCGACGCCGTCGCCCGGAACGAGGCGGCGATGGCGGAGACGCTCTCCGAGGTGAAGCTCAACAAGCGCCAGATCGAGCGGATCATCGAGAACCTCAAGAAGCTGATCGAGCGCGTCGACCAGGTCGAGCGCGAGATGCGGCACATCGAGCAGCGCGTCGGCGTCCCGCTGCGCGAGTTGAAGGCGCTCCTGCGGGAGGCGGAGGACGAGGGCAAGTCCGGGCTGGCCGCGCGGAAGAAGCTCAAGGTCCTGGGGCTCTCGGAGGAAGAGGTGGGCGAGGTGGCCCGCACCATCGCCGCCGCTCCGCGCAAGGTGAAGCGCGTCGAGGAAGAGGCGCTGCTCCCGATCGACGAGCTGAAGAAGAGCTACAGCGCGATCATCGCCGGCGAGCGCAAGGCCGAGAAGGCCAAGGCCGAGCTGGTGGAGGCGAACCTGCGCCTGGTGGTGTCGATCGCGAAGAAGTACACGAACCGCGGGCTGCAGTTCCTGGACCTGATCCAGGAGGGCAACATCGGCCTGATGAAGGCGGTCGACAAGTTCGAGTACAAGCGCGGGTACAAGTTCTCGACCTACGCCACCTGGTGGATCCGCCAGGCCATCACCCGGGCCATCGCCGATCAGGCGCGCACCATCCGCATCCCGGTGCACATGATCGAGACCATCAACAAGCTGATCCGCACCTCCCGCTACCTGGTGCAGGAGATCGGCCGCGAGCCTACGCCGGAAGAGATCGCGGAGAAGATGGAGCTGCCGCTCGACAAGGTCCGCAAGGTCCTGAAGATCGCCAAGGAGCCCATCTCCCTGGAGACGCCGATCGGCGAGGAAGAGGACAGCCACCTCGGCGACTTCATCGAGGACAAGGCGATCACCTCGCCCTCCGATGCGGTGATCAACATGAACCTCGCGGAGCAGACCCGCAAAGTGCTGGCGACGCTCACCCCGCGCGAGGAGAAGGTGCTCCGGATGCGCTTCGGCATCGGGGAGAAGTCGGACCACACGCTGGAAGAAGTCGGCCAGGACTTCGAGGTCACCCGCGAGCGCATCCGGCAGATCGAGGCGAAGGCGCTCCGCAAGCTGCGCCACCCCTCGCGGTCCAAGCGGCTCCGCAGCTTCGTCGAGAACTGAAAAACCGGGGACACAATACACGTTCTTTTTTTTGCGCCGCTCGCGCTGGCGACGCGCAAGAAAAGAAACTCGTATCGTGTCCCCAGGTTTTCGTCAGAAGCCGAAGCCGAGGCCGCCGTGCACGGCCCAGTGCGGGCTGAGGCTGGTGCTGGTGAAGATGATGTTGCCGGCGAGGCTCACGCTGAAGAAGCTGCCGCGCTGCTCGAAGCCGAGGCCGAGGCCGGTCCAGAGGCTGCTGTTCGCCGCCGCCGCCTCGGCGTTGATGGTGGCCGATCCCCGCTCGACCCCGCGGTTCACGCGGGTGTTCCCGGCCAGGAACAGCTCGCCGACGAAGTGCTGGCCACCCTCGCCGAAGAAGCGGCGGATGGCGAAGCCGAGTTGCAGCCCCGGGAAGCCGCCGCCCGCCCCGGCCTCCAGCGCATCGCTATCGTCGAGCAGGTAGCTGACGCAGCCGCCGACGTAGCCGTAGGGAGCGAACTCGTTGCCGCCCTCGGCCCGTACGATCCACGTCGCTTGCGAGCCGGCATCGCGGCGACCTCCCTTGGACAGATCGATTTCGTCGGCGAGCGCGATCGACGGAATGGCGGCGAGCAGCAGGGCGAGCGTTCGCACCCGCGCAGTATCGCCCCCGCGGTGGGCGCACGCCACCTGCCGGGGTACTCTGTGTGCAAACGCGGGCCCGTAGCTCAACGGTCAGAGCATCCGGCTCATAACCGGTCGCATGCAGGTTCGACTCCTGCCGGGCCCAGTTTCTTTCTGTTCGCTGGAACGAGGGGCAGCGCGCGAGCGTTGACAACTCGGGGCCCAGGCGCGAAAAAGCAGGCCCGCCAGGGAGGCGAACGTTGTCCCGAGAGAAGCTGAAGGCGCTCGAAGCATTGCAGCAGGTCGATCTCAAGATTCGCGAACTCTCCGCTGAAGCCGAGAAGCACCCGGCCCGCCTGAGACAGATCGAGGCGGAGCGGAACCAGGCAAAGAACCATCTGGACATGACCCGGGGCAAGCTCGCCGACAACGAGCGCGCCCGCCGCCAGAACGAGCAGCTCCTCGGGCTGGAGAAGGAGAAGGTCCGGAAGTGGGAGTCGCGCCTGAACGAGCTCAAGACCCCGCGGGAGTACGCGGCGCTCGCCCGGGAGCTGGACATCGCGAAGAAGACGAACCTCACCGCCGACGAAGAGATCAAGCGCCTCGCCGGCGAGTACGCCGAGGTGAAGAGGCAGGTCGAGGGGGCCGAGCAGGCGCTGGGCGAGAAGGAGGCGGTGGTCTCGCGCGAGGGCAAGGAGATCACCGGCGCGCTCGAAGAGCTCCAGCAGAAGATGCGCGAGCTGGAGGCGGAGAGGAAGAGCCTCGTCGAGCAGTGCGACCGGTCGCTGGTCAGCAAGTACGAGCGGATCCGCAAGCAGCGCGGCGGCGTCGCGGTGGTGCCGGTGGTCGGCGGCACCTGCAAGGGGTGCCAGCGCAACGTTCCTCCGCAGATGGCGAACCAGCTGCTGACGGGCAGCGACATCCTCACCTGCCCGAACTGCCACCGGTTCATCTACGCCGCGGAAGAGCCGCAAGCCGCGGCAAACGTCTAAGTGATCGTCACTCCCGCCCAGCTCCTGCTGGCGATCGCCGAGCACGAGACGCTGGAGAAGACCTGCGCGGCCCTGGGCCTGACGCGCGACGGAGCCCGCAAGCTGCTGCGCGGAGCAGCGCTGCAGCTGCAGCAGGAGAAGCTGCCGTTGGCAGAGGCGCAGAAGCCGAAGCAGGTGGTGCCCGCGGACCGGGTCGTTCGCGTCTACTCCGACGGCGCGGCCCGGGGGAATCCCGGTCCGGCAGGGGCCGGCGCGGTGCTGACCGACGCGAGCGGCGCAGTGATCGCGCGGCTCGGCCGGTATCTCGGGACCCGAACGAACAACGTCGCGGAGTACGAGGGCCTGTTGCTCGGGCTGAAGCACGCGCAGGAGCTGGGCTACCGGCAGGTGGACGTCCGCGCCGACTCGCAGCTGCTCATCCGCCAGCTCAAGGGCGAGTATGCGGTCCGGCACGCCGGACTGAAGCCCTTGCATGCGGAGGCGTTGCGGCTGCTGCACGGGTTCGAGCGGTACGCGCTGGAGCACGTCCCTCGCGAGGAGAACGCCCTCGCCGACGAGATGTCGAACCGCGCGATCGACGAAGAGATGCGCTGAATTGATTCCCGCGGCCGCGCATCCTAGGATTGCAGCCGGTCAGAGCCGTCCGGACGGACGCCGGCGCCTTAACGCGCGGGAGGAAAGTCCGGGCTCCACAGGGCAGGGTGCTGGTCAACGACCAGCCGAGGCGACTCGCGGGACAGCGCCACAGAAAACAAACCGCCGGCGCGAGCCGGTAAGGGTGAAACGGTGCGGTAAGAGCGCACCGCGCCCGTGGCGACACGGGCGGCACGGCAAGCCCCACCCGGAGCAAGGGCACATAGGGGAGCAATGCGGTTGCCCGCCGCGCTCCCGGGTAGCTCGCTGGAGGCCGGCGGCAACGCCGGTCCTAGAGGAATGTCCGCCGCCGCCGGGGAGGCAACGAACCGGCGGGACAGAACCCGGCTTACAGGGCGGCTCTGACCATTTTTCTTTCTCCGATTGCCGCGAGCGGGCCCCGTGGGCGTCGCGGTCAAGCCGCCGCCGCTTCAGGCCGCCGCACCGGTGGCTGACAAGGGCGCGCGCCCCAGCACGATGGAGACGTCGTGTGTCCCGCCGTCGTCGACCAGCGCGATGGCTCGAGGATCGACGGCGACGCCGTCGAGCAGGGCCGCCGCGATGCCCTCGCAGCGGTGCTCCGGGTTCGTGACGGAGATCTCGTACCGCGTCCCGCCAAAACGCCAGGTGATCGCGTACTCGGGCCAGGAGGCAGGGATGCAGGGAGCCAGCTCGAACGTCGCGCCGTGGCGCCGCAGACCGAGGATGCTCTCCAGCCCGGCCCGGTACATCCAGCCCGCGGATCCCGTGTACCAGGTCCAGCCGGCGCGGCCCACGTGCTCGGGATGCGCGCAGACATCGCCGGCGACGACGTATGGCTCGCCCGCGTATCGGGCGACCTCGGGCGCAGTGCGCGTGTGGTTCACCGGGTTGAGCATGTGGAACAACTCCGCCGCCTCGTCTCCGCTCCCGAGACGGGCGAGGGCCATCACGATCCAGGCGGCGGCGTGCGTGTACTGGCCACCGTTCTCCCGCACGCCAGGCGGATACCCCTGGATGTACCCGGGAGCCTGCGCCGAGCGATCGAACGGCGGCGTCAGCAGCAGCACGACCCCGGCCCCGCGTCGCACGAGGTGGGTGCGGACCGAGTCCATGGCGCGTTCGGCACGGCGCGCCGGGACCGCTTCCGACAGCACGGCCCACGACTGGGCGATCGAATCGATCTGGCACTCGTCATTCTGCGCCGAGCCGAGCGGAGCGCCGTCGTCGTAGTAGCCGCGCCGGTACCACTCCCCGTCCCATGCCTGCTCCAGGGCGGATTCGAGACGGGCGGCTTCGGTACGGCAGCGTTCCGCGCGGGCCGTATCGCCGCGCGCGGTGCACAGGGGAGCGAAGTCGGAGAGGACCGCGTGGAGGAAGAAGCCGAGCCACACGCTCTCGCCGCGCCCTTCCCTTCCCACGCGGTTCATGCCGTCGTTCCAGTCGCCGCTGCCCATCAGCGGCAATCCGTGGACGCCCGCCGTCAGGCCCCGATCGATCGCCCGGACGCAGTGCTCGAACAGCGACGCCTGCCCGGCCGAGACGCGCGGCTGCAAGTACGCGTCCTGTGCGTCCGGGGCGAGCGGGGCCGCTTCCAGGAACGGGACCTGCTCGTCGAGCACGCCGGTGTTCCCGGTGGTCCGGACGTAATGGACCACGGCGTAGGGGAGCCAGAGGAGATCGTCCGAGCAGCGCGTCCGCGTCCCGCGGCCTTCGGGCGGATGCCACCAGTGCTGCACGTCGCCTTCCTGGAATTGTCGCGCTGCCGCCCGCAGGAGGTGCTCGCGGAGCAGCGCGGGTCGGGCCATCGCGAGCGCCATCGCGTCCTGAAGCTGGTCGCGGAACCCGAAGGCGCCGCCGGGCTGGTGATAGCCGGTGCGCGCCCACATCCGGCAAGAGAGATCCTGGTAGAGGAGCCACCCGTTCATCACCACGTCGAACGAATCGTCCGGCGTCCGGACCCGGACGGCGCCGAGCACATCCGCCCAGCCGCGCCGCACCGCCTCGAGCGCGGCGTCCGCGGCCTCGACGCCGCCATGCCGGACGATCAGCTCGCGGACGTGCGCCACGTCTCGTCCCTCGCCGAGGAGGAACACCAGGGTGCGATTCTCGCCGGGGGCGAGGACGACCGTGAGGTGCTGCGCCGCGCAGGGATCGAGCCCTGCGCCGAAACTCCCGGAGAGCGCCGCCTCTGCGAGCGCCGCCGGGCGGGCAAGGGAACCATTCCGGCCGAGGAAAGAGGCGCGGTCGCCGGTCGCCGAGCGCACGGCCTCGCTTGCGTGAGCGAAGGCCACGCGGCCGGCGAAGTCGTGGTTCCCGGTGTTCGTCGCGAGCACCGCGCCCGTCTCCGGGTCGCGCGCCGTCACGACCTGGAGATTGTGGCCGGCCCGCGGAGGTCCGAGCACCCACTCGCAATACGCGAACACCGAGAGGCGCCGTGGCCGGTCGCTCTCGTTCGTCAGCGTCAAACGCGAGAACTTCACCGGGTCCGACACGTCCACGAAGACGTCGAGCGAGTGGCGGATCCCGTCGTTGGCGCGCGCGAACCGCGTCACGCCCGCCGCGTGCCGGATGACGAATCGGCCGCTCGCGGGGGTCCGGCGCAGCGGCCCTGGCGTGGGCGACCACGCCTCTCCCGAGTCGTCGTCGCGGACGAAGAGGGCCTCGGAGGTCGGATCGGCGACGGGGTCGTTCGCAAAAGGCGTGAGCCGGTTCTCCCGGCTGTTCCCTGACCAGGTGAAGGCCGAGCCCCCTGCAGTGACGACCGTCCCCATCGCGGGATTCGCGATGACGTTCGCCCAGGGGAGCGGCGTCTCCTGATCTCCCTCCAGGACGATGACGTATTCCCGCCCGCCATCGGCGAAGCCGCCGATTCCGTTCGCCAGCGCGAGCGGCGGCACAGCGGGCGGCGCGATCGGAGCGCGCGCCGGCCCCGGTCCTCCGGGCCCCGGTCGCTCGAGGAGGACCGGTTCCGGCAGGTGCGGCGGAAGCCGGTCGAGCTGGTGCGCGAGCGTTCCCCGGTCGCCGCTGAGGACTGCGCGCGCGACACCGGAGAGAAGAAGGCGCTCCGCGTCCGCCATCCGATCGCCGCGGAGAAGGTACGCTCCGCCGGATCGGTGCTTCCACTTTCGCCAGGGCCCGTCGTCGAGGAGGGCCGCGAGCCGGGCGTGCACCTCGTCGAGGTAGCTGACGGGGTGCTCGTTCAGGATCACCACGTCCGCGGTGAGGCCCTTCAGCCGCCAGTACTCCTGCGCCTGCAAGACCTGCCGCACGAGCGCGAGGTCGGAGTCGGAGACGACGCGGACCAGGAGAATGGGGAGATCGCCCGAGATGCCGTGCGCCCAGAGCCCTTCCTGGCCGAGCCCGTTCCGGGCAAGGACCTCGGGCGGCGCGCGGAGCGAGGCGTCCGCGTACAGAACCCTCGAGGCGAGGCGCTCGAAGAGGAGCGCTTCCTCGCTGGAGATGCCGAGGTGCCGCAGCTCGCTCCGCGAATGCGCGAGCGCGAGCGCGAAGGTGCGGGCAGTGGCGCTCGGATCCCGGTAGCGCTGCGCGAGCGCGAGCGCCATCTCGCGGCTCGAGGCCACGCCGGTGGCGAACGAAAGCCGGGCGACGGCTCCCGGCGCGAGACGGAGACGCTGCCGCAGGCTGACGATGGGATCGAGCAGGACGCCGGTGGTGCCGGACAGGGGACGCCCGTCGAGCGCCTGGGGATCCTCCGGGCCACGCCCACGACCGAGAAAGCGCGCCCGGTCGGTCTCCCACTCCACGGGCCCGTGGGTCCGGCCCTCCTGGCTGATCACGTGGACCGCGAAGACCTCGGCGTCGTCGGGGGCGCGCGGCCGCCGGCGGCAGAGGAGCGCGCTGGTCGCCGCGACATACTCCGACTCGACGAAGAGCTTGCCGAAGGCGGGATGGGCGAGATCGTCGGCGTGGGGCGCGAGCACGATCTCGGCGTAGCTCGTCACCTCGATCTCCCGCGCGCGATCCCCATGGTTCGTCACCACCAGCCGGCGGATCTCGACGTCGTCCTCGGGCGAGACGGCCACGTCGAGCTGCGTTCCGATCTCCTCGTCCCGTCGCTGGAAGGTCGCCTTGTCCATCGTGAAGGTGACCACGTCGTCGCTCGCCTCCCTGGCCATCGGCTGGTGTGTCGGCGACCACACCCGCCCGCTCCGGACGTCGCGGAGATAGAGGTACTGGCCACCGGGATCGCGGGTGGCATCCTGGCGCCACCTGGTGACCGCGCGCCCCCGGCAGAAGCTCGCGCCGCCCCCCGCGTTCGTGAGGACGGCGGTGTAGTTCCCGTTCGAGAGGAACTGCGCGTGGGGGAACGCCGTGTGCGGCGAGCGGAAGCGGCGGACCGCGGCCGGGGGCAGCGGCGCGGCGAGGCGGGCCTCCTCGTCCGGTCGCGGGCGGATGAGCGAAGCGTGGCGTGGCACGCGCTCCTGGAGGAGGAGCTCCGTGGCCTGCACGCGCGGGTCCGCGTGGAAGCGCTCCACCATCCGGTTGCCGGCGAGCGCGCCCGCGATGGCGGCGATCGTCATGCCTTGGTGGTGGGCGAGGTAGGTCCGCACGATCGTTCCCGGGGCGAGGGCGGGGCTTTCGTGATCCGGGACCCGCCGCGGCGTGTAGTCGATGGCGTCGAAGTAGCCGTACGCGCCGAAGAGGCCGTCGCGTGAAAGCCGGCGGAGATTCGCCGCCGCCGCGACAGGGTGGACGAGCACTGCGAGCGCGGTCGCATAGGGCGCGACCACCAGCTCGTCGGCGAGTCCCCGCTTCATGCCCAGCCCGGGGACCCCGAAGGCCTTGTACTGGTAGTTGCCGTGATGATCGACGAGATCGTAGGCGGACTCCGAGATCCCCCACGGCACCCCTCGCTCGGCGGCGTAGTCCTGCTGACGGCGCACCGCCATCCGGCAACTCTCGTCGAGCAGCGTGTCCGGGTAGCTGCGCATCACCAGGAGCGGCATCAGGTACTCGAAAAGCGTCGCGCTCCACGAGAGGAGGGTGGGGTTGCCGTGAACGCTCGTGACCGCCCGGCCGAGGTGGAACCAGTGCTTCTCGGGGAGATCGCCCTTCGCGATCGCGATGAAGCTCGCGAGGCGCGCTTCGGACGCGAGGAGGTCGTAATGCGAGGGGTCGAGCCGGCCCGGCCCCTCGGCGTCCGCGGCGCGATACCCGATCGCGAGCAGGCTCCGCTGCGGGTCGTAGAGGAACCGGAAGCTCATTCCGTCAGCGAAGGCGGCAGCACGCCGGGACAGGCTCTCGAGCCTCACGCCGGGACCCTCAGGGCCCAGGGCCCCCG
>DASREU010000259.1:0-4586 GCA_035651935.1 Myxococcales bacterium | reverse complement strand
TCACCTTCGTGCTCGACAAGGCCGCGCTCCTGTACGCGCCCGCCGCGTCCGACGTCACCAACGAGGTGGTGCGCCGCTACAACGAGCGCTTCGGCGCGGCCGGGCAGGCCAAGGCGAAGACGCCGCCTCCTCCGGTCAAGTCGGCGGGCCCGAAGTAAGCGGCCCCCGTGGGAACGGCGCAGACGCAGCTCTCGCTGCAGGAGCTGGCCCGGCGCATCGGCGCGGAGCTCCGCGGGAGCGGCAGCCAGGTGCGCGGAGTCGCGCCGCTCGACACCGCGACTCCCTCGCAGGTCGCCTTCTACGCCAATCCGCGCTACCGCAAGGAGCTTCTCGCCACCCGCGCGGGCGCGGTGATCGTCTCCGACGCCGACGCGAGCCACGTGCCGTCGACGGCGGCGCGGCTGATCGCCTCGCAGCCGTACGTCGCCTTTGCCAAGGCGAGCGCGCTCTTCCACGAGGAGCTGGTGGTGGAGCCCGGCATCCAGAGCGGGGCGCTCGCCGACGAGAGCGCGCAGATCCATCCCACCGCTGCGATCTCGGCCGGCGCGTATGTCGGCCCGGGAGCGAAGATCGGCGCGCGCACCGTCGTCCACGCCGGCGCGCGGGTGCTGGACTGCGCCGAGGTGGGCGAGGGATGCGTGCTCTGGCCGGGCGCGGTGGTCCGGGAGCGTTGCATCCTGGGAAACCGCGTCGTGCTGCAGCCGAACGCGGTGATCGGCAGCGACGGATTCGGGTTCGCGTTCGACGTCGAAGGCGACGGCGGCGGGCCCATCCACCGGAAGGTCCCGCAGGCCGGCATCGTCCGCGTCGAAGACGACGTCGAGGTGGGCGCGTGCTCGTGCATCGATCGCGCGACCCTGGGCGAGACGGTGATCGGCCGGGGAACCAAGATCGACAACCTGGTCCAGGTGGGCCACAACGTGCGGGTGGGGCCGCTCTGCCTCCTCGTCGCCCAGTGCGGGATCAGCGGCTCCACCGAGCTGGGGCAGGGAGTGATCCTCGCCGGCCAGGTGGGCGTCGTCGGGCACCTCCGCATCGGCGACGGCGCGCGCCTCGGCGCGCAGGCGGGAATCGCGCACGACGTGGCGGACGGCGAGACGGTGACCGGGTATCCTGCGATTCCGCACCGCGAGTGGTTGCGGATGAGCGCGGCGCTGCCCAGGGTCCCCGAACTGCTGCGCGAGTTCCGCAGGCTCCAGCAGCGGGTGGAGCAGCTCGAGAAAGGCAAGGCGAAGTGATGGACATCGAGAAGATCCTGTCCGCGCTGCCGCACCGCTATCCCTTCCTGCTCGTCGACCGCGTCGTCGAGGTGGTGAAGGGCGAGCGCATCCACGCGTACAAGAACCTGACCTTCAACGAGCAGTTCTTCCAGGGCCACTTCCCCGGCAAGCCGGTGATGCCCGGCGTGCTCCAGCTCGAGGCGATGGCCCAGGCCGGAGCGCTGCTCGCGTACGAAGGGGCGCCGTTCGATCCGAAGGACAAGGTGATCTACCTGATGTCCTTCGACGGGGTGAAGTTCCGCCGGCCGGTGGTTCCGGGCGATCGGCTCGACCTGCACGTGCGCATCGAGCGGCAGAAAGGCGCCATCTGGCGGCTCGCCGGCGAGGCCAAGGTGGACGGGCAGCCCGCCAGCGAAGCGCAGATGATGGCGATGATCGCCGACCGGAAGGACTGACGTGGCAATCCATTCGACGGCAGTGGTGGACAAGCGCGCCGAGCTCGACTCCAGCGTCGAGGTGGGCCCGTTCGCGGTGATCGGGCCGAAGGTGAAGATCGGTCCGCGCACCCGGGTGGGGCCCCACGCGGTCATCGAGGGTGACACCACCATCGGCGCGGGAAACATCATCTTCCAGTTCGCCGCCCTCGGGGCGATCCCGCAGGATCTGAAGTACGCCGGGGAGGCCACGCGCCTGGTGATCGGCGACGCGAACCAGGTCCGCGAGTTCGCCACCGTCCACATCGGCACCGCCGGCGGGGGCGGCGTCACGCGGATCGGCAACGGCTGCCTGCTGATGGCGAACAGCCACATCGCGCATGACGTCCAGCTGGGGAACAACTGCATCCTCGCCAACTCGGTGGCGCTGGCCGGCCACGTCAGCGTCGAGGACCACGTGATCTTCGGCGGGCTGGCGGCCGTGCACCAGTTCACCCGCATCGGCAGGCTGGCGTTCGTGAGCGGCGGCGCGATGGTGACGCAGGACGTCCCGCCGTACGTGACCGTCCAGGGCGATCGCGCCGAGGTGGTGGGGATCAACACCGTGGGGCTGACCCGCGCGCATTTCGACGAGCACGCCCAGCTCCGCGTCAAGGGCGCGTACAAGATCGTCTTCCGCAGCAAGATGGGGCTGCGCGAGGCGGTGGCGCACGTGAAGGCGGAGTACGGCGGGCACCCGGAGATCGACCATTTCGTCGCCTTTCTCGAGGGCGCGCAGCGGGGCATCGCGCGGTGAGCGCCGCGCCGATCGGGCTGATCGCCGGATCGGGGCGCTTTCCCCTCTTGTTCGCGCAGGCGGCGCAGCGCGCCGGGCGCACGGTGGTGGTGGTGGCGCACGAGGGCGAGAGCGATCCGGCATTGTCCGCTGCGGCCTGGGTGAAGCTCGGGCAGCTGGGAAGGATCGCCGAGATCCTCCGCGCCGCCGGCGTGAGCGAGGCGGTGCTCTGCGGCGGCATCCGCAAGCCGAAGCTCTTCGACGTGCGGCCGGACTGGCTGGGGCTGAAGGCGCTGGCGCGGCTGCGGACCTTCGGGGACGACGCGGCGCTGCGCGCGATTGCGCTGGCGCTGGAAGAAGAAGGGGTGCGCATCGTCTCGCCAGTGCCGCTCGTGCCGGAGCTGCTGGCGCCGTCCGGACCGATCGGCCGGCGGAAGCTGAGCGACGACCAGCGGGCGGACGCGATCGCCGGTCTCGCGGCGGCGCGCGCGCTCGGGGAGGCGGACATCGGCCAGACCGTGGTGGTGAAGCGCGGAGTGGTGCTGGCGGTGGAGGCGGTGGAAGGGACGGACGCCTGTATCGCGCGGGGCGGCGGGCTGGGGAAGGGCGCCGTGGTGGTGAAGGCGCGCAAGCCGCGGCAGGACGAGCGGTTCGACGTTCCCGCGATCGGACCGCGGACCATCGAGACTTGCGCCGCCGCGGGCTGCTCGGCGCTGGCGGTGGAGGCCGGGACGACGCTGGTGCTCGACCGCGTGGAGGTGGCGGAGCGGGCGGACCGGGCGGGCATCGCGGTCGAGGGAATCTGACGTGCTGGCGACTACCGCGGAGGTCGACGAGATCCGCAAGGAGGCCGGCGATCGCGAGTTCCGCCTGTACCTGGAAGTCGAGCGCGGGGAGTGGCTGCTGCCGCGCGCGGTCTGGCTGCTGCAAGAGAAGCTGAATGCGTATGCCAGCTTCATCTTCGACGGGAAGATGCGCGAGCTGTACCCGTACGCGCGCCCGGAGGACGTGCGGATCGTGATCCGTTCGCGCGGGCAGCCGCCGCAGGATGCGCTGCAGCTGGTGGCGCTGGTCCGCGAGGCGCTGGCGAACGACGGCCCCAGGCTCGAGCTCGAGCAGCTCGCGTGACGGAGTTGCTGGTGGTCGCGCTGGAGGCGTCGGCCGACCTGCACGGCGCGTCCGTCCTGCGGGAGCTGAAGGCGCTCCGGCCGGAGCTGGCGGCGTTCGGCGCCGGCGGTCCGCGGATGCGGGCGGAGGGATTCGAGGCGCTGGTCCGGGCGGAGGACCACTCGGTGATGGGGATCGCGGAGGTGCTGCCGGCGCTGCCGCGGATCTTCGAGGCGCTGGATACGCTGCGCGACGCTGCGCGCGAGAGGCGGCCACGCGCTGCGCTCTTGATCGACAGCCCGGACTTCAACCTTCGCCTGGCGCGGCGGCTGCGCGAGCTGCGGATCCCGGTCGCGTACTTCATCGGGCCGACGGTCTGGGCGTGGCGCAGGTACCGGGTCCGGCAGATCGCGCGCGACGTGGCGCGGATGCTGGTGATCCTGCCCTTCGAGGCGAAGTTCTACCGGGAGAACCAGGTCCCGGCGGTGTACGTGGGGAATCCGGTCGCGGATGCGCATCGCGGAGCGCTGGCGCTGCCGGACAAGGGGGCCTCGCCCACGCTTGCGCTCCTGCCCGGTTCGAGGGCGCAGGAGATCCGGCGCATCTGGCCGGCGATGCTGGCGGCGGCGCGGGCGCTGCAGGAGCGGCATCCAGGGTTGCGCCTGGTGGTGCCGGTGGCGCCGACGATCGATCGCGCGCTGCTCGGCGAGGCCGCTGGAGTGGAGCTGGTCGACGGCCGCGCGCCGGAGGTGCTGGCGGGGGCGGACGCGGCGATCGTCGCGAGCGGCACGGCGACGCTGGAGGCGGCGCTCGCGCTCACCCCCCTGGTGGTGGTGTATCGGACGAGCTGGGTGAGCTGGCTGATCGGGCGGCTGCTGGTGCGGCTGAAGTTCATTTCGCTGGTGAACCTTCTCGCCGGGCGGGCCGTCGTTCCCGAGTTGCTGCAGGCAGAGTGCACGCCGGAGAAGATCGCGGCCGCGGCGGAGCCTCTGCTCGCGCCGGGGCCGGTGCGGGCAGCGCAGGTCGATGCGCTGCGCGAGATCCGCGCCG
>DASREU010000258.1:0-11062 GCA_035651935.1 Myxococcales bacterium | reverse complement strand
ACTTCGTGGTCCGCACCCGCCCCGGCAAGGACACCTTGCTCGGGCCCTACGCGCTCGAAGCGCTGGAGAAGGCGTACGCGGGGCTGACCAAGGACCTCGGGGTGCAGCCGGCGCACAAGATCCGCGTCGAGATCTACGATTCGGCGAAGTCGCTGGCCCACGTCTCGCCCCTGACCGTCGAGCAGATCAAGAACTCCGGCACCATCGCGCTCTGCAAGTACAACCGGTTGATGGTGACGAGCCCCAAGGCGCTCCTGCGCGGATATCCCTGGCTCGACACCGTCTCCCACGAGTTCGTCCATTACCTCGTCACCCAGAAGGGCCGGAACACCGTGCCGATCTGGCTGCAGGAAGGCCTCGCCAAGTTCCTGGAGACGCGCTGGCGCGGCGCCCCGGGGATGGCGGTGGACGAGATGTCGCTCTCGCTCCTCCAGGACGCGGCGAAGAAAGGAAAGCTGATCCCCTTCGCGAAGATGCACCCGTCGATCGCCATGCTTCCCACGCAGGAGCAGGCGGCGCTCGCCTTCGCCGAGGTGGAAGCGGCGATCCGCCTCCTCTACCAGCGCGGAGGGCAGACCGCGCTCACCGAGCTGGTCTCGGCGATGGCGGCAGGGATGGGCGAGGAAGACGCGGTCGCGCAGGCGTATGGAAAGGGCTTCGCGGAGTTCGAGGCCGACTGGCGGGCGGAAGTGAAGAAGCCGCGGACGAAGGCGGCGTCGCCGAAGGCGGTGCGCCCGGTGCTGGCGAAGAAGCTGGTGTTCAAGGAGGACGCGAAAGGCAAGGCCGAGCCGCCTCCCCTCGACCCTTCCGCCGCCGACGTCGCGGGCGACCAGGAAGGAAAGCGCGCGGCGCGGCTGGGAGAGATCTTCTACGCGCGCAAGCGCTGGGGCGCGGCGGCGAAGGAGTACGCGCGGGCCCGGTCGCGCCTGCCGCGCGAGGTGCCGCAGCTCTCGCGCCGGTACGCGTTCTCGGAGATGCAGCTCGGCCGGTTCGCCGAGGCGGAAGAGGCGCTCCGCGCGGCCGTCGAGCACGACCCCGACGACGAGGCGGCGCAGGCGCTGTACGGTCACGTCCTGCTCAAGCGAGGAGCGCTGGACAAGGCGCGCGTTGCGCTCGACAACGGGATCGCGGTGGACCCGTTCGATCCCGATCTGCACGCCATCTACGTCGAAGTGGCCAAGGGCTTGAAGGACGCGGCGCTGGAAGAGTGGGAGCGCAACGCGCTCGCCCTCTCGGCCGGAATCCCGCTGGAAAAGGGACATCATGAGTGAACTGGCAATCAACGGCGTTCCCGGCGCTCTCGCCTCCGACGCCGAGCTGATCGAGGAGCTGGCGCGCGCGCGGGGACGCATCTCGCAGGAGATCGCCAAGCGCGTGGTCGGGCAGGAAGCGGTGATCGAGCAGCTCCTGATCGCGCTCTTCTCCCGCGGCCACTGCCTCTTCGTCGGCGTTCCCGGGCTGGCGAAGACGCTGCTCATCTCCACCCTCGCCGAGGCGCTCTCGCTCACCTTCAACCGGATCCAGTTCACCCCGGACCTGATGCCGAGCGACATCACCGGCACCGACGTCCTCGAGGAGGACCACACCACCGGGCGGCGCGCGTTCCGCTTCGTCCCCGGGCCCGTCTTCGCGCACGTGCTCCTGGCGGACGAGATCAACCGCACCCCGCCGAAGACGCAGGCGGCGCTGCTCCAGGCGATGCAGGAGCACCGGGTCACCGCGGGCGGCCGGACGTATCCGCTGGAGGAGCCGTTCCTCGTCTTCGCCACCCAGAACCCGATCGAGCAGGAAGGCACGTACCCGCTGCCGGAGGCGCAGCTCGACCGGTTCATGTTCATGGTGGACGTCGGGTATCCCAGCGCCGACGAGGAAGTGCAGATCGTCCGCGCCACCACTTCCGGCGGACAGCCGCAGGTGGAGAAGGTGCTCTCGCCGCAGCAGATCCGCAGCCTGCAGGAGCTGGTGCTGCGGGTCCCGGCCGCGGAGCACGTGATCCGCCACGCCGTCGATCTCGTGCGCAAGACCCGGCCGCAGGACAACGCCGGCAAGCACGTGAAGGACCACGTCAGCTGGGGCGCGGGGCCGCGCGCCTCGCAGGCGTTGATCCTCGCGGCCAAGGCGCGCGCGGCGCTGCAGGGGCGCCCCGCGGCCGACGTGCAGGACGTGCGCGCGCTGGTCGAGCCGGTGCTGCGCCACCGCGTGATCACCAACTTCCACGCGGAGGCCGAAGGGGTGGACTCGCGACGGGTGATCGCGGAGCTCCTGCGCGAGACGAAGGCGTGACCCTCGATCCGGCCCTGCTGGCGCGGCTGGGCCCGCTGCAAGTAAGGGCGCGCAAGGTGATGGAAGGGGTGCTCACCGGACTGCACAAGAGCCCGCACCACGGCCAGTCGGTGGAGTTCTCCGAGCACAAGGAGTACGCGCCGGGCGACGAGATCCGCCACATCGACTGGCGGGCCTTCGCGAAGCTCGACAAGTACTACGTCAAGCGGTTCGAGATGGAGACCAACCTCCGCGCGCTGCTGCTGGTCGACGCCAGCGGCAGCATGGCGTACGGACGCGGGCCGATGACGAAGCTGCAGTACGCCGCCGTCTGCGCCGGCGCGCTCGCGTACCTGCTCTCCCGGCAGGGCGACCAGGCGGGGCTGTGCATCGCCGGCGAGGGCGGCACCTGGACCGGCGTGCGCCACTTCCTCCCCTTCGCCTCCTCGGCGCCGCACGTGCAGGAGTTGCTCCGGATGCTGGAGGGAGCGCAGGGGAGCGGGCCGACGCTGATCCCGGCGGCGGTGGACTTCGCCGCCGAAAAGGCGGGGCGGCGCGCGCTGGTGATCGTGATCAGCGATCTGTTCGACACCACCGACCAGAGCATCCGGGCGCTGAAGATGCTCCGCTCGCGGCGGCACGACGTGCTTCTCCTCCAGACCCACGATCCCGAGGAGCTGGACTTCCCCTTCGACGATCCCACGCGCTTCCTCTCCATGGAGGACGACCGGCAGATCGAGGCGCAGCCGCGGCAGATCCGCGAGAGCTACCTCTCGGAGATGCGGCGCTTCCTCGAGGAGACGCGCAAGGAGCTGGCGCGCGCGGACGTGGAGGTCGAGCAGATCCGGACCGACGCGCCCCCGGACCGGGTCCTGCTCAAGCTCCTCGCCCGGCGCGAGGCGGCCTGATGCTCCAGTTCGCGCACCCTGCGTACCTCTGGGGACTCCTGGCGATCGCGCTGCCGATCCTGGTGCACCTCTTCAACCAGCGCCGGCCGCGGCCGCTCAGCTTCGGGGCGATCGAGTTCGTGCTCCGCTCGCAGCGCCAGAAGGCGCGCCGGCTGCGGCTGCGGCAGATCCTCCTGCTCGCGCTGCGCTGCCTGCTGATCGCGGCGGTGGCGCTCGCGCTGGCGCGCCCGTCGATCAAGCCCCGCGGGGTGCAGGCAGCGCAGGCGACGGGACCGCAGGCGACGGCGCTGGTGCTCGATGCCTCGCTCTCGATGCGGTACCGCCTGGGGTCGAAGACCTTGTTCGAAAGGGCGCGCGCCGAGGCGCTCGCCGCGCTCGATCGGCTCGGTCCGGACGAGCCCGCCACCGCAGGGCTCTGCGCCGGTCCGGCGGGCTTCGTCGGCCCGGCGATGGCGGCGCCCTCGTTCGATCGCCTCGCTGTCCGGCGCACGCTGCAATCGGCGCAGCCGACGTATCTCTCCAGCGACCTGACCGGATGTCTGGCGGCAGCCGCGAAGGCGCTCGGCGAGAGCCCGGTCGCCGGCAAGCGGATCATCGCGCTGACGGATCTCGCGGCGCACTCCATCCGCCTGGAGGCGCCTCCGCCGCTCGTGCCCCCGCCGGCGAACGCTCCTGCGGGGACGGCGGGGATCCGCCCGAACGTGGTGCTGGTGGACGCGGCGCGCGGCAGCGAGCTGCCCAACGCCGCCATCGTCGCCACCGCGGTGCGGCCGTCGGCGTCGCTCGGGCCGCGCGGATACGAGGTGGTCGCCACCGTCGCGAACTCCGGCGCGCAGCCGATCAGCGGGTTGCAGGTCTCGCTGAAGGTGGGTGCGAACACGGTGGCGAAGGGGTTCGTCGACGTGCCCGCCCGGGGGACGGCGAAGAAGACGCTGGGAGCGGTGTTGCCCGCGGGGGTCGTCACCGGGCGGATCGAGCTCGCGCGCGAGGAGGCGCAGGGCCTCGACGAGGACGACGGGCAGGACTTCGTGGTCCAGGTGCCGCGCGACGTGAAGGCGCTGATCGTCGACGGGGCGCCCTCGAGCCTGCGCTCACGCGACGAGGCTTTCTTCGTGGAGGCGGCGCTGGCGCCGGCGCGCACCGGGGGGCGGATCCATGCGCAGACGCTCGACGCGGACGCCGCGGTCAATGCGCCGCTCGACGGCTACGACGTGATCCTGCTGCTCAACATCGCGGCGCCTCCGAAGGCCTTCGCGGAGAAGCTGCGGCAGGTGGTGCAGCACCGGGGCGCCGGGCTCTTCATCGCCCTCGGCGACCACGTCGATCCCGACGCGTACAACGACGCTTTCGGCGATCTGCTGCCGCGGCCGCTGCACCTGATCAAGACCGCGGCGGAGCCGGGTGCGCAAGGGGCGGAGGAGCACGCGGCGCGATTCGGGGTGATCGAATGGACCCACCCGCTGTTCCGCATCTTCGGACCCGCGGAGCGCGAGGGCCTGGAGAGCGCGCGCACCTTCCGCTACGCGCTCCTCAAGCCCGAGGGCGACGCGCACACGGTCGCGTCGTACGACGACGGCGCGCCGGCGCTGATCGAACGCCGGTCGGGCGCGGGGCGCGTGCTCCTCTACACCAGCTCCGCCTCACGGACCTGGACGGACTGGCCGATCCGCGTCTCCTTCCTTCCCGTCCTCCAGCAGGCGGTGAGCTGGCTCGGCGATGCGCTGGAGCAGCGGCAGCCCGCTCCGGGCGCGGTCGGCGGCGAGCGGACGCTGACCGCTCCCGCGGGGACCCGGGTGGCCAAGGTGCTCGGGCCGGACGGCGAGATCGCCTTCCGCCGCGAGACCTCGCATCCCGACGATGCGATCATCCCGCTCGCGGCGCCGGGGCAGTACCACGCCCTGGTCGCTCCGCCGGGAGTGCAGCCGCGCGAAGATCCGACGCTCACCTTCGTCGCCACCCTCGATCCCAAGGAAAGCGATCTGCGCCGCGTCGACGAGGCCGAGCTGAAGTCGCAGCTGGGCGGGTCGGGCTCGGCGCAGGTGGCGGCCTCCTCCGCTGCGGCGCAGGGAACGCAAGGGACGCCGCTCTGGAGCGGCCTGCTCCTGCTCGGGGCGCTGGCGCTGCTCGGCGAAGGCGCGCTCACGCGCCGCTGAACACCGGTCGGCTACGCGCGCCGTTCGGTGGGATCGATGGGCCGCTCGGCGAGCGCGGCCGCGGCGAACAGCTCGTCGGCGAACTTGCGGTGTTCCGGGGTGCCGCACGCCGAGGCCGCCGCCGCGGGGTTCACGGCGCTCGCCGGGCGGGCGAACTTCTGCAGCGTCTGCACCCGGGCATCGGCCTCGACGAGGCGCTCGCGCGACAAGGGGCCGGAGCGCGCGCCGCGGGCGATGGCATCGATCGAGTCGTGCTGCCGCTGGAGGGTGTGGCAGACCAGCACCGCGTCGCAGCCGGCGTCGATCGCAAGCTCGGCGGCGTCGGGGACGCCCCAGGTCTCCGAGATGGCGCGCATCTCCAGATCGTCGGAGATGCAGCAGCCGCGGAACCCGACGTCCTCGCGGAGCAGCCGCAGCGAGACGGGAGAGAGCGTCGCCGGCAAGCGATCGAAGGTCTCGAACCGGACGTGCGCGGTCATCACCGAGGCCAGGCCGGCGCGCGCGGCCGCGACGAACGGCACCAGCTCCACCTGCCAGAGCCGGTTCGGATCGTGCGCCAGCCGGGGCAGGGTCAGGTGCGAGTCCTGCGATGTGTCCCCATGCCCGGGGAAGTGCTTCGCGCAGCTCGCCACGCCGGCGCGCTCCATCGCCTCGGCAAGCGCGATTCCGAGCCGCGCTACCTTGCGGGGGTCGCGCGAGAACGAGCGGTCGCCGATCACCGGATTCTTCGGGTTCGTGTCCACGTCGACCACCGGAGCGAAGTCGAGGTCGACGCCGCAGGCGGACAGCTCCTCCGCCATCATCTGGCCCAGCCTCTCGGCGACGGCGGTGCCGTTGAAGCCTGCGATCCCGCCCTGCTCGTCGATCTCCCCGATCCGCCGCATGCTCGGCCAGGTCGTCCAGTGCGGCGCCTTGAGCCGCTGCACCCGGCCTCCTTCCTGATCGATGCAGATCAGGAGCGGCCCCGGGGCCGCCGCCTTCAGGCTGCGCGACAGCTCCGCGACCTGCGCGGGATCGGCCACGTTGCGGCCGAAGAGGATCACCCCGCCGATTCCGCGGCGGATCAGGTCGAGCTCCGCGGGCGTTGCGGTGTGGCCCTTGATGCCGGCGAACACGCAGCGCGCTGCCTGTCGGTCGAACGCGTCCATTGCCATACCCCTGGGCCGAAAAAGCGGCGCCGACTCTCGCACGGCGGGATGCCGCTGGAAAGTCCGGTTGTTGTGCCAGCATGCGGCCCGGCGTGCGCAGCTCGCCCGCCTGGTTATGGCGCAAACGTTTGATTACCCGACAGTTTTGTTGCCGGGCAGGCGAACGGCTGATACCATTCCGGGCGGTAGCGCGACCCCCGAGGGTACAACGGTGCGAAGGGTTCTGGCGGTGGTGTTGCTGCTCCTGACGCCGCTCGCGGCGGTGGCGGGACAGTCCGATCGTGAAGCGCTGCGCAAGGCAGTCGAGCAGTTGCTCGCGCAACCGCCGCTCTCGAACGCGCGCGTCTCGATGCAGGTGGAATCGCTCGACGACGGGCAGGTGGTCTACTCGCGCAACGCCGACGATCTCCTCAATCCTGCCTCGAACACCAAGCTGGTGACCGCGGCCGCCGGTCTCCTGCGGCTCGGGCCCGAGTACCGCTTCACCACCGATTTCCTCTCGGACAAGCCGCTGCAGCGGGGCCGGATCGGGATCCTCTACGTCAAAGGGCGAGGGGATCCCTCGGTGAACACCGAGCGGCTCGACGCGCTGGTCTCCGACCTCTGGCACCGCGGCGTGCGCAGCGTGGGCGAGATCGTGCTCGACGACTCGTTCTTCGATCGCGAGCAGTTCGGGCCCGGCTGGGAGCAGGAGGTCAGCGACAAGGCCTGGGCGGCGGGAGTCGGCGCTCTCTCGCTCAACCACAACTCGGTCGCGATCTACATCACGCCCGGAGACCGGCTGGGCGCCCGCGCACGGGTGGAAGTGGAGCCGGATGCGCGCGACTACTTCATCGTCGACGCGCGGGTGACCACGGTGCGGGCGAACGGCCGGCGCAAGCTGCGGCCCCACACGGTGGCGGAAGGCGACCGGACCCGGATCCTGGTCGAGGGCCGGATCCCGCTGCACGCGCCCGCGGCGGTGATGTACCGGCGGGTCGGCGACCCCGGCTTCTACTACGGCCAGACCCTGCGCATGCTTCTTCGCCAGCGCGGCATCCGCGTCACGGGCCGGGTGAAGCGCGGGATCGCGCCGCAGACGGCGCTCCTGATCCAGAGCTACGACTCCGCCGAGCTGGCGGCGATCATCCGGGACATGAACAAGGTCTCCTCCAACTTCATCGCCGAGATGGTGGTGAAGACGCTCGGCGCGGAGCTGAAGGGGACGCCGGGCTCCTGGTCCAAGGGGCTGGAGGTGGAGGAGGATCTGCTCGCCGAGCTGGGGATTCCACGCGGCACGTACGTCCTGAAGAACGGCAGCGGGCTCAACGACACGAACCGGTTCACCGCGCGGCAGCTGGCGACGCTGCTGCAGGCCGTGTGGAAGCGCTTCCCGGTGGCTTCGGAATTCGTCTCCTCGCTGGGCATCGCGGCGCGCGACGGAACCATGCGCCTGCGCATGGAAGGGACGGACGCCGCGGGGCGCCTGCGCGCGAAGACCGGGACGCTGGAGAGGGTCACCGCGCTGTCGGGGTACGTGCAGAGCCTCGGGGGAGAGCGCTTCGTCTTCTCGGTGATGGTGAACGACTGGTCCGGCAAGAGCGCGCCGATCATCTCCTCCATCGATCGGCTGGGCGGGATGCTGGCGGCGCTCGGCGCGCCGGAGGTCGGCGCGCGGGAGGCGGCGCTGGCCGCGGCCACCGCGCCGCAGGACGCCGCGCCTTCGGAGCTGAAGGCGCGGATCGCCACCTACGCGGCGCTCGCCTCGGCGGGCGACAGGAAGAACCTTCCCTTCCTCCGCTCGGCGCTGCGCAGCGAGAGAGACCCGCTGCTGCGGATCGTGCTCGCCGACGCCGTCTACCGGAGCGATCCGGACCAGGGCGGCGGGGCCCTGCTCGAGGCGATGCCGACCTCGCCCGACCTGTTCCTGCGGCTCCGCAGCGTCACCCGCGAGCTGGGATTGCCCGTCCCGGCGGTGTCGTCGCTTCTCGACCTCGCGGTCGACGGTAGCGGCGAAGCGCTGGCGCGGCTCTTCGCCCTGGCGCCGCTCGCCCGCGGCGCCGAACGGGACGAGCAGCTCGCGGCGCTGCTCTCGGATGGGTTGGTGGAAGTGGGCGACGCGTCGCCGGACGAGATGCTCGCGGCGCTGCGGATCGCGTCCACGCCGCTGGCGCAGGCCGCCATCGAGCTGGTGGCGGCGGGCCTCGAGCAGTCGGGGACGGATGCGACGCGGTACCCGCTGGCGCAGACGCTGCGCAAGACGGTGGGGCAGCCCGACGCACCCGAAGCGCAGACCGAAGGCTGGCTCGCGGTGCTCGAGCACCGCCCGGTGCGCAGCGCGGAGGTGGTCGCGCAGTCGCCGGTCGTGTCGGCGGCATCGGTGGCGCCGGCTCCCGCTCCAGCGCCTCCACTCCCGGCGGCGGCTCGTGCCGCGCCCGATCCTTCGGCGCTGCGGACGAATCCCGCCGTGCTCGTCACGCCGGCGACCGATACGAAGCCCGCCGCCGCGGTGTGCACCGGGCAGTCGACGGCGTGTCCGGGCGGCGGATAGATCCTCGGCGGCCGAACGGCTGACTCCCTGTCTCCGGGGACGCGGGACCCTGCGCCGCGCGCCGCCCCGCCGCGGTGTTTGCCGGCAGTGTTTGTCGGGCCCCTGTGTTAGGGTGCGTCCCTCAAATCCGAAGCGAGGCAAGAATGGCAGGCAGCGTCAACAAGGTCATCCTGGTCGGCAATCTGGGCCGCGATCCCGAGGTGCGGTACACCCCGAGCGGCGCGGCGGTGGCGAACTTCACGGTCGCCACCAACGAGGCATGGACGGACAAGTCGGGCCAGAAGCAGGAGCGGACCGAGTGGCACCGCGTGGTCGTCTGGGGCAAGGCGGCCGAGGCCTGCGGCGAGTACCTCTCCAAGGGACGCCAGGTGTTCGTGGAAGGCCGCCTGCAGACCCGCGAGTGGACGAACAAGGAAGGCGCCAAGCAGTTCACCACCGAGGTGGTCGCCAACCCTGTAGGCGGCGTGGTCTTCCTCGCCGGCGGCGACCGCGGCGGCGGCCGCGGAGCCTCGCGCGGCGGCGCCGCCCCGGCCGACGACTTCGGCGGCCCGCCCCCTGGAATGGACGAAGCTCCGGCAGGAGCCCCGAAGGCCGCCGAAGACGACATCCCGTTCTAACCACCGCGCTGCGCGGACGCGCAGCGCGGGGTCGACAGCGACCTCCCGCAGCAGGATCGATCCGCGGCCGCCCAGGCGACCCAGCGAAACTCGCCCCGGGGCGAGTTCGAACAAGGCGCCGCGATCCGGACGCGCGAGCCGGGCTCCGGCTCGTCGGATCCCGGCCCTTGCTCCACGCGCCGGGCCGAGACCGTCTGCTGGTCGCCGAGCGGCGAGGGCTGCTCAGCGAGCAGGTGGCGGCGAGCGGTGGATCGACCCCAGCACTCCAAGCTGAACCTGGGGCCGACGCGGCCCGGTCGGAGGACTCGTCCCGGGACGAGCTCAAATGTCGACGGATCATCCGTCGCGCCGCCTGCTCGCGCTCGCTCACGAACCCTGGACTTTGACGCGGTCCATGGGAGCGAGGTGAATCTTCAAGGTTCGCTGAAGCGTCGGACCGCACCTTTTCGGATGCCGAAAGTATGTAGACATTGCAATGCCTTGCCACGGGTCACGAGCGGTCAGCGGCGGCTGCCGACCGGGTTGTCGCGTGGGCGCCGGTCCCCAGATTCGATGACGCACTTTCGGGCCCTCGCCGCGGTTCAATCGATCGCGAAGCGATCCTCCGGCATCGACGACTGCCGACGCCCACGGCCGAAAGCCCGCATCCAGGTGGCGCCATCTTTGACGCGCTCGGAGTCCGATGCGTCGCTGTCGCGCCTTTGCGGTGGCTGGGCGATCCGCACTTCCTGGCGAGTAAAGCGATCGGAATCCGCTGGGGTTGACGATCTCCTCCGGTGCGACCAAGGCCGAGCGCATCGGTGGCTCGCGCAACGGAGTCATGACGCGGTTCATGACGCGCCCTGGCCTCGAAACGCTCGACTCGTTCCGGAACAAGTCCGCGGCCTCGCTGGATACCCGTGTCCGCTGGCACGCCGGACTTTGACGCACCTTTTGCGAATCGTGGCGACGATAGCTTCCCCAACGACGGGCGGCAATCAATGGAACATATGGAAAGTACACACATTTCTTCGTGGACTCGCACCAGGACATGCTGATCGCCTGTCGCTGGTTCATGACGCGGTCGGCGCCGATCCTCGAGCTTCCGCGCGCGCTGACCTCGCCACGCCACACCTCCCGGGCGGAGCCGCGCCCTCCACCCCGCGCCACGCTCCGCGGCGGTGGCCGCGGTGCTGGCCATGATCGATCGCCAGCGGATCTCTGCCAGCGGCGATCCTCGAGCTTCCCCACGCGGACCGCCGCCCACGCCACCGGGCGCAGCTGCGCCCTACACCCCGCGCCGCGCTCCGCGCGCCGCGGTCGTGGTGCCAGCCATGATCGCCAGCCGGATCTCCGCGAGCGCCGCCGGAAATGCCAGGCGCCGGCGGACCGCGACCACGTCGCCATTTGCTCCGCGCGCAGCCGCCACGATGGCCTCGACGCGTTCTGCTCCGAGGAGCCGGCC
>DASREU010000257.1:0-5291 GCA_035651935.1 Myxococcales bacterium | reverse complement strand
GGAGACCGGACACCTGGTGTTCGGGACCCTGCACACGAACACGGCCCCTTCGACGGTGGACCGGATCATCGATCAGTTCCCGGCCGACCGGCAGTCGCAGATCCGGATGATGCTCTCCGAATCGCTGAAGGCGGTGATCACCCAGACGCTGTGCAAGAAGGCCGGGGGCGGCAGGGTCGCCGCGCGCGAGGTGCTCCTCGCGAACAGCGCGGTCTCGAACCTGATCCGCGAAGGAAAGACCTTCCAGCTCGCCTCGACGATGCAGACCGGCCGCGGGCAAGGCATGCTCACCCTGAACGACGCGCTGATCGACCTCGTGCGCAAGAAGATCATCCTGCCCGAGGAGGGGCTCGCGAAGGCGGTCGCCAAGGCCGAGTTCAGGAAGTTGCTCGAAACCGTCGGGCTGTCCCCGGCGGTGGCGGAAGCCTGAAGCCCCGGCCAGCGCGGACGAGCGGCAGGCCGGGGCGTTCACGCGGACTCACGGCAGCTCGGGCGCGGACCACTCGCTGGCCGGCGAATACCGGTCCGTGTTGATGGCGGAGAGCTCGCCCAGCGGGGCAGCCGCGACCTTGTCGGTCAGCGTGCCCGAGAGCCTGCTCCCGTCGACGTGACCGACGAAGCGGACCGTGTCGGTCTCGAAGCGGACTTCGTCTCCCTGGACGGCGAGGTTCTGGATCGCCTGCCTCGGAGTCTCCTTCACCGTGCGCCACTGTCCGCGCAGGGCGCCGTGGTCCCTCTCGATGTCCAGCGCGACCGGCTGTGTCCAGCCGTCGCGATCGACCTCGCCGACCCAATGGCCGGAGGCGAAATTACGCTGCTGCGCCGTCTGCACGCCCGCGCACCCTGTCAGCGCGGCTGCCACTGCGATCGTCTTCCATCCCGACATATGACCTCCTCTGCTTCGCTTGCTGGATTCCCGGGGACCCAGGGTCCCGGGTCACGCTTGCCTCGTGAAGATGACCGGTCGTCTTAAATGGTGCGAAAAAAACTCCTAGGCGAGGATCCTGCTGAAGGTGACTTCGAGGAAAACGTCGAGCGCCGCGCGGCTCTTCGCGAGCTTGGCGCGCAGGATCGCGCCCTCCCAGGCGTCGATGATGAACTCCGCGAGTGATTCGGGCGAGAAGCGGGTGGAGACGTCGCCTGCCTTCTGGGCCTCGGCGATGACGGACGCGAGCATGTCGCACCATGCGGCAAACGCCTCGCGGACCCGGCGCGCGACGAGCGGACTCTGCGTGGACAGCTCGGTGCCGAAGTTTCCCAGCAGGCACCCGGAGGCGAAGCCCGCCTTGACCACGGCCTGGCTGAGCGTCTCGAAGTACTTCCGCAACCTCCGCAGAGGAGGCAGCTTGTCGTCGCGCAGGATCTCCCGGTGGACCTTCCCGGCCTCGACGTACTTGCGCACGGCCTCCGCGGCCAGCGCTTCCTTGCTCTCGAAGTGGTTGTAGAACGACCCTTTCGGGGCGCCGGCCGCGTCGGTGATGTCCTGGACGCTGGTCGCGTTGAAGCCGCGCAGGTGGAAGGTCTCGAGACCGGCGGCAAGGAGCTGCTCGCGCAGGCTGGGCCTCGGCATGGGGCATAATATGACCGGTCGTCTTGAGGCTGTCAAGGGGAACACCTCCGGGCGTCCTGCATCGCTGCAGGCTCCTCCTGCACCGACGCCAGGGTGATCGCGATATGAACGCCTGCGGAGGAGAGGGAGATGAAGCACTTTCCCATCGAGCTCTTGCAGACGTTCATCGCCACGGTCGAGACCGGATCGATGGCGAAGGCCGCGCAGGTCGTGGGTCGGACTCCTTCGGCCGTCAGCTTGCAGATGACGAAGCTCTCGTCCCTGGTCGGGCAGCCCCTGTTCCGCCGCCGCGGCCGCGAGCACGTCCTGACCGGCGCCGCCGAAGCGCTCGTCGCACACGCGCGCGACGTCATCCAGACCAGCGAGCGAGCCTACGCCGCGATGCGCAGCGAGAGGCTGGAAGGCCCCGTCCGCTTCGGCACCGTCCAGGACCTGGCCGACTCCTTGCTCCCGCGCGCCCTTGCCGGCTTCGCGCGCCGGTACCCCGGAGTCGCCCTCCACGTGCAGGTCGCTCGATCGGACGCGCTTCTCGAGCAGGCGCGGAGCGGCGACCTCGATTTCGCGGTCTGCTTCAGCGGAGCCCGTGCCTTGCGCGAGATCCGGCGCGAGCCGATGGTGTGGCTGGGGCATCGCGAAGTCGCGCAGAAGGATCCGCTGCCGCTCGCCGTGCTCGATCCGGCGTGTGGGTACATCGAGGCCGCGGCCGAGTCCTTGCGCCGCCAGGGCCGCCCGTTCACCGTCGTCCTGCGCACGCCCAGCCTGCTGGGGCTCAGGGCCGCCCTCGAGGCGGGCTTCGCCGTGGGCTGCAGGACGGCGCTGCTGAAGTCCGGCAGCATCGAAGTGTTGGGGGTCGACGAGAACCTTCCGGCGCTGCCGTCGGTGGGATTTGCTCTCTACATCCCGCGCCCTCTCGGCGCCGCCGCCCGGCGGCTCGCGTCGCTGGTCCGCGAGCTGGTCGGCCCCGACGGTGCGCCCGCGCTCGAGCCAGTGCAAGCGGCGTCGTGACCGCACGTTCCGTGCGCGCGCCGGCCGCGGTGTATGGTCCGGCGATGCGGATCGTGGCCCTCTGCGCGGTGCTCGCCTGCGCCTCCTCTCCCTGGCGCGCGCCGTTGCACCGCGACCACCCGCTCACCGGCAAGATCTGGAACGGAAGCGCCTTCGTCGACGAGCAGGCGCTCGACACCGCGGTCCGGGCCGCGCACTTCGTCCTGCTCGGCGAGACGCACGACAACCCCGATCACCACGCGCTGGAAGCCCGGCTGGTGCGCGTCGCGACGCAAGGGCGGAAGCCTGCGATCGTCTTCGAGATGCTCGACGTCAGCCAGCAGCCTGCGATCGACGCCGCGGCGCGCAGCTCCGATGCGCTGGCGGCAGCGGTGGACTGGGCACACAGCGGTTGGCCCGACTTCTCCCTGTACCGTCCCGTCTTCGACGCGGCGTTCGAGGCGGGGCTGCCGATCGTCGCGGGCAACTTCACCAGGGCGGAGATGAGCGCGATCGTGACCGGCGGACCGGCGAAGCTCCCGCCGCAGATCGCGGCGCTGCTGCAGCGCGAAGGCGAGCCCTCCCCCGAAGTGCTGGCCGCGGAGCGCGCAGAGATGCAGGCGGAGCACTGCGGCTATCTCCCCGAGACGATGCTCGGCCCGATGGCCCTGGCCCAGCGCGCGCGAGATGCGCAGCTCGCCATGCGGATGGCGGCCTCGCAGTCGGGCAGCATCCTCATCGCCGGTTCCGGCCACGTGCGCACCGATCGCGGCGTGCCGGTGCACCTCGCGGTGCTCGCGCCCGGACGGCGCGCCGTGAGCGTCGCGTTCCTCGAGGTTTCTCCGGCGATGCAGGCTCCGGAGGAATACGCCGCGGCGTTCAATGTCTCGAAGCTCCCCTTCGACTTCGCGGTGTTCACGCCTGCCGCGGAGCGCGAGGACCCCTGCAAGGCGCTGGAGAAGCGGATGAAGAAGAAGGCCGGCGCCCTCGCGCGAGGCGGGTAGTCAGGCCGCGCGCGTCTCGCGATCGGTCTCCATCGCGGAGTGGGCGAACAGATCGGGGCGGCGCTCTTTCAGCTCGTCCGGCGCCCCGCCGTCGACGATGCGGCCATTCTCCATCACCAGGACGGTATCGAACCGCCGGAGCAGGTGCAGGCGGTGGACCGACGAGACGATGCAGGCGCCCGCGAACGCGGTCATCACCCGGTGGTAGATCTCCGCCTCGGTGGACGCATCCACGCTGCTGGTCGCCTCGTCGAGCAGGACGATGCCGGCCCCCCTCGCCGCGAGCAGTCCCCGGGCGAGCGCAAGCCGCTGCTTCTGCCCGCCGGAGAGATTCACCCCGCGCTCGGAGATCAGGGTGTCGAATCCCTGCGGGAGCTGGGCGATCACCGGCATCAATCCGGCCATCTCGCAGGCGCGCTCGATCTCCAGGTCCGCGTACGCCAACCCCATGGTGACGTTTTCCCGCACGCTGGATTCGAAGACGGCCGGATCCTGGGGGAGAAGCAGCGACGCCGCGCCGAGGTGCTTCAGCGCGGGTTGGCGCTTCCCGTCCACCGCGATCGAGATCCGCTCGGCATCGACCACTCCGGCCAGGACGCGGAGCAGCGAGCTCTTTCCCGCCCCGCTCTCCCCGATCAGCGCGATTCTCTGGCCGCGGCGAAGCTCCAGGGACACGTCGTCGAGCGCCGGCTGCCCGCGGGTCGCAGCCGGGTGCGCGAACCGGACACCGCTCACCCGGATCTGTTGCCAGCCGTCCGGGATCGAGGTGGTGTCGGCCGGACGCGGCGGGCTGGCCAGCATGGGCTCGATCTCCGCCACCTCGGTCTTCTGCCGCACCAGATCGTTCCAGTGCATCGCCATCGCCGCGACCACGTTTCCGATCTGCTGCGAGTACTGGTGCACGACCACCGCCGTGCCGACGCTGATGGTCCCCCGGGCGCGGTAGTCGAGCCAGGCGTAGAGCGCCACCAGTCCGGTGCGCATCCCGCTGTTCAGGAGATCGATGCCGCCCCATTTGACCTCGTTGAAGACGATGTTCCGGCGCAACGGGGCGAACACGGCGACGAGGCGCGAGCGGAGCATGTTCCGCATCGGGTCCTGCAGCCGCATCGTCACCACGGTGGCGATGTTGCCCAGGCAGTCGACCAGCGCGGAGTTGTAGCGGCGCTCGGCGCGATTCTCCTCGCGGACGAGCTGGACCATCAACCCGTCGATGCGCACGACGAAGAGAGCGATGGCGACGTAGCCGGCCAGCGCCACGGCGCCCGTCGCGCGCGAGATCAGGAACAGCGCGGCGATGGGCCCGACGATGCTGACCGTGTTCTGCAGGTAGATGAATTGCGACTGCGCGAACGAGGCCAGCGAGCTGGTCGCGCGCGTCATCCGGTGCAGCGTGTCGCCCGAGTGGTGCCGCTCGTGCCAGCGGACCGGGAGCGAGAGCGCCTTCAGGTGAAGCGCGTCGGCGAACCTCTCGCGCACGACCAGGGCGGTGAACCGCTCGAGGATCCTCGCGGGACCATGCATCGTCCAGGCGATGCACACCGCGGCGAGCATGAGGAGGAGGTCGTTGCGCGCCTGCGGGATCCCTGCCATCCCGTGCGCCTGGAGCGCATTGACGGCATCGCCGAACAGCCACGGGATCGAGAGGCGAACCACTTGCGCGGCGACGAGGAGGACGACGAACAGGACCATGTGCTGGCGGCGGCCCTCCGCGTGCCGCCAGAGAGTCGCAT
>DASREU010000256.1:0-7074 GCA_035651935.1 Myxococcales bacterium | reverse complement strand
CGCGCTGGATCTCACGGTGCCCGCGGTGAAGAGCCGGCTCCACCGCGCGCGGCTCGCGCTGCGGGAGAAGCTCGGCGAGTTCTTCGACGCTCCCGCGAAATGACCGGAACCTGCGAATCCGCCATTCGGCGAGTGCATCTTTGCATGCAGGTCGGTTAGGATGTCCTGGCCGCCTCTGACGACTCCCACAGGAAGCGCCCGTTGACGAGCCCCATTCAGCATTGCAAGGACTGTGTCGACCTGCTCGGGGAGTACATCGAGGGCACGCTCTCGCCCGAGCGTTCCAAGGCGCTGGAAGACCACCTGAGCCTTTGCCCACCTTGCATCACCTTCGTGCGCACCTACCGGGCCACACGGAAGCTTTGCCGGCACGCCCTCGCGGCGGAGATGCCGCCTGAGCTGGTCAGCTCGCTCTCGTCGTTCCTGGGCAAGCACGTGCCCGGATTTTCCTGCTCCAAGGCCGACACGGCGGCCGCCGCTTCCGCGCCCGCTGCCGACATCGTGCCCAAGAAAGTCTAGAACTGCCTTTCATGAACATCGATCCAGAGGACCTTCTCTCCGCGCTGCACCGGGCGGGCGGGAAGGGTTTGTCGTTGAAACAGCTCGCGGGCCAGCTCCGCCTCGGCCAGGCGCAGCGCCAACCGTTGCGCCGCGCGCTCTCGGGACTGCTCGATCAGGGCCGCGCGCGCTTCGACGGCCACGTCTATCGGGAAGCGCACAAGCGCGCCAAGGCCGCTGCTGACGCGGAGGAGAAGCGCGACGCGCCTCTGCCTGCGCGGCGCGCGCCGGCGGTGCTGGTGGAAGGGGCGCGGCAGCGGCGGGAGAAGACGGTCGCGGCGCCCGCGCGCAAGCCCGGCGCGGAAGCGACGGGCGTCATCCACATCAAGTCCGAAGGCTACGGGTTCGTCTCGCCGCTGCTCGGCGACGGCGGGCGCGAGAACGATCTCTTCGTGCCGCCGCAGCACATCAAGGGCGCGCTCGACGGCGACGTGGTGCGCGTCCGCGCCATCCGCGGCCGCGACGGGCGACTGGCGGCGGAGGTGCTGGAGACCGTGGAGCGGCGCCGCCAGCTCGCGCTCGGCATCTACCAGGCGAAGGGACAGGCGGCCTGGGTGATCCCGCACGACCGCAACCTGAGCGAGAACATCCAGGTCCCGCGCCATCCCCGCGCGCACGACGGCGAGATGGTGAAGGTACGCCTCCGCCGCGAGGTGGAGGGCGCGCTGCACGGAGAGATCATCGCCGTGCTGGGAAACAGCGGCGATCCCCGCTTCGAGATCCTCGCCAGCGCGTACGCGGAGGGCTTCTCGGACGAGTTCGATCCGGCGACGTCGATCGCCGCCCAGAGCGTCCCCGATCACGTGCACCCGGACGAGATCGCGGGCCGCCGCGATCTGCGCCACCTGCCGCTCGTCACCATCGACGGCGAGGACGCCCGCGACTTCGACGACGCGGTTCACGTGTCACGGACCCCGGGCGGCTACCGGCTGGTGGTGGCGATCGCGGACGTGGCCCACTACGTCCGTCCGGGCGGGCCGCTCGATCGCGAGGGGCTCCGGCGCGCGACCAGCGTCTATTTCCCCGGGACGGTGCTGCCGATGCTGCCGGAGCGCTTGTCGAACGGGATCTGCTCGCTGAACCCCGACGTCGATCGCCTGTGCATGGTGTGCGATCTCGCGCTCGACAAGGGCGGGAAGCCGCTGCAGGCCGACATCTACGAAGCGGTGATGCGCAGCCACGCGCGCCTGACCTATACCCGGGTCGCCGAGGCGCTGGGCGGCGATGCGGACCCGGCGCTCGGGCCGCTCCTCGACGACCTCCGCACCGCGCACGAGCTCTCCAGGAAGCTCACCGCCCAGCGGCAGCAGCGCGGGAGCATCGACTTCGATCTCCCCGAGGCGAAGATCGTCCTCGACGCCGAGGGAAAGGTCGCGGAGATCGTGCGCCGGCCGCGCAACGACGCGCACCGGCTGGTGGAGGAGTTCATGCTCGCCGCGAACGAGGCGGTGGCCCGGTTCTTCGAGGTGCGCGGATTGCCGACCGTGTACCGCATCCACGATCAGCCCGACCGGGAGAAGCTCGACGCCTTCGCCGCGCTCGCGCGCTCGCACGGGTTCGAGCTCCCCGGCGGCGAGGATCTCACCCCGCGCATCCTCAACGAGTTCCTCAAGACGGTCGCGGGAAAGCCGGCGCAGAAGGCGCTCAACTCGCTCCTCTTGCGCGCGATGATGCAGGCGCAGTACAGCCCCGACAACATCGGCCACTACGGGCTGGCCGCACCCACGTACCTGCACTTCACCTCGCCGATCCGGCGGTATCCGGATCTGATGGTGCACCGGCTCCTCAAGGAGCACTGGGCGCGCGGCGGGCGGCCGCTGCGCGATCACGAGCGCGACGAGCAGGAGGCATATCTCGCCGGCGTCTCCGCCCAGTGCTCGGACCGGGAGCGGGCGGCGATGAAGGCGGAGCGGGACGTCGACAGCTTCTACTCCGCGCTCTACATGCAGGACCGCGTCGGCGAGAAGTACCGCGCCGTCGTCTCGGGCGTCGCCGACTTCGGGCTCTTCTGCGAGCTCGAGGAAGTCTACGTGGAAGGGCTGGTTCCGTCCGAGTCGCTGGGCGACGACACCGAGCTCGACAAGGAGCTGCAGCGGCTGGTGGTCGGGTCGTCGGGGCGCAGCTATGCCATCGGCGACGAAGTCCTGGTGGAGGTGATGTCGGCGGATCCCGTCCGGCGGCGCATCACCCTTTCGCTGGCGCAGAAGGGCGTGATGCAGTCGGAGCGCTGGCTGACGCCGGCGGACGTCGCTACTGCGTCGCCGAAGCGGCGCCGGCCGGCCCCGCGGGGGGCTGCGTCATCGCCGCGTCCGCCTCCGCGCGGGTCACCGCCTGGCCGCCCGTCTCGTCATAAAGGAAGACGAGGCGGCCGTCGATGAACGGCCGGAAGTAGTCGCCCCAGCCCACGCGCACTTCAGTGTCCTTCACGTCGTCGCGCGCGGCGAGCCGGACCTGCGCGCGATCCGTACGGGAGGCTACCGGGAAGAGGTGAAGGCGACCCGCGAAGTGGATGATCTCGCCGTGGTCGGTGGTGGCCTTCTTCGGCATGCGCCCGCTGTATCCCAGCGCGAACCTTGACGCAATCGTCGCTTGCCACCAGTTTGGCGGAAGGTAAAAGGGGCGCGTGGGACACCGGTTCAACCTTGGGCGGCGGGCAGGCCTCCTCCTTCCGCTCTCGGCGGTGCGCGGCCCGGCGGGCGATCTCGGCAGCTACACCGATGCGGGACGGATCGCCGACTGGCTCCTCTCCGCGGGCTGCACGCTCTGGCAGCAGTTGCCGCTCAACGAAGTCTCTCCCGGGCAGGACAGCCCGTACGCCGCCTCCAGCTCCTGCGCGCTCGAGCCGGTGTACATCGATCTGCGAAGCGTTCCCGATCTCGACGGGCTCTCTCCCGACGAGGAGGGCGAGCTCGAGCGGCTGCGGCGCGAGCCGCGCGTCCACTTCGAGCGGTACCGGAACGTGAAGCGCAGCGCGCTGTCGCGCGCGTTCCGCCGCTTCCTCGAGCGCGAGCGGGGAGGTGCGCGCGAGCGCGAGTTCCACGCCTTCCGCGCCGAGCACGCGGACTGGATCGAGGACTGGGCGGTGTACCGCGCGCTCCACGAGGAGCGCCGCAAGAGCTGGCGCGACTGGGAGCCGCCGTTGCGCGATCGCGATCCGGCCGCCCTCGGGGATGCGCGGACGCGCCTGCGCCAGGCGATCGACGAGCTCTGCTACGTGCAGTGGATCGCCGATGCGCAATGGCGCGGGGGCCGCGCGGAGGTCAACGCGAAAGGGGTGAAGGTGCTGGGCGACCTGCCGTTCATGGTCGCCGAGGATTCCGCCGACGTCTGGAGCTTCCAGCGGTTCTTCCGCTTCGACGCGACGGTCGGGGTTCCGCCCGACGCCTATAGCGCGGACGGCCAGGACTGGGGGTTGCCGGTGCCGCGCTGGGAAGAGATGCGCGGCGCAGGCGACCCCTGGCTGCACCAGCGCGCCGAGCGTGCCGCCGAGCTCTACGACGCTTTTCGCGTCGACCACGTCGTCGGGCTGTACCGCACGTACGCGCGGCCCATCGACAAGAGCCCGCCTTTCTTCATCCCCGCAGACGAGCCTCGCCAGAAGCAGCAGGGCGAGCGCGTGCTGCAGCTCCTCGGCGCCAAGGCGGAGGTGCTGGCGGAGGATCTCGGCACCGTCCCGAACTTCGTCCGCGCCTCGCTCGCCGCCCAGGAGATCCCCGGAACCAAGGTCCTCCGCTGGGAGAACGATCGCGGCGTGCCGCGCGACGTGACCCGGTTGCCCAAGGTCTCGGTGGCGGTCACCGGGACGCACGACACCGAGGCGCTGCAGACCTGGTGGGAGGGGCTCGAGGACTGGGAACGCGAGCACCAGCTCTCCCAGCCGCAGCTCGCGCACCTCCGCGGGCCGGACGAGAAGAAGTACACGAAGGAGACGCGGCTGGCGTTGCTCAGCCTGGCCTACGCGGCCGCGAGCGACGCGCTCTTGACGCCGGTGACCGACGCGCTGGGATGGAAGGACCGGATGAACACGCCGGGCACCGTCGGGCCCCACAACTGGACGTTCAGGCTGCCGTGGACTGCGGGCGAGCTCTTTTCCGCTCCGGAGCCGGTGGCGGCGGCGCGCGAGCTTGCACATCTTGCTGAGCGATACGGCCGCAGGCCGTAGGGGGCGTCGTCCGCCCCCGGATTCCGGGAGGCGGATTGAGGATCGCGCGGGAGATGGCCCGGGAGCAGGCCCGGCGGCTCTTGGACGAGACCGCCGCCGAGCTCGCGGCAGCCAGGCAACCGCTCGCCACCTACCGGCTGCAGCTGCACAAGGACTTCGGGTTCGACGCGGCAGCGAGCGTGCTCCGCTACCTCGCCGACCTCGGGATCAGCGATCTCTACACCAGCCCCATCCTCCAGGCGGCGCCCGGCTCGGTGCACGGGTACGACGTCATCGACCACGGCTCGATCAACGCCGAGCTCGGCGGCGCCGAGGGATACGACCGGATGGCGGCGGCGGTGCGCGATGCGGGGCTCGGTCACGTCCTCGACATCGTCCCGAACCACATGGGGCTCGGGTCGGGCAACGCGCTCTGGCTCGACCTCCTGGAGAACGGGCCCGCGGCGCGGGCGGCGAAGTTCTTCGACGTCGAGTGGCATCCGGTCAAGGAGGAGCTCGCCGGAAAGGTGCTGGTTCCGGTGCTCGGCGATCGGTACGGCGCGGTGCTCGAGCGCGGGGAGATCCAGCTCGAGCTGCACGAAGGCGCCTTCCGCATCCGCTACTACGACCACGTCTTCCCCGTGAACCCGCGCTCCTACGGGCAGATCCTCAGCCACCGCATCGACGTCCTGGAGAAGGAGCTGGGAGAGAGCGAGTTCCTCGACGAGTTGAAGAGCATCGTCTTCGTGCTGCAGAAGGTGCCCTCGCGCAACGAGCAGGATCCGGTCCGGCAGGAGGAGCGGCGGCGCGAGAAGGAGGTGGCGAAGCGACGGGTGGCGACGCTCTACGCCGGCAGCAGCGCGGTGCGGCGGCACCTGGAGGAGAACGTCCGCATCTTCAACGGGACGCCGGGGAAGCCGCGCAGCTTCGATCTCCTCGACACCCTCCTCGACGCGCAGGTCTACCGGCTGGCGCACTGGCGCGTCTCCTCCGAGGAGATCAACTACCGCCGGTTCTTCGACATCAATTCGCTGGCCGCCATCCGGATGGAGGACCCGGAGGTGTTCGAGACGGCGCACCGGATCCCGCTGCAGCTCCTGGCCCAGGGAAAGATCAACGGCCTGCGCGTCGATCACCCCGACGGTCTCGCGTATCCGCGGCGGTACTTCGGGCTCCTCCAGGAGGCTCACATCCTCCAGAGCGCCAGGCGGCGGGCGGAGCAGCGCAGGATCTCCTGGGAGACGCTGGAGGAAGCCGTCCGCGAGGAGCTGCGGGAGAGCGAGGATCCGCGGCTGGTCCGGCCGCTCTACGTGGTGGCGGAGAAGATCCTCGGCCGCACCGAGACGCTCCCGACCGGGTGGAGGGTGGCGGGCACCACCGGATACGACTTCCTCAATTCGCTGAACGGGATCTTCGTGGCCCGGGACAACGCGGAGAAGCTCGATCGCATCTACGCGCGGTTCATCCACGGCGAGATCGATTTCGCGGAGCTCGTCTACCAGAAGAAGAAGCAGGTGCTCTACACCGCGATGGCGTCGGAGATGAACCTCCTCGCCCGGCAGCTCAACCGCATCTCGGAGGGGAACCGCTGGACGCGCGACTTCACGCTCTACGCGCTGCGGTCGGCACTGATCGAGGTGATCGCCTGCTTCCCGGTGTACCGCTCGTACATCGAGGACGCCGAGCACGTCGACGAGCGCGACCGCAACTACATCCTCCAGGCGGTCGCCTGCGCGCGGCGGCACAACCCCGCCGAGAACGCCAGCATCTACGAGTTCATCGCCGACATCCTCCTGCAGAAGTTCGCCGCCTACGTCGCGGAGGCGGAGCGCCCGGCGCAACACGCGTTCGCCCTCAAGCTCCAGCAGATCCTCGGCCCGGTGATGGCCAAGGGTCTCGAGGACACCGCCTTCTACGTCTACAACCGGCTGGTCTCGCTCAACGAGGTGGGCGGCGAGCCGGAGCACTTCGGCAACACGCTGGAGTCGTTCCACGAGTCGGCCAGGCTGCGCGCGGAGCAATGGCCGCGCTCGCTGCTCGCGACTGCCACCCACGACACCAAGCGCGGAGAGGACATCCGGGTCCGCATCGACGCGCTCTCGGAGCTTCCGGACGAGTGGCGCAAGAGTGCCGTCGCCTTCGCCCGCCGCACCGAGGGGCTCCGCCGCGAGGTGGACGGGCGCATGGCTCCCGACCGCAACGAGCAGATGCTGCTGTTGCAGACCTTGATCGGGGCCTGGCCCGCGAGGATCGAGGATCTCCCGACGCTGCGCGATCGACTAGTGCAGTACATGATCAAGGCCGCCAAGGAAGCGAAGGTCAACACCAGCTGGATCCAGGAGGATCGCCGCTGGGAGGACGCGCTGCGCGGCTAT
>DASREU010000255.1:0-4685 GCA_035651935.1 Myxococcales bacterium | reverse complement strand
AATCCGGGACAGGTCGGCCCCGGCGCCGCGGTGACGCTGTCCTGGACCACCACCGGCGCGGGACGGATCGCGGTGAGCGACGGACCCACGGTGATCGCCGCCGATGCGCCGCTGACCGGCTCGCTCGTCGTCCATCCTCTCGCCACCACCTCGTACACGCTGACCGCGTACAACAAGTTCGGGCGCACGCCCGATTCGATCTCGGCGCCGATCACGGCGCGGGTCCTCTCTCCGCCCTCGGCCATCGCCTTCGTCGCCACGCCCGCGTCGATCACCCAGGGCGACTGGAGCACTCTGAGCTGGACGGGAAACGCCACCAGCTACGCCGTCAGCGACGGCACCACCTCGTTCGCGGTGGGGCCCCGGCGCAGCCTGCGCGTCTCGCCGTCCGCGACCACCACGTACACCCTGCACGCGACTGCCCTGGGCGGGGACTTGCCCGCTCCGCCCAGCGCGACGGTGACGGTGGATCCGCACCCGGGATCGAGCTTGAGCTACACCCCGCCCAACGGCGCCGCGCTGCAGCTCGTCTCCGATGCCTGCACCATCCCGTGTGCCTCGGTGACCCTGCGGATCAAGGCCACCGCTCCCGTCGCGTTGCGCGGCGCCGCGCTCGATCTTCCGCTCGACGCGACGAAGGTGAGCTTCGATCCGTCGAGCTTCAGCGCCTCGCTCCCTGGCGCCGTGGCGCGGGCGACGATGGGCTCCGGCCCGCTGCAGGACGTGCTCGTGGTGGGGATCGCCCTCCCGGGCAGCGGCACCGCTCCCGCGCCGGACGTGACCCTCGGCCCGGGAGACGAGCTCGCCGCGTTCAGCCTGACGCTGCGGCCGGCAGGCGGGCGGGGGGTCGTGTTCGACGGATTTGCCCTCGCCGCCGGGTCGGCCGTGGCTTACAAGGCGAGCATCCAGCGCGCGTCGGGCCGGGCCGGCAATGCCATAGCGGTCGGCAAGCTCGAGGCGCAATGAGGTTCGAATGGCGACGTTGACCGGCGCGCAGCTCCTCGTGCGGATGCTCAAGGCGGAAGGAGTGCGGCACCTCTTCACGCTCTGCGGGCTGCACATCGCGCCGATCTATGCCGCCTGCGTCGAGGAAGGCATCCAGATCGTCGACACGCGCCACGAGCAGGCCGCGGCCCATGCCGCCGATGCGACCGCGCGGCTGACGCGCGGGATCGGCGTCTGCGCGGTGACCGCGGGTCCTGGCGTGACCGACGCGCTGACCGGGATCGCGAACGCTTTCGCCGCGAACAGCCCGGTGCTGCTCCTCGGCGGCGCGGCGCCTTCGTTCAATGCCGGGAAGGGCTCCCTGCAGGAGATGGAGCAGGTCGATCTCTTCACCCGGATCACCCGCTGGTCCGATCGGATCCCGGCGCCCGATCGGGTGCCCACGTACATGGCCAAGGCCTTTCGCACCATGCTCACGGGCCGGCCGGGGCCGGTGTTCCTCGAGGTTCCCTGGGACGTGCTCTCCAACGGCGTCGAGGAGAGCGAGTGCCCGTTGCCCACGTCGTACCGGACCCGCGCGCGGCAGCCCGGCGACCCGGCGTTCGTCGAGCGCGCCGCCGCGCTCCTCGGCAAGGCCGAGCACCCGGTGATCGTGGCCGGCAGCTCCATCCACTGGGACGACGCCGCCGCGCAGCTTGCGGCGTTCGCCGAGCGCGCGGGCGCGCCGGTGTATCTCAACGGCGCGGGCCGCGGCAGCCTGCCCGCGGATCATCCACACTTCTTTTCGCACACGCGCAAGGACGCGCTCGCCGAAGCCGACGTGGTGGTGATCGCCGGGACGCCGCTGGATTTCCGGCTGGGCTATGGCGCCGGGATCGGCGAGAGCACGAAGATCGTCCAGATCGATACGGACCCCGCCGAGATCGGCCGCAACCGCGGCGTGGAGATCGGGATCATCGGCGATTCGCGGACCGTCCTCGAGCAGCTGGCGTCGGCACTGCCCCGGCGCCCGCGCGGCGAGGCCTGGCTCCGCGAGCTGCGCACCCGCGAGCAGGCGAAGGCGCAGCGCCAGGCGGAGTACGAGCGATCGGACCAGATCCCGATCCACCACTTCCGCCTGGCGAAGGAGCTGGATACCGTCGCCCGCGCCGCCGGCGACAGCATGTTCGTCGCCGATGGCGGCAACTGGGTGGCGATCGCCGCGAAGGTGATCGGCTTGCGCAAGCCCGGCCGCTGGCTCGATCCCGGCCCGCTGGGCTGCCTCGGCGTCGGCGCTCCGTTCGCCATCGCCGCCAAGCTGCTGCACCCGGATCGCCCGGTGTTCGTCATCCAGGGAGACGGCTCCTTCGGCTTCAACGGAATGGACTTCGACACCGCGCTGCGCTTCAAGCTCCCGATGGTCGCGGTGGTGGGCAACGACGCTGCGTGGGGACAGATCCGCCTGCCCCAGGTCCAGCTCTTCGGCCCGGAGAAGAGCCCGGCGACGCAGCTTTCGCCGACCCGCTACGACAAGGTGGTGGAGGCGCTGGGCGGCCATGGCGAGCACGTCACCGAGCCCGCGCAGATCCGCCCCGCGCTGGAGCGCGCGGTCGCTTCCGGCACCGTCGCCTGCGTCAATGTCCTGCTCGACCCGGAGGCTCCCGCCGCCAGCGGAGCGCAAGGCTATGCGATCTGAATCCACCGCCGCCGCGGATCTCGCCCTCGACCGGGCCAATGCGCTGCTCCTCGTGGTCGACGTGCAGGAGCGGCTGGTCACCGCCATGCCCCAGGGTCCGCTCGCGGAGCTGGTGAAGAACGCGCGGGTGCTGATCCGCGCCGCCCGCCGCCTCGGCATCCCGGTGGTCGCGACCGAGCAATACCCGAAGGGGCTGGGGCCGACGGTGGCGTCGCTCCGTGAGCTCTTGCCGGCGGAGCCGATGACCAAGCTCGAGTTCTCCTGCGGCGCCTCGAAGGAGATCGCCCGGCACATCCTCGCCGCCGGGCGCAAGCAGGTGATCGTCGCCGGGATGGAGGCGCACGTCTGCGTCTTCCAGACGGTGCGGGACCTGCTTCGGGGCGGCTTCTCGGTGTTCATCGCCCAGGACGCCATCCTCTCCCGGACGGAGGCGAACCGCAGCGTCGGCCTGCGGCTCTGCGAGAAGGCAGGCGCGGTCCTCACCAGCACCGAGACGATCCTCTTCGACCTCCTGGGAGTGGCGGGAACGCCGGAGTTCAAGGAATTGACGGCCCTGATCAAGTAGGTTGCGCGCCGCCGCGGCTCGTGGAATCGTTGGGGCGCAAACCATGCCCGACGACGGGGAGATCGAGCAGCCGGACGAGCCGAAGGAGCCGCCGCTCGGGGCGGTGCTCGACTTCATGCGCATGCTCTGGGCCGTGGACCATGCCCTGCAGTCCACCTCCAAGCGGATGGAGGCGACCTTCGGCCTCACCGGGCCGCAGCGGCTGGTCGTCCGGATCGTGGGGCGCTTTCCCGGGATCGCGGCAGGGCGGGTGGCGGACATCCTGCACGTCCATCCCTCGACCCTGACCGGGATCCTCAAGCGGCTGGAAGGGCGGGGAGTCCTGCAGCGCAAGCCCGATGCGCGCGACGCGCGCCGGGCGTTGTTCATGCTGACGGCGAAAGGGCGCAAGCTCGACGTCGTCCGCACCGGCACGGTGGAGCAGGCGGTCCGGCGCGTGCTGTCGAAGGATCCCGAGAAGGTGGCCGCGGCGCAGGAGGTGCTGGCGGCGCTCTCCGAGGAGCTGGACGCGGGGCTGCGCTAGGGGTTCAGCCGCGCTGTCCGAACCCGAGGAGGTCCTTGCGCGTTCCGTCCGCCCGCGCGATGCGGATGTCGGAAGGCCCGGGCGCGCGGCCGATGCAGCCACGGCTGAACCGCCGCACCACCCGGTCGGCGAGCAGGATGGAGACGAGGAACGGCACGACTGCGCAAACCACCGCCGCCGCGAGCAGCAGCCCCTTGTGCGCGCCGGGCGCGAGCACCGCCTTGCGCCAGAGGAACAGCGCCGCGACCAGGCCGAGCAGGATCCCCCAGAACGCGATCAGCATGCCCGTCCGCGCGCCGTAGTACCCGCGGATGGCGGAGGCGAGCTCCTTGTCGCGGAGGAACGTCTTCCGGCCCTGCGGCTCCGCCACGTCGATCAGGGGATGGCCCTCGCCGCACTTCGGGCAATCACGGCCGCCGGACCAGGTCTGGCGGCACACCGGGCAGATCTTCAGCATCTGCCCTATGCTAGATCGCTGCGATGCCGAAGAGCTTCGATTTCTTCTACGACCTCGGCTCGCCGTACAGCTATCTCGCCTCCACCCGGCTCGCCGGCATCGAGCAGCGCAACGGAGCGAAAGCGCGCCTGTTCCCGATCACCCTCGGCGGGCTGCGCAAGTCGACGGGGCACCAGCTGCCGCCGACGCAGCAGCTCAAGTACATGAGCGAGGACACCTCCCGCTGGGCGCGGGAATACGGCGTCCCGATGCACATCCCGAGCGCCTTTCCGGTGAGCACCATCCTCGCCTTGCGCGCCTGCGTCGCCGCTTCCGTCCAGGGCAAGGGCGAGGCTGCGATGCAGGCCCTCTTTCGCGCGTACTGGGTGGAGGGCGACGATCTCTCCGACGCAGCCGTGGTGGAGCGCGCTCTCACCCGGGCGGGGATGGACGGAAAGGCGCTCGTCGCGGCGACCCAGGAGGTCGAGGTGAAGAACGCGCTGCGCCGGAACACCGACCTGGCGCTTTCGCTCGGTGTCTT
>DASREU010000254.1:0-4943 GCA_035651935.1 Myxococcales bacterium | reverse complement strand
TCCAGCTCGCCATAGCGGGGCAGGCGATCGACCTCGATCCCGTTGCGCAGGAGCCGCAGGAGCAGGCCGGCGCGGTCCGAAGGCGACAGCCCCAGCGCGCTCACCCGGACCTGCAGCTCCACGATCGCGCCGGATCGCCCGGAACCGCACTTCTCGCCCTGCTCGTCGAGCACGGGGCACTCTTCGCCCCCGTGCCGCACCTGCATGCGCAGCGTGCGCTCGTGGTTCTCGCGGGTGAGCAGGATGCGCAGCTCGCCCGAGGTGTCCGCACCCTGCGACGGGTCGAGGCGAACGTACAGGTCGGTGGGGGAGAAGCCGTACCAGAGCTGCGAGAACGCGCCGCCGCCCTGGTACATCGAGCTCCCGCCGGCGCCGCCGGGGCGGTGGTATCCGGCCCCGTTCCACTCGAAGTAGCTGCGCGAGTACCCGTCGATCAGCGGCCGGATCAGCCGGCGCGGCGGCACGGAGATCGCCGCGGCCTGCGACCTGTCCTTGTGCGGCGCGATGATCGGGCGCGCCAGGCCCTCGGGAGGGGCGACCCCGATGTGCCGGAACACCTGCTCCACGTGGTGCCGGAAGAGCGCGTCGAACTCGGGCGCGCTGTCGGTGGTGAAGTCGTCGCCGTACCACCAGAACCAGTCGCTGCCCTCGGCGGCGAGCACCGCCTCGTACGCCTTCTCGAAACGCTCGGGCGCGATCTCCGCGCGCGCCCGCTCCAGCGCCGTGCGGGCCTGCCCGAGAAGCGTCCAGGCCCGGTTGTCCTCGGGGTGCCCGATCCAGATCCGGAAGCTCGACTCGATCCAGCTCCCGGAATGGATCCTCGCGATCCGCTTGCGCGGCGGCCGGGCCGCGATCTCCTCGCGGGGAAGCACCGGCGTCACCTCCGAGCCCAACCCGGCGTAGAGCGCCTCGAGGAACTGCTCGCCGGAATTCGGGTAGTGCTCCCACGGGTTCTCGCCATCCAGCGCGATCGTCACCGTCGCGCCCTTCCCCGCCGCCGCGATCCGCTCGAGCAGGTCCTTCGCGGCCTCCGCGGGATCGCTCTTCGCGTAGCGGAACCCGACGCGATCGCTCAGGTCGCGGTCGCGGAAGAACACCGCGACGGGGCCGCAAGCCCAGGGCGCGTGGTGCAGCGGGGCCTCCGCCGGCGCGTCGAGATCGCTGCGCTCGAGGATGCCCTGGTCGGTTGCGCACCAGCGCACCTCTTCACCCGCCAGGATCTCCAGCACCTCCGGCGAGACGGAGCCCTCGCTCGGCCACATCCCCAGCGGCCGCGACCCGAAATCGCGCTGCGCGCGCGCGAGGCCCCGGCGCACCTGTTCGCGCGCGTCCTGGGGAAAGAGGAAGCGCGGCGGCAGGGCCGCGTCGGGCATCGCCCTCCGGGCGGAGTCGCTGTCGACCAGGAGCGGCAGGATGGGATGGAACATCGGCGAGCAGGTGAGCTCGGCGATGCCGCGCTCCGCCAGCGCCCGCCAGCGCGGAACGATGCCCGCCGCGATCTGCCGGGAGATCCGCAGCAGCTCGGCCTTCTCCCCTTCGCTGAACCCGCGCTCCTTCGCCACCAGCGCGGCCACCTGGGGGTGCTCGCGGCGGGCCGCAAAGCCCATCCAGGCGAGGATGAAGTGGACCTGCAGGTCGAGCAGGTCGCGGGGGGAAAACCGCTCCTGGATGCGCAACAGGTCGGCCCCGCGCAGATCGGCGCCGCGCTTCGCCAGGAGCTCGGCGTAGCGCTCGACGGGCTTCACCCACACTTCCCAGTCGACGGAGAAGCTCTGCTTGAGCACCTGCGCGCGCTCCGGCGGCGTGAGCGTCTCGGCGGGCTTGCGCGCAAGCTCCTCGTCGCGGTCGACCGCGGCCCCCGCCGCGTACGCCTCGAGCTGCAGGAGCAGGGAGGGCGCCCAGTTCACCACCACCCGCGCCTTCTCGTGCGACTCGAGCGCCAGCGCCATGTCGTTGTACGACCGCGTCGCGTGCAGGCGGACCCAGGGGAGGACCGGCTGGCCCGAGACCGGGTCGCGGTACTCGGGCTGGTGCATGTGCCAGAGGAAGACGGCGCGCGCCAAGGACGCTCCTAACCGGCGAGACGCATGCCCTTGGGCACGATGACGATCCCCTTGGGGCTGACGAAGAACCGCTTGCGATCCTCCTCGGGGTCATAGCCGATCTGCAGGCCGGCCGGGATGTCGACGTTCTTGTCGATGATCGTCCGCCGGATGCGCGCGTGGCGGCCCACCCGCACGCCTTCGAAGAGGATGCTCTCCTGCACGTCGGCGTAGGAGTTGATGCGCACGTTCGGCGAGAGGACCGAGCGATCGGCGCGTCCGCCGGAGATGATGCAGCCTTCGGAGACCAGCGAGTCGGTGGCGCGGCCCACCCGGCCCTCCTCCTCGTTGGCGAAGACGAACTTGGCGGGCGCGGCGGTGTGCGCCGGCGCGGTGTAGATGGGCCAGCGCTGGTTGTAGAGCGAGAGCTTGGGGTCGACGGCGACCAGGTCCATGTTGCACTCGTAGTACGTGTCGAGGTCTCCGACGTCGCGCCAGTAGCCGACTTCCGCCGGCCCCTGTCCCGGGACCTTGTTGGTGGCGAAGTCGTAGACCGCCACCTTGCTGCGGGTGTGCATCTCGCTGATGATCGACTTGCCGAAATCGTGCGCGCTGTCCTTGCCCGCGTCGCGGACGATCTCCCGGACCAGCGCCTCGGTGGTGAAGAGATAGTTGCCCATCGAGACCAGGGCGGCGCGGGGTTTGCCGATCATCGGCTTCGGGTGCCTCGGCTTCTCCTGGAAGTCGATCATCCGCCCCTGCTCGTCGGCGGTGATGATGCCGAACGAGCTCGCCTCCTCGATCGGCATGGGGATGGCGGCGACGGTGCAATCCGCCTTCTGCGCCAGGTGGAAGTCGAGCATCTGCCGGACGTCCATCCGGTAGATGTGGTCGGCGCCGAAGACGAAGACGTAGTCCGGCTCCTCGTCGGTGACCAGGTTCAGGTTCTGGTAGATGGCGTCGGCCGAGCCCTTGTACCACTCCGGCCCCGTGCGCTGCTGCGCCGGCACGCTCTCCACGAACTGGCCGAGCATCGGGCTCAGGCGCCACCCGCGCGAGATGTGCGTGTTCAGCGACTCCGACTTGTATTGCGTGAGCACCTTCATCCGCAGCACGCCGGAGTTGGCGAAGTTGGAGAGGACGAAATCGATGATCCGGTACCGTCCGCCGAAGGTCACCGCCGGCTTGGAGCGCTCGTGGGTGAGCGGCGCGAGCCGGCGTCCTTCGCCGCCGGCGAGGATCATGGCCAGGGTCTTTCCAACGGACATGGCGGGACGGTAGACCCGGCGGCGAACGGCCGCAATGCCGATGCGGCCGCCTGTTCACCGGGCTTACGCCCGCTTCGCCGGGGGCGGCTTCGAAGGCGGCTTCGACGGCGTTGCTTTCTTCGGCGCGCCGTTGCGCTCGGCGAAGCTCCGGATGACCTCGTCCATCTCGGCCTGCGCCCTGCGAACCAGCTGGGCGCGGTCGTGGAAGGTGAGGAACGAGCTCTTGAAGCCCGCCACCAGGATGTTGCGGATGTCGGCCGTGGTGAGGCCGAACTGCCTGGAGACCACCGAGAGCTCCTTGGTCACCGTGGTGTCGGTGATCAGGCGGTTGTCGGTGTTGATCGTCACCCGGATGCCGAAGTCCAGGTAGAACTTGAACGGGTGCGAGGCCATGTCGGCGACGGCGCCGGTCTGCACGTTGCTCGAGGGGCAGCACTCGATGGGGATGCGGTGGTCGTTGACGTAGTTGAGCAGGTCGCCGTCTTCGCGCAGCCGGACGCCGTGGCCGATGCGGTGCGCGCCGCAGTAGTGCAGCGCCTGCGCGATCGAGGGAGGCCCGTACGCCTCGCCGGCGTGGACCGTGCAATTGATGTTGTTGTTCAGGATCAGCTGGAACGCCTGCTGGTGATCCTTCGCCGGGTTGCCGTGCTCGGCGCCCGCGAGATCGAATCCGAGCACCCCGCGATTCTTGTAGGCGACCGAGAGCTCGGCGAGGCGCAGCGAGGTGTCGGGGCTCATGTTGCGGATGCCGCAGACCAGGACGCCGGCGAGGATCCCGTTCTCCCGGGTGGCGGCGCGCAGCCCCTCGAGCACCGCCTCCACCACCACGGTGGGCTTGAGGCCCTTCTGCAGATGGAGCACCGGCGCGTACCGCACCTCGATCAGCCGGCAGTTCTCGGCCGCCGCGTCGATGGCGAGCTCGTAAGCCGCACGGTAGAGCGCCTCCTCCGTCTGGAGCACGCTGAGGGTGATGTCGAAGCCCTTCAGGTACTCCTCGAGGCTGCCGTGCCGCTGGCCGATCTTCATCGACTTCGCCAGGCCGTCCTCGCTGTCGGCCGGCAGCCTGATCCCCTGTTCCTCCGCCAGCTCGAGCATGGTGCGCAGCCGCAACGACCCGTCGAGGTGGCAGTGGAGGTCCGTCTTGGGGAGCGCGTGCAGCAGCGCGTCCGTGACTTCGACGTCGGGGAGCATCCTGAACCGATCTAACCGATCCCGGGGGCCGGATCACGCTATCTTCCCGGCATGTCCTGGCTTGCGTTGAAGATCGCTTCCTGGCTGATCCACGCCCTGGTCGTCATGGTGTCCGTCGCCGCCGTGTCGCCGGGAAACCGCAAGAACACGCTGCCGCGCGCGCTCCTCGTCACTTTCCTCGTGGCGCTGCTGGTCACCCCGTTCGCCTGGTTCTGGTTCCTGCTGGTGCCCGGGATCATCGCGCTCGTCGCCTGGTTCATCGTCTACACGGTCGCCTACGACATCGGATTCGGGCAGGCGTTCGCGGCGGGGCTGGTGCAGGTCGCGCTGGGTCTGTTCGTGGACTACCTGCTCCCACCACACGCCTGGTGAGGCGCGCGCCGGGCTACTCCCACGGCAGCGCGCGAACCTCGCGGCGCTGCGGGACAGCCGGCGCGACCCC
>DASREU010000253.1:0-6123 GCA_035651935.1 Myxococcales bacterium | reverse complement strand
TACTGCAGGGGGAGGAAGTTGTTCGTCCGCCAGCAGAGGAACCCGTCCGTGACCGGGTGGGACGGGTCGCCGCCGAGGGCAGTCACCTTGCCGTCCTCCACGGTGGCGACCAGCGAGCACGCATCGGGGCAATCGCGGTTGCAGACGGTTTTCCGGATCTCGCGCATCGGGCTGCGCATTGTACCGGACTGCCCGCCCGGCCGCCCGCGCCCTACCTTGACGGAGGAAGGGAGTGTCGCATGGCCGAGGGGACGACAGGACAGGCGAGCGCACGTCCGCTGATCCCGGGACCGCGCGAGTCGAGACCGCCCCCGGCCAAGATGCGCCGGCCGCCCGCGGCACGGGTCGCGATGGCCCAGGGCGGATACCTCGCCGCCTTCGGGCTCTGGCCGATCCTGCACATGCCCAGTTTCAAGGCCGTGACCGGGCCGAAGCCCGAGGCGTGGCTGGCGAAAGGCGTGGGCGCGTGCATGGCGAACATCGGCGCCGCGCTCGCCGCGGCGGGAGCGCGCGGCAAGGTCGCGCGCGAGCTGCGGATGCTGGGCATCTCCACCGCGCTCTCCTTCGCCTTCATGGACATCTGGTACGCGGGGGTCCGCCGCCGGATCTCTCCCGTGTATCTGCTCAACACCGCCGCGCAGCTCAGCTTCACCGCCGCCTGGGCCTTTGCGGAGCTTCGCGAGAAGCGCGAAGCGCGCCGCGTCCCGGAAGCCGCCTTCGCCTGAGGTGAGGGACCCCGCCGGAGAGTTACTTGATCACGTCGCGGGCGAGCCTGCATTGCGGCGGCGCTTCGCAGCGCACCACGATGGCTCGTCCCGTCTTCACCGCATAGATCTCCTGGCAGCCCGGCAACACCTGCGAGGGGCGGAGGCGAAAATCGATTCCGCCGCGCAGCCACTCCGCCCAGCTCGTCTCACCGTCGCAGTTCAGGTCGCGCCAGTTCTCCGGCACCTCTCCCTCGCGCGCAAGCTGCACCGCGCGCACACCGCTGAGGAGGAAGACGAGCAGGGGTGCGCCGAGGATGATCAGCACCAGCAGGCGCGGCTTGAGGCGGCTCAGTTCTCGATCCGGTAGTTCGGGGCTTCCTGCGTCACCTGGACATCGTGCACGTGGCTCTCGCGGAGGCCGGCGGCGGTGATGCGGACGAACTTCGCCTTGGTGCGCAGCTCCTCGACGGAGTGGCAACCGGTGTAGCCCATCCCGCTGCGCAGGCCGCCGACGAGCTGGAAGACGTTCATCGACATCGGCCCCTTGTACGGGACGCGCCCTTCGATGCCTTCGGGCACGAGCTTCAGGTCTTCCGCCTCTTCCTGGAAGTAGCGGTCCTTGGACCCCTTCTTCATCGCGCCCATCGACCCCATCCCGCGGTACGACTTGTACGAGCGGCCCTGGAAGAGGATCACCTCTCCGGGCGCTTCCTCGGTGCCGGCGAAGAGCGAGCCGATCATCACCGTGTGCGCGCCCGCCGCGAGCGCCTTGACGATGTCGCCCGAGTACTTGATCCCGCCGTCCGAGATGCAGGGGATCCCGTGCCGGGCGGCGGCGCGGACGCAGCTGTCGATCGCGGAGATCTGCGGCACGCCGACGCCGGCGACCACGCGGGTGGTGCAGATGGAGCCGGGCCCGATCCCGACCTTCACCGCGTCGGCGCCGGCCTGGCAGAGCGCGGACGCGCCCTCGCCGGTCGCCACGTTGCCGGCGACCATCTCGATCGCCTTGAAGTTCCGCTTCAGGTCCCGGATCGCGTCGAGGACGCTGCGGGAATGGCCGTGCGCCGTGTCGACGGCGATCACGTCCGCGCCCGCCTGGAGCAGAGCGTGCACGCGCTCGTCGCGGTCGGGACCGACGCCGACCGCTGCGCCCACCAGCAGGCTCCCCTTGCCGTCCTTCGCCGCGTTCGGATGTGCGCGCGTCTTCTCGATGTCCTTGATGGTGATCAAGCCCTTCAGCTCGTACTTGTCGTCGACCACCAGGAGCTTCTCGATGCGGTTGCGGTGGAGAAGCTCCTTCGCCTCGTCCTGCGAGATGCCCTCGCGGCAGGTGATCAGGTCGCGGGTCATCATCGCCTCGACCTTCTGCTCCAGGTTCCGCTCGAAGCGCAGGTCCCGATTGGTGAGGATGCCCACCAGGCGCCCGTTCTTCGTCACCGGGATGCCGCTGATCTCGTGCTGGCGCATCAGGGCCACCGCCTTGTGCACCGGCGCGTCGGGCTCGATGGTCACCGGATCGACCACCATCCCGCTCTCGTACTTCTTCACCTTCGTCACCTCCAGCGCCTGCTGCTGGATGGTGAGGTTCTTGTGGATGAACCCGAGCCCGCCTTCCTGCGCCATGGCGATGGCGGTGCGCGCCTCGGTGACGGTGTCCATGGCGGCGCTGACGAGCGGGATGCGGAGCCGGATGTTGCGGGTGAGTTGCGCGCTCACATCGACCTGCCGCGGCAGGACGTCGCTCTCTGCGGGAAGCAGGAGGACATCGTCGAACGTCAGGGCCAGCGGCACGCTTGCTTCGATCATCGAGGCTCCGGTAAGCCGACCAGTGTAGCCGCCACACACCTGCTCGGCAACGCGGCGATTCGCTTCTTGCGGCAGCCGCGGGCGCATACGAATATGCCCGCAATGTCGGAGGGATCTGGAATACCGCCGCCAGGCAAGCCTCCCGCCGGCAAGCGGACGGCCATCGGTCTGCAGATCAGGCTGCCCTGCGCGTCGATCGCGGAGCTCAAGGGGCGCTACGCCGACGATCTGCGGCGCGGGTCCTTCTTCATCCGCACGAAGTCGCCGCGGCCCGACGGGACGCTCATCCGCCTCGACGCGCAGCTCTCCTCGGGGGAGCTGGCGTTCCGCGCCGTCGGCGTCGTCACGGGCGAGACGGAAGGCGGCATGCGGCTGCAGTTCCTCGGCGCCGACGAGGTGGGCCGCAGGCTGATCGCCGAATTGGGCGGAAAGCCTCCACCGGCGCTGAAGACCGAAGCACCCCACCCGCCCGCTCCCGCTCCGGCCGCGAAGCCGGTCCGTCCGGAGGAGCCGAAGCGTCCACCGCCGGTGATGTCCCAGGCGGAGCCGAAGCCTGCGGCGCCACAGGCTGCGGCGCTGCCGGCGCAGAAGCCCGCGCAGTCGGGGGCGAGCGGCCCGATGATCGGGATCGACCTCGGGACGACGAACTCCGCGGCCGCCGTGGTGCGCGACGGCAAGCCGTTCGTGATCCCTTCCCGCGAGGGCTACAACACCATCCCCTCGATCGTCGCCGCGACGGACAAGGGGAAGCTGATCGTCGGCCATCCCGCGAAGGGTCAGCTGCTGATCAATCCGGTGAATACGGTGTACGGCGCGAAGCGGCTGATCGGACGCCAGTTCGATTCCCCGATCGTCCACGATCTGATCGGGCGGTTTCCCTACCGCATCGTCCCGGGCGCGTCCGGAGAGGCCGCCGTCCAGCTCGGCGACCAGCAGTATTCGCTCCAGCAGATCTCCGCGCTCGTGCTCACCGAGGTGAAGTCGATCGCCGAGCAATGGCTCAAGACGCCGGTGACGCGCGCGGTGATCACCGTCCCCGCGTACTACAACGACAACCAGCGCCAGGCGGTGCGCGAAGCCGGCGATCTCGCCGGGCTGCACGTCGAGCGGATCGTCAACGAGCCCACCGCCGCCGCCCTCGCCTTCGGCCACGGGCGCCAGCTCCGCCAGCGGGTGCTGGTCTACGACCTCGGCGGCGGGACCTTCGACGCCAGCATCCTGGAGCTGAACGAGAACGTCTACGAGGTGGTGTCGAGCGGCGGCGACAATTTCCTCGGCGGCGTCGACTTCGACAAGCAGATCGTCGATCACCTGCTGCGCGTCTTTCGCGAGCGCAACGGCGTCGACTTCCCCCCGGATCGCGTGGCCTTGCAGCGGGTCACCGACGCGGCCGAGCGGGCGAAGATCGCCCTCTCCGAGCAGCTGGAGACGAAGATCAACGTCCCGTTCGTCGCCCTGATCGACGACAAGCCTTACGATCTGAACGCGACGCTCCTGCGCGCCGAGCTGGTCTCGCTCACCGGCGACCTCGTCGACCGCACCCTGACGGTCTGCTCGGAGATCCTGGCCGCGCGGGGATTCGGCCCCTCGGACATCGACGAGGTGCTGCTCGTGGGCGGGCAGAGCCGCATGCCGCTGGTCCGCGAGCGCATCCGGCACCGCTTCACGCGCGAGCCCTCGAAGGCCGTGCATCCGGACGAGGCGGTGGCGCTCGGTGCGGCGCTGCTCGCGCACTCGATGGACTCGCCGGACACCGGCAGCGTGGTCCTGATCGACGTGCTGCCGATGAGCATCGGCGTCGGGCTTCCCGGCGGTCGCTTCCGGAAGATCGTCGAGCGCAACACCGCCTTGCCGCACACGAAGACGCTGAGCATCGCCACCACGCGGGACGGCCAGACGGAGCTGGAGGTCGTCGTCTTCCAGGGCGAGAGCGACAAGGCGCAGGAGAACGAGTACCTGGGAACGCTCGCGATCCCGGGGCTGACGAAGAGGCCGCGCGGCGCGCACGAGTTCGAGATCGTCTTCTTCCTCTCCGCGGAGGCGCTCCTCACCATCACCGCCGAGGACAAGAGGACCGGCCGGCGGATCGCGGCTTCGTTCTCGACGCGAGATACGCCGGAGGAGGTGCGCGCGCGCCTCGGGTCGGCGAAAGCCGAGGCCGGCACCGGGATGCTCAAATGGTTCAAGCGGCTCTTCGGGAGAGAACAGCGCGTGTAGCGCCGCCGGTCAGGAGCGGCGGATGCTGGCCGGGCGGTCGAGTCCGCCCTCGAGCGGCTTCAGCGGCACCGGCGGATTGCTCAGAGGCAATCCGCGCCTGATGCGCGATCGCCGGCGCAGGTTGCGGAACACGACGTAGAGGACGGTCAGCGCCGCGATCGCCGCGAAGGCGCCGATCTGCGCCTGCGCCGACCACTCCCAGACCTTGTTGAGCATCTTGTGTTTGCGCGCCCACCACCCGAGATAGACCCAGGCAGGCGCCGAAACGCAGGCGGCGATCCCGTCGAAGGTGATGAACTTCCAGTACGGGACGCCCGTCAGGCCGGCGACGAAGTACGTCACCGCGCGCAATCCGGGGACGAAGCGCGCCGCCATGATGAACTTCGCCCCGTGCCGGTCGAAGGCCGCGATCGTCCGCTGCACGCGCTCGCCGGGGATGTGACGGCCGAGTCGGGTGTCCAGGAGCCTCTCCCCGTACGTCTGGCCGGCGCGGAAGATGATGCTGTCGCCGATCAGGATGCCGGTGAGGCCGGTGACGATCATCAGCGGCAGCGAGCCGCCGCGCGCCGCGAGCCAACCGCCGGTGATTAAAGGGACGTCCTCCGGCAACGGGACGCCCAGCCCGCAGGTGATCAGCACGAAGAGAACGCCGATGTAGCTGGCGGGCCCGTGGAAATACCCGAGGAAGTGGAAAAGCCAGTCCTTCAGGCCGCACCCCGATTGTGGGACGTTCGTCCGAGCCTAATCGGTCCTGCGTGCCCGCCGCAAGTTCAGCGACCTTCCGCCTGCCGCTTGCTGATCTGCCAGACCAGGAACTCGCGGAGCGGTCCCTTGGCTTCCCGGAGGCGTTCGGCGAGGTCCTGCGCGAGCGCCATCGTCAGCTTGAGCGCCGTGCGCGGGTGCGTGCGCTTCATCTCCTCGAACGCGGGGCGGGAGATCTGCAGCAGCTCGACGTCGGTCGCGGCGAGCGCCGAGAGCAGGTGCTCGCCTTCGACGAGCAGGGACATCCCGCCGATGCTGTCGCGCGACGCCACCTCTCCCAGCGCGGCTCCGCCCTCCTGCGCCACCAGGTGGAGGACGCCCTGGGCGACGAACGCCAGCGCATCCGAGGGATCGCCCGCCTTGAACGCGAACGTCCCCGCGCCGACGCTGCGTTGCTCCGCGACCTCCGCCAGGATCTTCACCCCGACGTCGGTGAAGTCGCGCAGGAGCAGCGCGCCCCGCAGGGAAACGGCCTTGTCGATCGGCGGCGCGGCCGGTGCCATCAGCGATGCTCCCTCCCGAGCTCGACGTAGTTCTCGACGCCCAGCCGCACGTGGCGCTTCTCCTCGTCCGTCACCGGGCGTTTCACCCGGGCCGGAGAGCCGAGCGCGAGCATCCCCGCCGGGAT
>DASREU010000252.1:0-3991 GCA_035651935.1 Myxococcales bacterium | reverse complement strand
AATGCCAGGCCGCGCAACCCGCCCGACGGCGAGACCGGCCGGACCAGCAGCAGGAACCTCTCTGCGTACAACCCGACCAGCACGCTGGTGGCGCCGAGGCCCACGACGATCCGGTTGCGCTTCGCCGCTTCCGAGAGCAGGGCAACGAAGGGAACGATGAACGTCGCCACGATCACTCCCCAGCTCACCACCGCCCAGAACCCTTCCACCCGTCCGAGGATCTCGCCCACTTCGTCGGGAAGATTCGCGTACCAGACGGGGAGGAAGCTGCACCAGACCAGGTACGCCCAGAATGCCGCGAACCCATAGAGCAGCCGGCCCAGATCGAGGCGCACCACGGGGTCCAGGTGTCGCCGCGCCGAGAGCAGGGTCGCCCAGGCGATCGCCGAGAGGAACGCCGCCATGAAGGTCTGTACCGGGACGATGCCGCTCGGGGCCGACTCGATCAACGCCATCACCAGATCGATCGCCCACACCGAGAGCGTGAGCGCGTAGACGATCAGGTACGCCACCGCGGCGATGGCGGTGCGCGACCCGGCCCAGCGCCGCCGGGCCGACCCCTGCAGGAACCACGCGCCGGCGGCGAAGAGGACGATCGCCGCGCCGAAGTCGCGGACGAACAAACCGGTGATCGTCGCGTGGCTCGCGGCCGGCATCCAGCGCGGCGCTGCCGCGAGGACGATCGCGAGCAGGACGAGGGCCGCGGGGAAGAAGGCTGCCGGGCTCTCCGCCAGCTGCAGCGCAGGCTCGAGAAAGCGCCCGTACGCAAGGCGCGCGGCGGCGGAGAGCGCGACGCCGCCTGCCGCCAGACCGGCGAAGAACAGCCAGCTCGCAGCGAGCGCCGCGAGCGCGGCGGCGGGGACGTGCGCGAAGGGGGCGGCGAGCAGCGCGATGAGTCCGAGGACGGCGAAGACGGCGCAGGTGCGCGTCAGCCGGGCACCCAGCTCCACCTCGGCCAGATGGATCGTCGTCCGGACCATCACTGTCCTCCATCGGCAGCCGGTGCGCGAGGGCCTTCGGCCTGGACCCGCCGCACGAAATGGACGAGGTCCCAGCGGTCGCGCTCGTCGAGGCCCTCGCCCATCGGAGGCATCGCGCGGCCTCCCAGGGCGATCGTCCCGTAGATGTACCCGTCGGACTTCGATCGGATGGTATCGAGCGCGAGATCGGGCGCGGGCGGGAACGACCGGCCGACGGGCCCGTTGCCGTGGCCGTCGATGTTGTGACATCCCACGCAGCGATCGAGGAACAACGCCCGGCCGCGCTCGGCGGAGGCGTCGTCATCGGCGAAGGGTGAGCGCAGGGCGACGGCATCGTCGCGATCGTCGAGGGGCTGCCGGGCGAAGAGCGGCACCGACCCGGCGGGCTCCGGCCTCGGCGTCTCGCGCGCTTGCCGCGCCGGCTGGTACCACATGTCCGTTCGCCAATCGCGCGCGCAGGCGGTGAGGAGGAGCGCGCAGGCGATGCTTTCACGAGACATCGCGCACCTCCTCGGCTCCACGCATCGCGAGGAGCTCCTGGGCGCGGCGCGCTCCGCCGGGAACGAAGATGCCCACCCGATCGCGGGTGAACCTCGGATCGAACGGAACGCCGCGCCGCATGCGTCCGAGAACGGAGATGGAGAGCAGGCCGATGAAGTTCGTGAGCGCACCGAACAGGACCGCCATCTCGAAGACGATCACCAGGAACGCGGGAAACGAAACGATCGGCATGCCCCCGACGACGATCGGCCATGCCCACGAGCCTCCCGCCGCGAGCAGAAGACCCAGCGCCCCGCCGGCGACCGCGCCCGTCAGCGTCGAGAGGCCGATGAGACTGATCGGCCGCTCCATCGCCGCGACCAGCTCCGGAAAGGGGGCTGGCATTGCCGCGCGCACTTCCATCCCTTCGGCGCGCAGCGCGCGGACCGCCTGCGCCGCGAGCGAGACGTCGCCGAACACGCCGAGCACTCCGGGCTCACGAGGCATGGACGGCCTCCGCGGCGAGCGCCGGGTCGGGCGCGTGCCCGACCTCCTCCTTGAGCTCGGCGATGGAGACGGCCGGCAGGAGCTTGAGGAAGATGAGGAACCAGGTGAAGAACCAACCGAAGGAGCCGACCGTGATCCCCATCTCGACCAGGGTCGGCCGGTACGTGCTCCAGTCGAACGGGATCCGGTTGTGCGAGAGCGAGGTGACGACGATGTTGAACCGCTCCAGCCACATGCCCACGTTCACCAGGATCCCGAGAACGAAGAGGGCGGGCCCGGAGCCGCGCACGCGCGCGGAGAAGAGCAGCAGCGGCAAGAGGCAGTTGCACAGGACCATGGTCCAGAAGAGCGGCGCGTAGCTGCCGAAGGGGCGGAAGAGCAGCGTGTCCAGCTCCATCCGCGGGCCGCGCCAGAGCGCCAGCACGAACTCCATGCCGTAGGAGAAGGTGACGATCAGCGAGGTGAGCAGCACCAGCCGCGAGAGCAGGTCGAGGTGCTTCTGCGTGACGAGCTCCTCGATCCCGAGAACGCGGCGCAGGGGGACCAGCAGCGTCAGCACCATCGCCACCCCGGAGAGGATGGCGCCGGCGACGAAGTACGGGGGAAAGAGCGTCGAGTGCCATCCCGGCACGACGGAGACGGCGAAGTCCCAGGAGACGACCGAATGCACGCTGATCACCAGCGGCGTGGCGAAGGCGGCGAAGAACAGATAGGCGCGCGAGTGGTGCCGCCACTCCTCGTCGGTCCCGCGCCACCCGAGCGCGACCACCGCGTAGAGGCGGCGGCGCCATCCACGGGACGCGTCGCGCAGGGCTGCGGCATCCGGGATCATGCCGGAGACGAGGAACAGCGAGCTGACCACCAGGTAGGTGGAGATGGCGAAGGCGTCCCAGACCAGCGGCGAGCGGAAGTTGATCCACAGCGAGCGCTCGTTCGGGTACGGGAGGATCCAGTAGCCGAACCAGGGCCGGCCGAGGTGGATGATGGGGAACAGGCCCGCGGTCGCGACGGCAAACACGGTCATCGCCTCCGCGACGCGGTACACGGCCGTGCGAAATCGCGCGCGGAACAGGAAGAGGATGGCCGAGATCAGCGTCCCCGAGTGCGCGATGCCGACCCAGAAGACGAAATCGGTGATCAACACGCCCCAGCTCACGGGCCGGTTGAGGCCCGTCTCGCCCATCCCGAAGCGGATGATGCGCGACCAGCTGTAGACGCCAATGGCGGTGGCGGCGACAGCGCAGGCGAGCACGACCCAGTAGAGCCGTCCGCCTTTGCCTTGCGCGGCATGGACGCGCTCCTCGATGCGCGCCAGCTCGGCGGAGACGGCGCTCATCGCTCCTCCTCGCGCGCGAGATAGGTGACGGCGGGCCCGGTGGCGAGGTCCTCCAGCAGCCGGTACGCGCGCGGGTCCTGCCGGACGCGGTTGATGCGCGCCGCCGGGTCCTCCAGGTCACCGAAGGTGAATGCACGCGACGGGCAGGTCTGCGCGCAAGCGGGGACCACCTCGCCGTCGTACAGGTTGCGCCGCTCGTTCTTCGCCTCGTTCTCCGCGGAGCGGATGCGTTGCACGCAGAACGTGCACTTCTCCATCACGCCCTTCGAGCGCACGGTGACGTCGGGATTGAGCTGGAGATCGAGGGGCGTCTCGAACTGCGGGTCGCGCCAATTGAAGACCCGCGCGTCGTACGGGCAGTTGTTCGAGCAGTAGCGCGTGCCGATGCAGCGGTTGTAGACCATCTCGTTGAGACCCTCGGACGAGTGCACCGTGGCGCCCACCGGGCACACCAGCTCGCACGGCGCGTTCTCGCAGTGCATGCACGGCACCGGCTGAAAATGGATGTCGGGCTCCGTCGGATCGCCGGCGTAGCGGCGGTCGACGCGGATCCAGTGCATCTCGCGCTCGCGCAGCACTTCCTCGCGGCCCACCGACGGGCTGTTGTTCTCAGACTGGCACGCCACCACACAGGCGTGACAACCAATGCACGTGGTGAGGTCGATGGCCATGGCCCACGCATACCCCG
>DASREU010000251.1:0-2153 GCA_035651935.1 Myxococcales bacterium | reverse complement strand
CGCAGTCCGTTCGCCCGGATCCTTGAAGACGCGCGCCGCCAGGGCCTTGCGGTCGAGCGATCCATCGTGGCGGACCACGCCGGGGAACCGGGAAGCGATCTCCTGCAGCGCCGGCCGCCCGGGCTCGACCACCTCGCGCGCCACCTGGTCCGCATCGACCACGGGGATTCCGCGCGCCGCGAGCAGCCGTCCCACGGTGCTCTTGCCGGACCCGATGTTCCCGGTTAATCCCCAGATCCGCACGCCGGGAGTGTACACTCGCCGCCCGCATGAAGCGCCTCATCCTGCTGCTGCTCATCGCTCCTGCCGCGCTCGCGTCCGACCTGGTCGGGCCGACCTCCTGCCGCACCTGTCACCCGGAGGCGTACCGGATCTGGGCGGCGGGACCCCACGCCCGCGCCGCGTCGTCGCTCACCCCGGAGCAGCGGCAGAAGCCGCTCTGCCAGCAGTGCCACTCGCGCGACGAGCAGCGCGCCGGCCAGGCCGTGGTGGAGGGCGTCTCCTGCGAGACGTGCCATGGCGGCGGCCGCTACTACCAGCCGGCGGTGGTGATGCGCGACAAGGAGCTGGCGCGTCTCTTCGGGTTGACCGATCCCACCCCGCAGGCGTGCATGGCGTGCCACGGCGGGCAGTCGCCTTCGTTGCGGCCGTTCGATCCCAAGGAAGCGATGCAGCGCATCGATCACTGGAGTGCGGAGCGCGCCGCGCGCAAGCCGAAGGTCTCGCTGTGGTTGAAGGAAAAGCGTTGAGCGCGGCGCACCAGGTCCGCGCGGAGCCGTCCTTCGTGGAGCGCGTCGCAAGGTGATCGTGCTTTCCGCAGAGTTCGTGAAATCGGCGACCGACGCCCGCGGGTGGCCCCCCGCCGGGCCGCCGGAGTACGCCTTCTGCGGCCGCAGCAACGTCGGTAAATCCTCGGCGCTGAACGCGCTCGCCGCGCGCAAGTCGCTCGCCCGGGTCTCGCGGACGCCGGGCCGGACGCGCCTGATCAACTTCTTCGACCTGCGCGTGGCCGAGAAGACGCGGTCGGGCGGTCGCGGCCCCGAGCGCCGCGTCGTCTTCGCCGACCTGCCCGGTTACGGCTTCGCCACCGGCCCCCAGAAGGAGCGCGAATCCTGGAAGGCGATGATCGAGGAATACCTGACGAAGCGCGATCCGCTCCGCGCGCTGGTCGTGCTGGTCGACGGCGACCTGGGCGCCCAGCCCAGCGACATCGAGATGGTCCGCTGGGCAGAAACCCTGGGCCGCAAAGTGATCGTCGCCGCCACCAAGCTCGACAAGATCGCCCGCAACCGCCGCAACCAGCACATCGACCGCATCGCCGGCGATCTCGCCGTCCCCGTCGTCATCGGCTTCTCAGCCCGCGAGCACTTCGGGGTGGAAGAGCTCTGGCGCGAGCTCCCCCTCCAATAATTTCCCCGAATTGGATCGGCTCTACGTGACCGGCATCTGCGAGCGGTTCATCGCGTCCTGGTTCATGCCCATCTCGTCGGCCTTGCGGCGCATCCGGTCGCCGAGCTCGTTGCGGAAGTCTTCGCCGCTCTTGGGGGCGAAGGCGAGGCCGATGCCGGCGCCGACCAGGCAGCCCAGCGCGAAGATCCCCATCGTGCCGAGCGCGGTCGACCAGCCGCTGCTCCGCTCCTCGAGGCCCAGGGCCTCGAGCACGTCGTCCTTGTCCATGTCCTGGAGGTACTTGAGGGCCTTGAGCCCCCGCTTGCGAAGATCGTTCACCATGATGGCCTCCTCGTGCGGCCGGCGGCCGCGCATCCTTCGTCTCTGTCCGCGGTGGAATCTGCGCACGAACACCTCGCAGCGCCCACGCACCTAGAACGCGGTGCCGGGCGCCTTCTCGCTCGCCTCGTGGCCACCGGCGATGTTCGCGAGCTGGCTCTTCACCAGCGGGATCAGCGCCAGCCGGAGGCCGATGCGGACCACGCGTCCGGTGAGCGGAGAGAAGAGGCCGCCGCCGAGAACGTACCCGACGCCGACGGCGGCGAGGACCATCCCCAGCGGGTTGCGCTGGACACGGCCGCGCAGGTCGATCGCGCGGGTGAAGCTGTCCGCCTGGCTCCCGATCGCCTCCTTGAATGCGCGCGCTTCCTCGACCATGCGACGTCCGTGATCCATCGGGCCCTGCCCTTCGAACTCGGTGTTCG
>DASREU010000250.1:0-2880 GCA_035651935.1 Myxococcales bacterium | reverse complement strand
TCTCCGGCAGCGGATCCGAGGGTTCCGGCGCGGCGGGAGCGTCCGCAGGGAAGGCATCGTCCGTCCCCGGCGCCGGCTCTGTTCCAGATTCGACCTGGATCTGCGCGAACGGGTCGTCTCCGCCGGCGGGAGCCGGCGCGCCATCGGCATCGTTGAAGCCGGGCAAGGGAACGGCGCCGTTGCTGCCGTTCGGGGAAGGGGGGCGGAAGTCGGTGATCGTCTCCTCGCCGGACTGATCGGGGGCGGGAACGGGCGGATCGAGGGAGTCGCCGGGACCGTCGAGATCGGGAAGCGGCGCTTGCGCCGCGGCGGAAGCGGGCATCTCCAGACCCGGCAAGGGAACCGCCGAGCCGGCCATGGCGCGCGGCTTCGCGGCGGGTCTGGAAGGCGATTTCGGCGGGGCGGCCGTCGCGTCGCCGTTTCCGGGCAGCGGCACCGCCGCTCTGCCGGGCCCGCTGGACGCATCGCTCTTCGGGCGATGGACGGTGAACGGGTTCTTGCACTTCGGACATTTGATCGAGAGGCCCGCAGGCGGTACGCGCGAATCGTCGAGCTCGTATGCAGCGGCGCAGTTTGGACAGGAAATCTTCACGACTCGTCCATTCCTCCGCGTACGCGAGGCGATGCTGCGGCGCCGGATCAAAAGGATCCCGGGCGATCCTGACGCCTGCGCCACGCTAGCACCCGGATCCGGCCCCCGCCAACGAAACAACGGCGCTTTTCGTGGTACAGGCGGGTGCTTATGCCGCGGGGTGGGAGAGCCATCGTGGTCGGCGGCGGCCTCGCCGGGCTGGCCTGCGCGCGCGAGCTGGGCGAGAGTTGCACGCTGCTCGAAGCCGCGGACCGGGTCGGCGGCCTCTGCCGCACCGAACTGACCGATGGATTCTCCTTCGACTGGACCGGCCACTGGCTCCATGCCCGCGATCCGGAGATCCGCAAGCTGATCGAGGAGCGCTGGCTCGCGGGCAATCTCCTCGACGTCCAGCGGCGCGCGCGGATCTACAGCCAGGGAGTGTGGACCACCTTTCCTTACCAGTTCCATCTCCACGGACTGCCGCCGCGCACGGTGTCGGAGTGCGTGCTCGGATTCATCGACGCGACGCTCGGTCCGGGCGGAGCGGAGCTGCGCGGGAGGCCGCTGCGGAATGCCGCGGAGTTCATCCTTCGCCACCTCGGCGAGGGGCTCGCGCGCCATTTCATGTTTCCCTACAACGAGAAGCTCTACACCGTTCCTTGCGAGGAGCTGTCGCCGGAGTGGGGAGGTCGGTTCATTCCCCGCCCGTCGCTCGCCGAGGTGGTGAACGGCGCCGTGGGGCCTGCGCGCGAGGACGTGGGCTACAACGCGTCGTTCTGGTATCCGCGAAAGCACGGGATCGAAGCGCTTCCGCGCGCGATCGCCGCAGACCTGCGGTGCGAGGTGCGCCTCTCGTCGCGGGTGCAGAGCCTGAATCTCGATGCCCGTCGCGTGCGGCTCGCCTCCGGAGAGGAGCTGCCCTACGACGCGTTGATCCTCACCGCTCCGTTGCCCGCGTGCGTGAGGCTGCTCTCCGACGCGCCGGCAGAAGTGCGCGAGGCAGCGGCGCGGCTTCGCGCGGTCTCGGTGACCGTGGTGGAGGTCGGCGCCCGCGACGTCGGCGGCGAGCGGTTCCACTGGGCCTACTTCCCGGAGAAGGAGTTTGCCTTCTACCGGATCGGATCGCCTTCCCTGGTGAACCCCGCTTTGGCGCCGGCAGGATTCCGCAGCTTCGCGGTCGAGTTTGCCCACCGCGGTCCGCCCGACGCGCCCCGGTTCATCGACCAGGCGCTGGAGGGGCTGTCGCGCTGCGGCCTGATCGAGCGCGGCGGGGTGGTGCTCTCACGCGCGCGCACCATCGAGGTGGCTTACGTCCTCTTCGATCACCACCACGCAACCGCGACCGCCACCGTGCAGGCCCATTTTCACAGACACGGCGTCCAGCTCGCGGGCCGGTACGGCAAGTGGGAGTACAGCTCGATGGAGGACGCCATCGTCTCGGGTCGCGACGCCGCCCGCAATCTCGCATGATCTCGATCGTCATCCCGGTGTTCAACGAGGCCGGCCTCATCCGCGAGGCGGCGCTCGATCTCTGCCGGCGCCTCGATGCGCTTCGCTGGGACTACGAGCTGATCCTCGCCGAGAACGGCTCCAGGGACGGGACGCTGCAGATCCTCCAGACGCTGGTGACGGAGCGGCCGCGAGTCCGCTTCCTCCATGAACCCGAGCCGAACTACGGGCGGGCGCTGAAGCGCGGCATCCTCGAGGCGCAGGGCGAGGTGGTGATCTGCGACGAGATCGATCTCTGTGACGTCGGCTTCTACCTGCGCGCGCTTCCCATCCTCGAGGAGGGCGCCGATCTGGTGGTCGGATCCAAGGCGATGAAGGGCGCGAACGACGGGCGCCCGTTCATCCGGCGCGTGGCGACGCGCACCATCACCGTTCTCCTCCGCATCGTCACCGGTTTCCGGGGGACCGATACGCATGGCCTCAAGGCCTTCAAGCGCGAGCGTCTGGTCGACGTGGCGCGCGCCTGCGTCGTCGACCGCGACCTCTTCGCCAGCGAGCTCGTGATCCGTGCGCAGCGGATGGGGCGCGACGTCCGGGAGATCCCCATCGCATTGCACGAGCGGCGGCCGCCCTCTACCGCCCTGCTCCGCCGGGTGCCGCGGGTCCTGAAAGGCCTCTTCAAGCTCGGCTGGACGATCCGCGTCCGCTACCGGTGAGTCCTCGCTCTAGAAATCCTTGGTGTAGAGGACCGAGAATTCCTTGGTGCGGTCGCCGTACGTCACCTCGGCAGAGACGGCGCGGCTGATCTCGTACTCCAGCCGTCCTTCGACGGTGTTTTCGTAGGGCACTTCCGTGAA
>DASREU010000249.1:0-2932 GCA_035651935.1 Myxococcales bacterium | reverse complement strand
AGATGAGGATCACCGTCATGATCCCGATGGCGATCCCGCTGATCGTCAACAGCGCCCGCAACTTGTGCGAGACGAGCGAGATCGCCGCCTGCACGATCGCGTCGCGCAGCTCCGCGACGAAGCGCCGGATCGCCTTCATGGCCGTGCTCCTGTCTGCGCCGCCCGCTCCGCGGCCTGGAACTGCGCCAGCGCCTCCGCCCCCAGCGCCTCGGCGTTCGCCGCCGCCACCTCGCGCCCGGGCCCGTCCGCGATCACCAGCCCGTCCACCAGCCGGACCGCGCGGGGACACCGCGCCGCCAGCTTGGGCTCGTGGGTGACCAGCACGATGGTATTCCCGCGCGCGTGCAGATCCAGGAACAGGCGGACGATCTCCTCCCCCGTCCGGCTGTCCAGGTTTCCCGTCGGCTCGTCGGCCAGCAGCAGCGAAGGTTGGGTCACGAGGGCACGCGCGATCGCCACCCGCTGCCGCTGGCCGCCCGAGAGCTCCGCGGGCTTGTGCGTCATCCGGTCCTCGAGGCCGACCATCCGCATCGCCTCGACCGCGCGCTCCCGCCGCTCCTTCTTGCTCACCCCGCGATAGACCAGCGGCAGCTCCACGTTCTCCAGCGCGCTCGCCCGCGGCAACAACTGGAAGCTCTGGAACACGAACCCGATCTCCAGATTGCGCACGTCGGCCAGCTCGTCGTCCGAGAGCGTGCTCACGTCGCGCCCGGAGAGCCGGTACCGCCCCGCGGTGGGCACATCCAGGCAGCCGATGATGTTCATCAGCGTGGACTTCCCCGAGCCCGACTGCCCGACGATGGCCACGAACTCGCCGCGCTCGATGGGAAAGTGGATGTCCCGCAGCGCCGGAACCTTGGAGAGCCCCAGGTCGTACGTCTTGACGATGTGTTCCAGCTCGATGAGCGCCATCTGTTCCTCCGGCCGTAGCCAAACCGTCAGCTACGGCCGCCCTGAGGGCCCTTCTCGCCGGTTCCCTGACCCGGCTTCTGAGGCTTGACCTTCTGTCCCTCCTGCAACTCGCGCGCGAGGGTGCGGTACGGCCCGTCCACCACCGTCTCGCCCTCGTGAACGCCGCTGAGGATCTCCACGTCCGTGCGGCTGGCGATGCCGGTCTGCACTTCCCGCATCTGCGCCACCCCGTCCTTGTCCACCACGAAGACCACCTTCACCGCTTTCGGCTTCCCGGTGGCCGCCTTGGTGGGCGGGTCATCCTTCGCGGCGGCCGCGCTCGCGGTGGACGCGCTCGACGCGCTCGTCGCACCCGCCCCGCTCGACGCGCTGTTGCTCCCGCCCGCCGTCGTATCCGCCATCGCGATCTGCCCTTCCCGCGGCGCCGCCTTCTGCTCCTTCTTCTTCGCCTCCCGCGAGGTGACCGCCTGGATCGGCACCATCACCACGTTCTCGTGCGTCGCCGTGGAGATGGAGACCGCGCTCGACATCCCCGGCAGCGCGCCCTCGGGCGGCACGTCGAGGCCCACCCGCACGAAGAACGTCGTCACCTCGGCATCGGTCCCCGGATTCTTGATCTGCGCGTTCTTCCCCACCGCCACCACATGCCCCTTGAACTGCTTGTCCGGCAGCGCGTCGATGTCCACCGCCGTCTCGTCGCCGACGTGCACCGCCACCACCTCGTGCTCGCCGACCTCCGCCTTCACCTCCATGTCGGCCAGCCCGCCCATCAGCATCACCACGTCCTCGGAGAAATCGGACCCCCGGATGCGCTCGCCCACCTTGTGGCTCAGCTCCAGGATGGTCCCGTCGATCGGCGCGGTCAGCGTCGCCCGCGAGAGGTTGTAAAGCGCGGTCTCCAGCTGGCCGACGTTCTGCGCCACCAGCTCCTTCTGCGCGGCCAACCTGCCCTCGTCCATCTTCAGCTGCGTCTCCGCCTTGTCCAGGTCGGAGACGCTCGCCAGCCGCTCGTCCACCAGCTTCTGCACCCGCCCGAGGTCGCGCCGGTCCTGCTCGACCGCCACCTGGATCTGCGCGATCGACGCCCGCGCCGAGGCCACGGCGCCGCGGAACTGCGTCACCTGCGTCTCGTACAGCCGCTTGTCGATCTGCCCCAGCACCTGTCCCCGCACCACCCGATCCCCTTCGTTCACGGAGAGCGAGAGCAGATCGCCCGTGACGTTGCTGCTCACCTTCACCGTCTCGCGCGCCTGCAGGTGCCCGGCCGCCGTCACCACCCGCGTCACCGTCCCCTTCTTCGCGACCGAGGTGGTGACCTCGACCGGCGGCGGCGGCTTCGGGCGGAGGCCCTGCACGGTGGCAAAGCCCACCACTGCGACGACGATCGCTGCCAGGATCCAGCGTCCCTTGGTCATGTGTTCATCCACCTTGTGCCCTGCGGAGGGCCGCTTCGGCCTCGCGGCCGTCCACCAGCGATCCGACCACGTTCAGTTGCGCCTGCGTCAGCTTCAGCTCCGCATCGCGCACTTCCAGCTGCGTGCCGACGCCCACTTCCTGCCGGGTCCGCGCGAGGCGCAGCCCCTCTTTCGCGGTCTGCTCCGCCTGCTGCGCGACCCGCGCCTGCGCGCGCGCGGCCGCGAGCTGGGCGATCGCCTTCTCCACGTCGTTCGCCACGCCGCGCCTGCCGCTGGCGAGATCGTTCTCCGCCAGCGCGACCTGGATCTCGGCCTTGCGCACGTTGCCCTGGTCCTTGAGGCCGTTGAAGACGTTCCAGGTCAGCTGCACTCCCGCCGAGGCCTGGCTGTTGCGGCCCGGCGCCTCGACATACAGATCGAGATTCGACGTGTTCCGCCCCCACTGCCCGAACACCGAGACATTGGGCCAGTAGGCTCCCTCCGCCGCGGAGGCGAGCTTGCGGTTCTGGTTGGCCGTCAGCGCGAAGGCTTTCAGGCTCGGCCGGTTGCCCAGGGCGCGATCGATGGCGTCAGGCAGGGCCGGGGCCTGCGAGGGCTCCGCCATC
>DASREU010000248.1:0-6499 GCA_035651935.1 Myxococcales bacterium | reverse complement strand
ACGACGCGGAAGGTGCTGCCCTCGCCCACCTTGCTGTCCAGCTCGATGCGGCCGCCGTGCAGCTCGACGATCTTCTTGGCGATGGCCAGGCCCAGGCCGGTCCCCTCGGTGCGCCGGGAGAGCAGATCGTCGGCGCGATAGAACCGATCGAAGATGCGCTTGCGCTCCTGGGGCCGCACGCCGGGTCCGTTGTCCTCCACCTCGATCGCCACGCCGCGCCCGGCGCGCCGGGCACGGACGCGGATGCGCTTGTCGTCGCCAGTGTACTTCACGGCGTTGTGCAACAGGTTCAGCACCACCTGCGCCATCGCATCCCGGTCGACGTTCACCGCTGGCAGCTTCGGCTCCACCTCGGTGTGATAGCTCGCCGGAAGCTGCTGCGCCTTGTAAGCCTCGCCGATCCGTTCGAGCAGCAGCGGGACGTCGGTGCGCTCCAGGTCGAGGGAGGCGCCGCCGGATTCCAGCCGCGACCAGTCGAGGAGCCTCTCCACCATCCGCGAGAGCCGGTCGGCCTCGGTGGAGAGCATGCTGACGCACTCCTGGACCTCCTGCGGGCTCTCCACCCTGCCTTCCCGCAGCGTCTCGGCGAACAGGCGCACGCTGGTGAGCGGCGTGCGCAGCTCGTGCGAGATGTTCGCGACGAAGTCGGTCTTCAGCCGCGAGAGCTTGTACGCCCGCCGCATCTCCCGGATGGTGAGGCCGAACCCGACCCCGATGCCGCCGTAGAGGAGCACGAGCAGGGCGATGTACAGGGTGCGGTTGCGGAACGCGAGCGGCGCCGCCGGATCCCCGGGGAGCTCCGCCGCGAGCGCGAAGCCGTCGAGCGGCGCCCCCAGGGCGACGCGCGCCACCACCGTGGAGGTCTGGCCCGCCTCGGCGACCATCCGGCGCAGCGCCGCGAAGGCGGCCACGGGCTCGCGCGGCGGGACCAGGCGGAAGGTGGCGCGCTCGCGGGGAAAGCGAGCCTCGGCGATGTGCGGGACGGCCGCGGCGATCGCCGCGAGATCGAACTGCGCGATCAGCGTCTCCTCGCCCACCGTCCGCACCGTGCGCACCAGGGCGTAGGCGCGCCGTTCGTTGTCCTCCTCGGCGCTGGCGAACACGTGCCCGCCGATCGGCAGGTTCGACGCGCGCCGTGCCCCGTCGGCAAGCTCCGGGGGAGGGCGGGTCAGCGGCCGGCTCGAGGCGATCAGCGGGTCTTCGTTGCCGGCGGCGACCGCGCTCGCCGCCCGGTCGAGCCGCGCCAGCACGTCCAGCGAGAGGAGGCGCAGCCGCGCGTCGTATTCCTCGCTCAGCCGCCGCTCGACCGCGGCGCGCTCGTTCGCCACCGCCACCACGCCGAACGCCACCAGCGCCACGCTGGGCAGGAGCATCCCGCAGAGCAGCCAGACGAAGGCGCGGCGGAATTCGACCAGCTCGGACGTCTGCGCCATCCGCTTTCCTTCTATCAGCGTTGGTGTAGGGTGCACGCCCCGAATGGCGAAAAAGCCACGACCGCCGGCTGCCGCCGCATCGCCGGCGCAGCCGCAGACGCCGCTCGCAAAAGCGCGCTGGGCGCTGGAAGCCGGAGACATCCGCCGGGCGAGGACCCTGGCCGCCGAGGGCGCCCGCTCGGGCCCGGAGGACGAGCGCGCCGATTCCCAGGCGCTCCTCAAGCGCCTCGGCCCCGATCCTCGCGCCATTCTCACGGCGGCGATCGTGCTGGTGCTGATCGCGATCGCCGCCTGGGCGGCGATCCTCCGCTTTCGCTAGCCACGCGATCCCGCGCCTCGCGCCGCCTGGGCGTTCCTGCCCGCCACGCGATCCAGCGCCGAGCGCGGGCTGAGCATTCCTGCCCGCCGCCAGCCATCCTACGCATCGTCCGGCGACGCGCCGCCAGCCTCTCCGTGGCACCGGCGGATGAAGCCGCAGCCGATCTCGCGACACGAGGGAGGCTCGATCACCGGCCAGACGCCGGAGCGGCGGCCATCGGCAATGGCTTGCGCCGCGTCGAGCAGCCCGGAGCGGATCTCGTCCGTCGCCGCCGGGGTGTGCTCGACGAACGGCGCGCCCTTGCTGCGGAGAAAGACGATCCCCGTGCGCACCGGGAGCGGCGATTCCCCGACCAGCTCGCGCGCGGCGAGCGCGTACGCGTCGAGTTGCGCGGCGTAGCGCGCGGTGTCCCGCGCCTGCGAGAGCTTGTAATCGACCACCGTGACGTCCTCGTCGATCAAGAGCGCGTCGATCTGTCCCCGCAGGAGCAGCTCGGGCGCGCCGGGTCGCGAGAGCCGCAGCATGAACGGCAGCTCGCGGTGCAGCCGCTTCGACGGAGCTGCTGCCATCCTCCGCGCCAGCGGCGAATCGAGGAATGCGCAGGCCGCGTCCAGCACTTCGGCATGCGCCGACGGGTCCTCGCCCTCCAGGCGCAGGAGCCGCGCAAGCTCGCGCCGGCGCGCGCCGGCATCGAGCTGCAAGGGCGCGAGCTCCAGCAAGCGGTGCGCCAGGGTTCCCAGCGCCGTGGCCGGACTGCCGGGCTCTTCGCCGAGCGGATCGGGCAGCGGGTGCTCCGGGTCGGGCCGTTCCTCGAGGCGCAGCTCGTGCAAGAGCTGGTATCTGCGCGGGCACACCGACGCGTCCGCGAGCTGGGTGACGGGAGCGGAGAGCGTCACCTGCGAATCCGGAGCCGCGGCTGCGATCCGCGCGACGTCGGCGCGCGCCGGGCACCCGGCGGAAGGCGGCGCCGGGCACCCGGTGGAAGGCGGCGCCGGGAAGCTGGTGGAAGGCGCGCCGAACGTCGCCGGGTCGACCGCCGGTCCTGACCAGGGCAGCGCCGGCGCCGCGTTGCAGTCGCGGACGATCCGCAACAGGCCCCGCGCCTCCGCGTCCCCGGAGATCTGATCGATCCACTCCCGCCACGACTCCTCGTTCCTCGCCCGCCGCCCGGAGAGGATGAGGAGATCTCGCGCCCGCGTGACCGCGACGTAGAACAGCCGCCGCATCTGCGCCAGCTCGCGCGCCCGCCGCCGCGCGCTGACCGCCGATCCTTGCGCGCCCCACCGCCGCTTCTTGTCGGCGCCGTACGCTTTCACGGCCAGGCCGAGCTGTGCGTCGAGGAGCACGCGGTCCGCGGCGCCGCCGAACGAGGGCGCGGCGCACTCGGGCACGATCACCACCGGGAACTCCAGTCCCTTCGCGGCGTGGACGGTGAGCAGCCGCACGGCATGGGGGTCGCGCTCCTCGACGACCGCCGCTTCGGCCTCGCGCGCCTCCTCGCCGGCGAGCTGGCGCAGTCCGGCGAGAAAGGCGCGCAGGGAAAGCCCGCGCCGCTCGGCGTCGCGAGCCGACGCGAGCAGCTTGTCGACGTTCGCCGCCGCCTGCTCGCCATACAGCCCCGCCGCGCACCCGGCGACGTAGTCGGTCTCCGCGAGGGCGGCCTCGAGCAGCCCCGCCGGGCCGAGCCGGTCGGCCTCTCTCTGCAGCCCGCGGAGCACCCCGCGCACGCGTCCCAGCGCCTCCGCGTCGTCCGGCGCGAGCCCGGCAGGATCCTCGAGCGACCAGCGCCTCTGCGCGAGCAGCACCAGCGCGTCATCCGAGAGCGGGCCGAACGGCGCGCGCAGGACCGAGGCCAGCGCCAGGACGTCGTCGGGATCGGCCGCCGCCGCGAGCAGCGCCACCAGATCCATCACTTCCCGCGCCGAGTGGAAGCCCCGTCCCTTGTAGACGAGGTGCGGGATCCGGAGCCGCAGGAGCGCGCGCCGGAATGTTTCCAGATTCGTGAACTTCCGGAGCAGCACCGCGACGTCGCCGCCCCGGACGGGACGGGGGGTCTCGTCGCGCTCGAACACGCGCTCCGGCGCTCCGGGCGCGAGCAGCGCGGCGATGCGGCGGGCCACCATCGCCGCTTCCGCCTCGACGCCGATGGCCGGGACGTCGAGCAGCTCCGCGCAGGGCCCGCCTGGACCCTGGGGGCGGAAGGCGGTCAGCGCGTCGTCGGCCGAGAAGGGCGTGTCGAACGGTTGGCCGCCCGCGGCGAGCGCGCGCTCGAAGAGGAGATTCGCGAATCCCACCAGGGCGGGCCTGGACCGGCGCGACTCCCCGAGGACGAAGCGCGCCGCGCCGGACGTGGTCAGCCGGGCGGCGTACTCCTGCGCGCCGGCCACGTCCGCGCCGCGGAACTCGTAGATGGACTGCTTGCGGTCGCCGACCACGAGCACGGGGCGATCGCCGGCCAGATGCTCGAAGATCTCGATCTGCGCGCGGCTGGTGTCCTGGAACTCGTCGACCAGCAGCGCTCCCACACGCTCGCGCTCGGCGGCCCTCGCGACCGCGTCCTGCGCCAGGAGATCGCGGCAGAGCCGGGTGAGATCGTCGAAGTCGAGCGCGCCCCTCTGCGCCTTCAGCTCGCGGTGTCTCTGCGCCGCGTGCAACGCGAGCCCCGCCAGATCGGCCGCCAGCGCCGCCCCACGCACTCCCGCGTCGGCGTCGAGCACGCCGTCGAACGCCTGCCGCGCCGCGAGGATCGATTCCTTCTCCGCACCTTGCGCGCGCAGCCGGTACGGCGAACAGCGGCGCAACTCCTTCCACACCGTGGCGAGCTGGCCCGGCGCGTACGCATCCAGCGCAGGCCCGGGCGACGCTGGCGCTTCTTTTCCGTTCTGCGCCATCGTCGCCCGCAAGCTGCCCAGGGCGCGCTCGAGCTCGCGCCTCGCCCGCTGGTCGTCCAGGGCGGCCTTCTTCGGATCCGGCAGGAGCCGCAGCGGCGCCGTCCCGCTCTCGCCGAGCTTCTGCAGGAGATCGGCGATCTCGTCAGCCAGGCCGACTCCGAACTTGCCCTGCGTGCGCAGCCCCATCTCCGCGCAGAGCCTGCGCGCGGCATCGCGCAGCGGGGCCCCGAGCCTTCCTTCCAGAGCCTGCAGCGCGATGCCGTCGCAAGCCTCGCGCAGCAGCCGCCGCGACTGCTGCTCCTCGAGCAGGGAGAAGCGCGGATCGATCCCCGCCGCGGGCGCGTGCCGGCGGAGGATCTGCGCGCAGAGCGCGTGGATGGTGCCAATCTGCGCCAGCGCCAGATCGCGCCGGATGCGCCGCCAGCGCGGCTCGGCGGCGAGCGCGTCGATGCGCGCCCGGATGCGGCCCTTCAGCTCCGCCGCAGCCTTTTCGGTGAACGTGACCGCCCACAGCCGTGCCGGCGGGAGCGGTGGATCGCGCCCGAGGAGCTGGATGCAGAGCGAGACGAGATTGTGCGTCTTCCCCGCGCCCGCGCCGGCCTGGATGACGGCGCTCGCGGGAGGGAGCACGAGCTCAGACACGGGGCACCTCGCCGCCGTTCTCGTCGGGGTCGGTGGGCAGGGCGACCAGCCGGCACGCCGGCTTCAGCTCGCAGTAGTCGCAGGTGAGCGGCCGGACCGCGAACGAGCCCGCGCGCATCTTGCCGACGCGCTCCTGGACGGCAGCGGCGAGCGGCAGCGTCTCGAGGTCGATCCCGCTCTCGCGCAGCGTCCGCGTCCGCTCGGCGTCGCGGAGCGAAAGGTATCCGGCGTCGACCCGCGCCCCGGGTTTCTGCCGGCGCAGCATCTCCGCATAGAGCGCAAGCTGGAACTCGGGCGCGAGCAGCGATTCCTTCTTCAGCTTCGCCGCCAGCGAGGCGAGCCGGCCGGACTTGTAGTCGAGCACGAGCAGCGTGCCGTCAGGCAGCCGATCGATGCGATCGACCACTCCGCGCACGTGCACGTCGCCGATCTGGAGCGGCGGCCACGACTCCGGCTCGTCGAATCCGAACTTCCGCTCGAGCTCGAGCGGGTGCGCCCCCTCTTCCGCCTCGACGACGGCGATCAGGCTGTCCAGCAGCTCCGCGCGCTTCAGCTCCCAGAGGACGGGATGGCCGACGTACTCCTTCTCCGCGAACTCCTCCATGGCGGCGGCCGAGACCTCGCGCAACAGTTCCTTCTTGCGGTCGAGCGAGAGATTCCCTGCGTGTTCGCGGAGCCGGACGAAGAACCGCTCCAGGCAGAGGTGGAGGAGGATCCCGCGCTCCCGCGCCCCCAGCTCGGCGTCGTCCTGGTCGTCGACGTCGATCTTCAGCAGGCGCTTGCCGAGCGTGCGGAACGCGCAGGTGGCGTGGTCCTCCAGCTGGTGCGCGGAGGCGGGCGCCCCCGGCCCGTACGCGAACGACTGGGCGGCGATCTGCAGCGCCGCCCCGGAGAGCTGCCCGGAGAAGCGGCCGGGCGGGATCTCGCCGATGAACGCGCGGACCCGCTCGCGCTCCGCGGCCGCCGCGCGCGCGATGCGCGAAAAGCGGGCGCCGAACGGCGATCCGGCGAGCGCGGCCGCGAGTCCCCGCGCCTCCTCCGGAGAAGCGGGCGGGGTCACGCGGTAGGCGGGCTCGGCGAACGCGTCGAGCGCGGCACGCGCCAGCAGCGCGCCGGCGTCGGCGCAATCGGCGGCGGCCGGAATCGACGAGAGCGGCAGCTCGCGGACCGGCGCGGCCGTCGCGCGCGCCGCCTCGTCGGCGAAGGGCGAGCGG
>DASREU010000247.1:0-4224 GCA_035651935.1 Myxococcales bacterium | reverse complement strand
GTAGAAGTGGTCCACCTGCGACGGGGCGATGTCGGCGGCTGCCAGCGCCCGCTCCACCGCGCGCGCGCCGACCTCGACCGCCGCTGTGGTCCAGGCGGCGTTCCGGGCGGAGAAGCTCTCCAGGGCGCGGTATTGCTGGAGCGGCAGGGCGAGATGGCGGCCGCCGACGCGCACGGCGCGGTGGAGCTGCTCCAGCCGGTCGAGGTTGAAGTGCTTCTCTCCCCACAGCTCGCGGAATTCGGCGAGCAGCGTGTCCTGATCGACGAAGTTCGGCGGCACCGCCTGGGCCACCGAGAGGATGCGCGGCGGGGAAGCGGTCATGTTCGTCAAGCGTAGCCCCTGATCGCAAACGCGCGGCAGGGCTAATCGCGCACAGGATGGCGAAGGCCGCAAGAGGTCCGGATCAGCGATCGCCGACTCGCACACCAGGCAGGGAGGCCGCGAACTCCGCTCCGAACGCCAGCGATGGAGTCCACGCGCCCGGCGCCACGGCGCCGGCGAGCACCCGCCGCGCGCACTCCAGCGCCGCGTCCGCGGTCAAGGTGTATCCTTCCGGCACGGTCATCGTCATCTCCACCGAACGGCTGCCGTCGCTGACCCGTCCCCAGAACTGCGCGCCGCCGCGGGCCCGCTCCTCGCGGTCCGGCCCGCGCACCGATTTCTCCACCCGGGACTTGAGGAAGCTCTGCACCGGCGCGAGCGCGAGGAGCGGCGAGGTGAACCGTGTCAGCCTCGCCGCGCGGATCACCGAGGCCCTCGCCGCCATGAAGACGGTGATGTCCGGAATCCGCGTGCTGCGGAACGCGGTCGCGAGATCGCCCCAGGGGATCGACATCGCCATCCGCGGCTTGTCGGCGAAGGGAATTTCGCGGACCTCGTGTGCCGGCGGGACGCGGACGAGCTTGCCGCCGCGCCGCACCAGGCCGCCGCGCGGCAGCGACTCGATCGAGGTCTTCAACGTCCCGGGGCTGGAGCGGCCGGAGGGCGCGAACGCGAGCTCGAGCTTCGTCGCCGAGGGCAGCCGGCGGTGGAGCAGCGCCGCGAGGCAGTCGCTGGGGACCACGTCGAATCCCGTCCCGGGCAAGAGCACGATCCCGCGCGCCCGCGCTTCGGCGTCGCGCCCGAGCACCGCCTCGAACACCTCCACCTCGCCGGTGATGTCGAGATAGTGCGCGCGCGCCTGCAGGCAGGCGTCCACCATCGGCGCGCTGGTGGCGGAGAACGGACCGGCGCAATGCAGGACCAGCGCGACGTCGCGAAGATCCGGCCGGTCGAGCGCGAAGGCGCGCCAGGGCAGACCCAGCTTCTCCGCCAGCGGGCGCAGCTTCTCGGCGCTCCGTCCGGCGAGGATCGGCGTTTCCCCTCGCTGCTTTGCCGCTTCCGCGATCAGCTGGCCGGTGTAGCCGCTCGCGCCATAGATCATGAACGCCATCGAAGCACCGCCCCCCGGCGCCTTCGCCTAGAGCATCTGCTTGCCGGCCTTGGTGTTCACCACGGCGCGCAGTGCGGCGAGATCGCGCTCCTCGGGATTCCATTCGCGCAGGTGCGACAGGCGCCGCAGGGCGAACCGGTGGCTGGCCGGCACCACGGTCGACCCCGCATGCGGCGGGTGCATCCGCGCCACCTTCGCCGTCTCGTGCCGGTGGTGAGGGTCGACCTTCCCCTCCTCGTTCACCCGGATCTTCGAGAACCAGACCCGCGAGACCAGCGACGGCTTGCGCTGCTGGAGCTCCAGGGAAATTCCGATGCAGCGGACGAACCCGTCACCGTCGTGCGGCAACCCCCGCTCACCGACCAGGAACCGCTGCATGGAAGGATTCGGGATCCGCCGGATTTCCCCCGGTCCGGTGCGCTGGAAGAACCAGAGCGTCCTTCGCGACATGATCCTCCGTAACACGACGGCAGGGTGGCCCAGAGAAAACTCTTCGTCCTTGTTCAGCGAGCGACAGCCTCCTCGATCCGCTCGCGCAGGAGCGAACGATGGCAGCGCTCGTCATCCGCGCAGGCGCTCGAGCAGAGCAGGGTGATCGTCCCACCCGCACGCACCCTTCCGGCGAGCTCCTCGATCTGCGCCTGCTGCGAAGCGATCTCCCCCAGGTACCGCCGCCGGTACTCCTCCCAGGAGATCGGCGGTCCGGACTTGCCGTACGCGGCGGCGTGCAGCGCCGGGCTGGGGCCGAGGTCGGGATCCCACTCGTCCCACGTCTCCTCCGCTTTCCGCACGCCGCGCGGGCGATACCGGCAGATCAGCAGTCGAAGGCCGTCGCCGGGCAGCCGGCGATCGTTCCAGCGGCGCATCCGGACCGGCATCCACCCTCTGAATAGGCGTTCTCGAGACCGTCCGCAGCAGCGAATGCAAACTTCTCATCACTTGGATGCTGGGGTAGGTTTACAGCGAGGAGGAACGTGCCCCCGCGCCTGCTGATCATCGCCGATCCGAAGATGCTTCCTGCGCTTTCCGCCGGCCTCCGCGAGGGGGCGCGATTCGACGTCCAGGCGGTTGCGCTGGCGGATCCGGCAGCAGCCCAGGCAGCGGCGGAGACCGTCGACGCGGTCGCGATCTTCTACGGCGCTCCGACGGCGCCGCTCCCCGCCGCGCTGCAGGCGCTCGCCCCGAAAGTCCGTGAGCGCGGCGCGCGGCTCCTGGCGGTCCTGCAGCGCGAGCAGGCGGCGCACCGCGACGAGTGCTTCCGCGCCGGAGCGAGCGACGTGCTCTTCATGCCGGTGCCGAAGGAGCAATTCGTCGCGCGCCTCGCCGCCTCCGTCGGCCTCTCCTTCTCCTCCGAGGGGGCGGCGCCGCCTTCGACGGTGTTCGTCGCCACGCGCAGCGTCTCGTCGAGGTTCGAGCGCGCGACGATCTCGGCGCTCGGGGTGGAAGCTCCCTCGCAGCTGGCGCTGAAGCCCGGGGACACCGTGCGGCTTTCGTTCGCATCGTTCCAGAGCTGGGGCCTGGTGGTGCGCGGCGCTCCGGCGGCGCAGATCCGCTTCGCCGGCCTCTCCCCGGAAGAAGAGAAGAAGATCGCGGACTGGGTGAAGTCGGGCGCGCGGACCCAGCCCGCCGCGCCCCAACGCCCCCAGCCATCGCCGCAAGCGGCCGCGGTGACGGCGCCGCCTCCGTCTGCTGCTCCGCGCGCGCCCGCAGCGCCGGCGAGCGCGGCGCCGAGCGGGCGCGCGAACGTCCAGCCCGCGGCGGCGCGGCCTCCGCTCAACGGCGCCCGCGCGGCGCCGACCGCCGGGCCTCCGCCGGGATTCACCGAGCGCAAGCCGCCCCACGCCACCGCCCGGCCGATCGCCACGCCGGAGAGCGGAGTTCCGCGCCCGGGCCCGCAGGCGAAGGCGCCGTCGAACGGCAAGGACGGGCCGCTCGCCGATCTCTTCGACAAGGCCGACGGAGCGCCTGCTGCGGCGCCCGTGCCGGAGGCGCCGCCCGCCCCGAAGGGACCGCCCTGGCCTGCGGCGGTGCAGATCGAGCTCTGCAAGGAAGCGGCGATGGCCCTTCTCGGAGATCACGCTCCCGGGCCCGCGGTGCCCGCGAACATCGTCTCCTCCGCCCGGAAGATCGCCGCGCTGCTCAGCGTCAGCGAACGCGCCTCGATCGAGAAGACGGGTCGAGGGTCGCATTTCGCCGACGCGCTCGCTGCGCGGATCGCCCTCGATGCCGCGACCGCCGAAGGAAACCGTCTGGGGTCCGGAAAGGTCATGCCGACGGTGGACGCGGCGGCTCTGGGCGCGCTGACCAAGGCGGCGGACGAAGCCGCCGCGCGCCTGCAGCAGGAAGCGAACGCGGCCATCGGCAAGGGCGAGGTCGAGAGCCTGCAGCTGGTGACCGCCGCGAGCGCATCGCTCAGCCGCGATCTGCTGAACCTGAAGGAGACTGCCGATCGCCTGCGCGGGGTCGCCGCCGCGCCGCGCATGGGAGCGGGCGGGCTCGATCCCGACCTGGTGCTCCCGGGCCAGCAGCCTCGCGCGCGGCCGGTCGTGACGCCGCAGGCGCAGGCGCCGGTCCGGGCGGAGCTGCGCGATTTCCGCGGCCTGGAGGAGAAGCCCGGTCGGGGGAAGGCGATGGCCGCCGTCGTCTTCATCGTCGCCGCCATCGCGGTCGGGACGCACGCGTTCTACTTCTCGGTGCCGCGCCATGCGCAGCTCCCGGTCGAGTCGGCCGGCCGCGGCGTCCAGCGCATCGACGTGACCGGCAGCTCGGCCCTGGTGACCGTGACGGCGGAG
>DASREU010000246.1:0-2709 GCA_035651935.1 Myxococcales bacterium | reverse complement strand
TCCGGCGGCTTTCGGCGCTCGGCGGCGGCACCAGCACCCTGGTGGAGCCCGGGACCCGGCTGGAGGAGGCGCTCCAGGCGGTGGGGCGGGAGATCGGGACGCCGCTCGTCACCGGGCTGCGCATCGAAGGGGAAGCGGCGGAGATGGCGCCGGCGCGGATGCCGGACCTGTTCGCGGGTCGGGCGTCGAGCGTGTTCTTCCGCTCCGGCGGGCGCCGGCTGAAGGTCACCGGCCAGCTTGCCGACGGCGGCCGGTTCGAGCAGGAGGTGGAGGCTCGGGAGGCGCCGCTTGCGGCCATCGAGCACCTCTGGGCGCGGGCGCGGATCGCGGACCTGGAGGACGAGTTCCGCGCGTCGCAGTCGGAGGCGGCGAAGAAGGAGATCGTGGCGCTCTCGATCCGGCACAGCGTCCTCACCCGGCTGACGGCGTTCGTGGTGGCCGACGAGGAAGTGGTGAACAAGGGCGGCGGCCGGCGCGCGGTCGTGCAGCCGGTGGCGATGCCGGCCGGGTGGGAATCGGGAACGATGGCGCCGCCGGCAGTCGGGGCGATGCTGAACATGCCCTTCCGCGGCGCCCCCGCGGGCCCGCGGGCGGTGCGCGCGATGAGCGGCATGCGGAAGGTCTCGGGGCAGGCCACCCAGGCGGCAGTGGGACGGAGCCTGATGGACCATCTGTCGGGCCGTCCGCCGCGCGAGGAACCCGCCACGCCGGCACAGCGCGAAGCCGTGCGGCAGGCGCTCGAGGCATTCCTCCGCGCGTTCAGTGCCGCGAAGAACGGCACCCGCAGCGCGGAGGATCTGGAGCGCTCGCGCGTCGCCCTGCTGCATGCCCTGGCTGCGTCCCTGGCGATCGCGGTGGCGGTCCCGCTGCTGCAGGCCTTCCTCCGCGGCGCAGCGGTGGAAGTCGTCGCCGCCCTGACGGCGGGAGCCGCCGATCTCGCGCTGCTCGACCATCACACCCGCGCACTGGAAGCAGCCCGCGACGAAGCCCGCCCAGTCCTCGGCGACCCCGGCGCCGCCGCCGGGAGCTTCTGGGAAGCGTCGATCTAGGACGTCTCGCAAAAGCGCCAGATGACGCAGTGCGGCCCGTTCCGGAACGACGTCAACGGGACGGTCGCGGCTTCGTCGCGTCTGGGTGGATCCGAACCGTGACGCACTGCGGCCCGTTCCGGGACGAGTTGGGAAGTGAACAATGGGGCTCGTTCCGAAACGAGCTCATCGGGACGAGCTGCCTGATCGCGGGGCGGCCGACGGAATGACGCGCTGCGGCCCGTCCCGGGACGAGTTGGGAAGTGAACAATGGGGCTCGTTCCGGAACGAGCTCATCGGACGAGGCTGGAACGAGCTCGCGACGAACACTGTCCTCGCGCGGGTGGGTTGGATCGCTATGGTGGCCGCATGAAGACGAATGCGGCGCGGATCCTCGAGGCGCTGGGGATTCGGTACGAGTTGCGGGAGTACGAGGTGGATGAGGCCGATCTCTCGGCGGAGGCCGTGGCCCGGAAGATCGGGTTGCCGGCGGAGCAGGTGTTCAAGACGCTGGTTTGCCGGGGGGACCGGAACGGAGTCCTCTTCGCGGTGGTGCCTGCGGGAGCGGAGTTGGATTTCAAGGCGGCGGCGCGCCTGTCGGGAGACCGGAGCGTGGAGATGGTGGCGCTCCGGGAGGTGCAGCCGCTGACCGGGTACGTGCGCGGCGGCGTGACGGTGCTCGGCGCCCGCAAGGAGTACCCGGCGTATGCGGATGAGACGATCGAGCTGTTCGACCTCATCTCCGTGTCCGCCGGCGTCCGCGGGACGCAGGTGCTGCTGCACCCCGCGGACTACCTGCGCGCGACGAAGGCGAAGACGGGGCCGCTTACGCGCTGAGCGCGACGGCGCGCCCGGGATCGACCACGAACCCGACCGCTCGCGAGATCGCTTCCGGGTCACGGAGCGCGCGGGTATGGCCCGCCCCGGCCAGCGGATCGAGCTTCGCGCCCGGCCAGGCGTCCGCGAGAGCGAGTCCGTCGGCGAACGGGACCTCGCGGTCGTCGGGGTCGTGCAGCAGGAGCATCGGCGCGGTCTGCCGGCGCGCAAGCGAAATCAGGTCGAATGCCGCGCGGCCGCCCAGCGCGTGGTCCATCCTGGCGAGGAAGTACTCCGTCGACCGCCGCGACAGGCCCAGCGTGTACCCGAACAACCCGGCGTACCGCGGCAGATCGGCCGGCGGGGCGATCAAGACCACCCGCTCCGCTCCGAGCCCCTCCGCCTGGGCGATGACCGACGCCGCCGCGCCCAGCGAATGCGCGATCACCGCGTGCACCGGTCCGACCCGGCGCCCGAGCCGCAAGAGCGCGTCCGCCATCGCCCGCACGTTGGTGCGCGCCCCCGACGAAGAGCCGTGCGCCGGCAGGTCGGGCGCCGCCACGTAGTACCCGGCACGGACGAGCGGCGGAACGAAGCCCGAGAACTGCGCGGCGTTTCCATTCCAGCCGTGCACCAGCAGCACCGTCCTGCCGTCGCCCCAGTCCCACACCGCCAGATCCGACCCTCCCTCCCGCAGCGAGAACCGGTGACCGGCGATGAACGGCTTCTCCACCCGCCGCTGCGGCTTGCCGAACCAGTCGAACGCCAGCCGCTGCGCGGCTTCCGGCGCGACGGCATCGAGGACGCGGACCGCCCGCTGTATAATACGACCGGTCGTGCTTTTTTCAAGACGAACGAGGCTTCT
>DASREU010000245.1:0-13641 GCA_035651935.1 Myxococcales bacterium | reverse complement strand
GAGAACCGGGATCCGATCACCAACACCCCTGGCGCGCATCCGGTAGGAGTCGGCGCCGGCGCGGCAGGCGCGGGCGTGGCCGGCGCGGCCATCGGCGGCGCGGTCGCGGGACCCGCGGGCGCGGTGGTGGGCGCGGCGATCGGCGCGGTCGCCGGCGGCCTCGGCGGCAAGGCGGCCGCGGAGGCCGTGAACCCGACCATCGAGGACGAGTGGTGGCGGCAGAACTACAGCCAGCGGCCGTACGCGAAGCACGATGTGCCGTACGACGAATATCGTCCCGCGTACCAGTACGGCTGGCAGGCGCGGATGATGCACGGAGACGCCTCCTGGACGGAGATCGAGCCGAACCTCGCCGCCGGATGGCTGCAGGCGCGCGGCTCTTCGAAGCTCGAGTGGTCCGACGCGAAGCACGCCGCAAAGGACGCATGGGATCGCATCGGCCCCCCGATCGGATCGACGGAGACGCATTAGCTGCGACACCGCGCCCGACCGAGATTCGGGGACACAATACGAAACTCGTGCCAGCTCGGAGGCGCCTGCTGCGTGTTCCCGCGAAGCCGGGAACACGCCACCGGCAGCTTCCGAGGCTACGTCTGCAGCGTCGCCTTGACGCTCATCTGGATCTTCAGCGCATTCGAGATCGGGCAGCCGTTCTTCGCTCCCTCGGCAGCCTTCTGGAACGCGGCCTGATCGATCCCGGGCACCTGCCCGCGGACTTCCAAGGACGACGACTTCACCTCGAATCCGCCGCCCTGCTTCGGCCCGAACTCGACCGTGCAGGTGGTCTCGAGACGCCGCGGCGCGTGCCCTTCCTTCGCCAGCCCGTTCGAGAGCGCCATGCTGAAGCAGCTCGCATGGGCCGCGGCCAGCAGCTCTTCCGGCGTGGTGTATCCCGGCGCCCCTTCGGTGCGCGCCTTCCAGCCCAGGTTCGCGTCCTTGAACGTCCCGCTGGCGGCGCTGGTCTTGCCCTTCCCCGACATCAGATCGCCTTCCCACTGCGCGGTCGCACGGCTCTGCATTGTTTTTCCTCCTTATGCCGGCGCCTTGTGTCAGACGGCGCGCCGGGTTGCAAGCAGCGCGTTGCCTGAACGCCGGTTCAGGTGCATGCTTCGGCGATGGTCCCGCGGCCGATCTCCAACCCGCCGAATCCCTGGCTCTCGACGGAGGTCGAGTACCTCGACGAGATCCCGCCCGCGGAGCTGGAGGTCTACGAAGATCACACGCGCGAGATCCTCTCGCACAACGACAGCCCCGACGTCGGGTTCAGCTGGAGCGTCAACCCATACCGCGGATGTTTTCATGCGTGCTCGTACTGCCTCTCCGGCGACACGCCGATCCTGATGGGCGACGGTCTGACGCGCCCACTCGCGGACGTTCGCGTCGGCGATGTGATCTACGGGACCGTTCTCCGCGGGCGTTACAGGCGCTACACGCGGACGAGGGTCCTGAATCATTGGCGGACCCTGAGGCGAGCGTTCCGGATCCGGCTGGACGATGGCACTTCGCTCCTCGCCAGTGGCGATCATCGTTTCTTGACGGAACGCGGCTGGAAATATGTGACGGGGAGGGGATCTGGCGCGGGTCAACGCCCTCATCTGGCGAGCGGGAATTCGCTGCTTGGGACCGGGCAATTCGCACCACCGCCCAGAATCGATGCGGATTACCAGCGCGGGTACCTGTGCGGCATGATCCGCGGCGATGCGCTGCTGCGCGCCTGCCGCTACTCGCGTCCCGGTCGCGTGAATGGGGACCAGTATCACTTCCGGCTCGCGCTGACGGATCTCGAGCCACTGCGGCGTTCGCAGGGGTACTTGCAGCACTTCGAGATCGGAACCCGCGAGTTCATCTTCCAGGAAGCGTTCGCCATGCGGCGCCGGATGAGCGGCATCCGGACGATGGCACGCGGCCATTTCGAACAGATCCAGGAGATCTGCGCCTGGCCATGCAAGCCCGACCGGAGCTGGCAACTAGGATTTCTCGCCGGCATCTTTGACGCAGAGGGGACTTACAGCGGCGGAATCCTGCGGTTTTCGAACACGGATGCGCAAATCCTCGATCAGATCCTGCTCTGCCTGCGCGCGTTCGCGTTCGACGCGGTGCTGGAGCCCGGCAGCGATGAGCATCGGGCGAGCAACGTCAGGGTGCGCGGCGGGCTCCGCGAACACCTCCGGTTCTTCCATACCGTCGAGCCGTGCACGACGAGGAAACGCGACATCGAGGCGCAGTCGTTGAAGTCCGACGCGAAGCTCCGCGTCAGCTCGGTGGAGCCGCTCGGGATCGAGTTGCCGATGTACGACATCACGACTGAAACTGGCGACTTCATCGCGAACGGAGTCGTGAGCCACAACTGCTACGCCCGGCCGACGCACGAATACCTCGGGCTGGGCGCCGGGACCGACTTCGAGCGCAAGATCACCGTCAAGCCCGACGCGCCGCGGCTCTTGCGCGAAGCCTTCGATCGGCCGTCCTGGAAAGGCGAGCTGGTGGTGTTCTCCGGCGTCACCGACTGCTACCAGCCGCTCGAGGCCAGCTACCGGCTGACCCGCGGCTGCCTGGAAGTCTGCGCCGCCTACGGAAATCCCGCGGGCATCATCACCAAGTCGCCGCTGATCGAGCGCGACCTCGACGTCTTGCAGGAGCTGAACCGGACGGCGCGCGTCTCGGTGAGCGTGAGCATCCCCATCTGGGACCCGACCCACGCCCGCGCGATGGAGCCCTTCGTCGCCACGCCGCGGCGGCGCATGCGGATCATCGAGCGCCTCGCGGCCGCCGGCCTGAACGTCGGCGTCAACGTGGCGCCGGTGATCCCCGGCCTGTCCGACGCCGACATCCCGCGCATCCTGGAAGCGGCGCATGCGGCGGGAGCGAGGCGGGCGGGGTTCGTGTTCCTGCGCCTGCCCGGTTCCGTGAAGCAGGTGTTCGAGCAACGCCTGCGGGAGGCGCTGCCGCTGCGCGCCGATCGCGTCCTCAACCGCGTTCGCGAGGCGCGGGGCGGCAAGCTCTACGATTCCCGCTTCGGCGTTCGCGGCCGCGGCGAAGGCACGTACGCGGAAGCCGCACGCGCGCTCTTCGCCGCCACCGTCCAGCGCCTGCGGATGGACGAGGGATTCGGGAGTGAGGTGGAGGCGGACACGTTCCATCGCCCGGGCCGCGGCCGGCAGCTGCCGCTCCTGTAGGCAGCGCGCACACCCGCGCAATCGTTAGAAATTTGCGTCTACACGCGAGCCATTCGTACAGTCCCCGGATGCCTCGCGCAGCGGCGATCCTGGCCGTGTTCCTGGCCCTGCCCGCTTGCAAGCGAGACGGTTCCTCGACCGCCGCAAGCTCGCTCACCGGCGCGCCCGGGACCCAGGCCGTGGTCACCGCCAAGAACGGCCAGGTGAAGGTGATGCGCGCCTCAGACGGATCGGTGGCGGACGCGAAGGTCGGAGATCTCCTCTCCGCGCGCGACGCCCTGCGCACCGAGGTGGGCGAGGCGGACGTCGCCGTGGAAGGCGTGCGCATGCGCGTGCACGAGGGCAGCCGCCTCGAGCTGAAGCAGGTGGCGCGGCAGGCGGTGCGCGCGCGCGTGCGCGGCAGCGTCGAGTCCGAGGTGGACGTCCGCGGCATGCTCGACGTCGAGATCGAGAACAGCGACGCCACCGCCCACAGCGAGGGCGGCCACTTCTTCGTCACCGCCGACGGGCGCGGCGTGGTCGCCGTCGCCTCGGTCACCGGCACCGTCAACGTCAGCGGCGGCGGGAAGTCGGTGGCGGTGAAGAACAACGAGGTGACGCGCCTCAGCCGCTCGCAGCCGGCGCCGAGCAAGCCGGTGGAAGCGCTCCGGCGCGTGCTCCTCAACGTGCAGTGGCCGAACCAGAAAGAGACGAACAAGGCCACCTTCCCCATCGCCGGCCAGGTGGATCCCGGCAGCCGCGTGTTCGTGCAGGGCGAGCCGGTGGCGGTCGAGGAAGGCGGACGGTTCCGCATCGAGGTGCCCCTCAAGCAGGGCAAGCAGAAGATCGCCGTCGTGACCGTGGACGCGCTCGGCCGCCGCAAGCAGGTGGAGAGCGTGGTGCTGCGCGACGATTCGATCCCCAACGTCAAGGTGAAGAAGAGGTTGTGGCAATGGCGCTAGCGCTCCTTCTTGCAGCCTCGATCTCCGCAAACCCCGCGCAACTGGTGCTCGGCAGGGACGCCGGCGCGGACCTCGAGGTGCGCGCGCCCGCCGGGGCGCGGGTCACCTTCTCCACCACCGTGGGCACCGTCAGCGGGGCCGAGCGCCGCGGAGACGTCGTTCGCGCCCGCTTCCACGTCCCCCCGTTGCGCGCACCCTCGGTTGCCCTGATCCTCGCGCAGATCGACGAGGGCGGCGGGCGCGAGCTGCAGTGGATCTCCATTCCGCTCTCCGGCTCGGACACCATGGTGATCGAGACCCGCCCCGGGTCCCGCGTGGAAGCGAACGTCGCCGGCCGGGTGCAGGGGCCGCTCTCGGCGGATCGCGACGGGACCGTGCGCCTGCCCATGGTGGTGCCGCCGGGCGTCACCCAGGCGACGCTGAAGATCACCGACAAGCTCGGCAACGAGAACGAGAAGCCGCTCGACCTCGAGCCTCCCCCCTACTCCCGCGTGCGGCTCGCCGCCCGCGCCGAGCGCGCCGACCCGATCGCGCCCGTCGAGGTGGAGATCTTCGTCGTCAAGCCGGACGGCACGCCGGACGACGCGGCGGTCGTGACCCTCGCCTCCGAGGACGGCGAAACGAGCCTGCACGGCCGCGCCGGGCCCGGCGTCTACCTCGCCGAGTTCATCGCCGCGGAAGGCACGCGCGGATCCGCGCAGCTCGAGGCGAAGGCCAACGGGCAGCTCGCGACGATGGACCTTCCCGTGATCGCACCCCCTCCCGGCGCACGGCGCCCGTTCTGGCGCACGTCGCTCGGTCCTCAGCGTCCCTGGAGCGTCTCCGCCGGCCTGCTCGGCGGCGGAGGGCGGACATTCGACGGAGCTTCTTCGGGAACGTTCCTCGCCGAGGCGGCGGTGCGGCTCGAGTCGCTTCCGGTGGAGATGCTGCTCGACGCCGGTGGCAACTTCCTCTCGGAGATCTCGCAGTACGCCGCGGTGCCTTCGCTGGCGGAGAAGGCGAAGGCGCACGCGTGGCTGGTGCAGGTCGGCGCCCGCGCCAGCCGGCAGGTCTTCTTCAAGCGACTCGACGCACTCGCCTCGTTCGGCGTCGGCCTGCAGCACCAGAGCGTGCGGACCACGCTCCCCTTCTTCCTCGGGCAGGTGGACGACTCGGGCGTCGCCGCGCGCCTCGCGTTCGGGCTCGGTCTCAGCTATCGCATCGGGCCGGGCCGCGCGCTTGCGCAGCTGCAGCTCGATTGGGCGTCGTCGCAGGTGGCGCGGCTCGCCGGCAGCACCAGCGGTATCCAGGGAACCATCGGGTATCTCGTCACCGCGCGCTAGCCCGGCGCCGGTGTACACTTCGCGCATGAATCGTCCGGTCCGGGCGACCGCGCCCAACGAAGCGGCCGCGCTGCTCCACTCCTTCACCAACCACCTGTTGTACTCGCTGGCGAAGGACCAGTACTCCGCCACCGAGCTCGACCGCTACATGTCGATGGCGCTGACGGTGCGCGATCGGCTGATCGAGCGCTGGATCAGCACGCAGCAGCGCTACTACCGCAAGGACGCGAAGCGCGTGTACTACCTCTCGGCCGAGTTCCTGATGGGCCGGGCGCTGGCGAACAATTTGATCAATCTCGGCCTCTACGACATCGCGCGCGACGCGATGAAGATGCTCAACCTCGACCTCGGCGACGTGCTCGAGCAGGAGGTGGACGCCGGGCTCGGCAACGGCGGCCTCGGGCGGCTCGCGGCCTGCTACCTCGACTCGATGGCCACCCTCGACATCCCCGCGTACGGCTACGGCATCCGCTACGAGTTCGGGATGTTCGACCAGGAGATCAAGGACGGCTGGCAGGTGGAGAAGCCGGACGAGTGGCTGCGTCTCGGCAACCCCTGGGAGATCGCCCGGCCCGAGTACGGCCTGCCCGTCCGGTTCGGCGGACACGTGGAGGAGCACACCGACGACCGCGGGCAACTGCGCGTGCGCTGGACCGGCGGCGAGCAGGTGGTGGGGATGCCCTACGACACGCCCATCGCCGGCTACGGGTGCAACACCGTCAACACCCTGCGGCTGTGGCGCGCGCGATCGAGCTCGGACTTCGACCTCCGCTACTTCAACGAAGGCGACTACGAGAAGGCGGTGCTGGACAAGAACCGGTCGGAGACCATCTCCAAGGTCCTCTACCCGAGCGACGTGAAGGTGTTCGGCAAGGAGCTGCGCCTGCGCCAGCAGTACTTCTTCGTCGCCTGCTCGCTGCACGACATCGTCCGCCGCCACCTGGTCGCGTTCCCTTCGCTGGAGAACTTCGCCGACAAGGTGGCCATCCAGCTCAACGACACGCATCCCGCCATCGCCATCCCCGAGCTGATGCGCATCCTCGTCGACGAGCACTCCATTCCCTGGGAGAAGGCGTGGGAGGTGACCCAGGCGACGATCGGGTACACCAACCACACGCTGCTCGCCGAGGCGCTGGAGACCTGGTCGGTGGAGCTGTTCCAGCGGCTGCTCCCGCGGCACCTGGCGATCATCTACGAGATCAATCGCCGCTTCCTCCGCCAGGTGATGAGCCGCTACCCGTACGACGAGGGACGCCTGGTGCGGATGTCGTTGATCGAGGACGGCAACGGCACGCCCGACAGCAAGCGCATCCGGATGGCGTATCTCGCCACCGTCGGGTCGCACAGCGTGAACGGCGTCGCGGCGCTGCACACCGAGCTGCTCAAGGCGGACCTGTTCCGCGAGTTCCACGAGATGTTCCCGGAGCGGTTCCACAACGTCACCAACGGAGTGACGCCGCGGCGCTGGCTGCTCACCGCGAACCCACTCCTGGCGAACGCGATCACCGCCCGCATCGGGGACGGCTGGATCACGCAGCTCGACGAGCTGGCCAAGCTGGCCGCACACGCCGACGATGCGGCGTTCCGCGCCGAGGTGCGGTCGATCAAGCAGCAGAACAAGGAGCAGCTGGCGCGCTACATCGAGGCGGAGCACCGGATCCCGATCGACCGGAATTCGATCTTCGACGTTCAGGTGAAGCGGCTGCACGAGTACAAGCGGCAGCTCCTCAACGTGCTGCACGTGGTGGCGCTGTACTTGAGGCTGAAGAAGAACCCGGATCTGCCGGTGGTGCCGCGGACGGTGATCTTCGGGGGAAAGTCGGCGCCGGCGTACGTGGCGGCCAAGCTGATCATCAAGCTGATCAACTCGGTGGCGGCGGTGGTGAACGCGGATCCCCAGGTGAACGGGAAGCTGAAGGTGGTGTTCCTCGCCAACTACCGCGTCTCGCTGGCGGAGCGGATCTTCCCGGCGTCGGATCTCTCGGAGCAGATCTCGACCGCCGGCAAGGAGGCGAGCGGCACGGGGAACATGAAGTTCGCGCTGAACGGCGCGCTCACCATCGGGACGCTGGACGGGGCGAACATCGAGATCCGCGACGAGGTCGGCGCAGAGAACTTCTTCCTCTTCGGGCTGACCGCGCAGCAGGTGCAGGAGCTGCAGCGCAGCGGCTACCGTCCGCGCGACTACTACGAACGGAACGCCGAGCTGAAGGCGGTGCTCGACCTGATCGCCTCCGGGTTCTTCGAGCCGGAGCACCCGGACACGTTCCGGCCGATGGTGCAGGGGCTGCTCGAGCAGGACACGTACATGCTGCTGGCGGACTTCCAGTCGTACGTGGACTGCCAGGAGCGGGTGGCGAACGCGTTCCTCGATCCGGACCAGTGGTCCCGGATGGCGATCCTGAACATCGCCCACATGGGGAAGTTCTCGTCCGACCGGAGCATCCGCGAGTACGCGGAGCAGATCTGGAAAGCCGCCGGCGTGCCGGGTTAGCGCATGCTGCGCAGGATCTTCCGCGCTCTCTTCGCAAGGCGCCTGCCACCGCCTCCGCCGCGCCCGGCGGATCCGCGCCTGGAGGCGGATCCTTGGCTGGGGAGGATGTTCGCGCTGCTCGCCGATCGGTACCAACTCGGCCCGGACGCGGCGGACGGCGCGCAGGTGCTGAGGCGAACGGGACGCGCGCGATTCAATCCGATGCGGGTGTGGTTGCGGGCCGCGGAGAGGATCGTGCGCGGCGAGTACGAGGTGCGCGGCGAGCCGGCCGCAGCGAGGGCGCTCCTGGATGCGCGGGTATCGGCGCGGCTGGCGGCGCTGGGGCTGTCGGCGGTCGGCGAGTCGGTGGACGATTGGGGCGGGAGCGTGCTGACGCGGAGGTACGAGGGGCGCTGCGAGTCGGCGGAGCAGGCCGCGGCCGCGGTGCGGTTCATGTGCGAGGACTCGGAGCAGCAGGTGAATCTGGCGGCGGAGTGAGGGTGGCGCCTGGAGCGTGCGGCTCTGCCGTGCGGGTTCGGAGGCCGCGGGGAGGCGTACCGGGGTGCACATCGCGGGGGTTCGTCGTGGGTCCGCTCCGCCCCGCATCTGGCTGCTCCGCTGCGCCGGGTCGAACTTGAATTCGCAGACAATGTTCGGGCGAATGCGTCGCCAGACCGGAGACACGTTGACCGTACGATGCGCCACCGCGCGTAACTCTGGGCGTCCTCGAGTCCACGCGACCCGTCGTTGAGCGCGGACGGCACGGCGACGCACCGAGGGATGGCGCAGGGCTCTTCGAGACGAATGCGCTACAGGCCAACCCTACGGAAAGATGCAGCGTCTCGTCAGGCCGCACGCTTCAGAGTGGCAACTCGTTCCACCCCGACGCGCAGCATCCACCACACCGGCTCGACCACCGCCGGACGGCCACCGTCCTGCAGCGCTGCCGAGCCACAGGGGTCGATACCCCGAGGGATCGGCAAACCTTCGCGGCGCGCGTGGACGACCTGGTTCTCCAGCACGTAGCGCACCGCCTGTGCGGCCTCGCGCGGCGACCTGGGCAGGTGCGCGTGATAGCGGTCCGCGAACAGGGGCCCGCGGCGCTTCATGGTCCTGTTCAGCGCACGGGCCATGCGCACCTCGAGCCCCTTCATCGCCCGCGCGAGCGACCCGGCATCCGCTGCCTCGACGATCATGTGGATGTGGTTGCGCTGGACTGAGAAGTGAATGACGCGGACGCCGAAGCGCTCGCACCCGTGCTCGAACGCGCGCCGCAGCGCCTGAAAGCAGCGCCGTGATCGCAGATTCCAGACCTCGGCTCGCATGCGGAGCGTGATGTGCAGCGCGCCCTTCCGGAACTTCACCCGCGGTTCGTGGGCAACTCGCGGCCGGCTCCCCTTCCGCTTGCGACCGGCGCCTTTTCTCGCGCCGCCCCAGAACGGCAACGGCAACTCTTGCTGACCCTTCTTCATCCTCGCATCGTACAGAGGGGGTCTGACACTCGATCGTGTGCGCCGAGCAAGGCACGCGCTCTCGCCGACCGCGTCTCGATCCGGTATCGCCGGTTCTTGATCTAGTCGACGACGCCGCGCCACCGTGTGCGCGTTCGGCAGATGTCTGCGCATTCAAGTGGGCGCCGCGATGTCGCAACCACCCGACGCCGACGGCCGCCGCTCCGCTCCCGCCCGCTGCGACCGCAGCTGCACCGACAGTCTGCGCGTTCGGCAGGATGTCTGCCGATTCAAGTTGGCGCCGCCGCTGCCGCAACCACGCGACGCCGACCGCCGCCGCTGCCGCACCACCCGACGCCGACGCCGCCGCTCCGCTCCCGCCCGCTACGACCGCAGCTGCACCGGCTGCGCAAGCTTTCCGCTGACCAGCATCCCCAGCTCCGCGAACAGCTCCGTCCCCGACCGGCTGTCGCGCCACTTCTGCGACGCGGCGTCCCACCCGAAGTGCCAGGCCTGCAGGTTCGCCGACATCCAGATCTGCTGGGCCGCCGAGTGCGAGTTGATGATGAACTTCGACCCGTCCTCGAACTCCAGGGTCAGGATGTCCCCCGCCAGGTCCGCCTCCACGCCGTCCAGATCCCGCAGCGCGTCGTCGAGCTTGCGCAGCGCCTCCGAGGCGCGCCGGCCGAACTCCTGCTCATCCATCGCGCGCCAGCCTTTCCAGGGCATCGCCCGTGAGCCGGAACGTCTCCCACTCCGTCAGCATCTTCGCCCCGAGGCGCTCGTAGAAGCCGATCGCGGGCGTGTTCCAGTCCAGCACCTGCCAGTTCACGCGCCCGCACTCCTCCCGGACCGCGATCCGCGCCAGCTCGGCGAGCAGCGCCTTGCCGATGCCACGCCCGCGGAAGGCCGGCCGGACGAAGAGGTCTTCCAGGTACATCCCCCAGCGTCCCAGCCAGGTCGAGTAGGTATGGAAATAGAAGGCGAACGCCGCCGGGGCGCCCTCCCACTCGGCCACCAGGCAGAAGTACCGGGGAGAGTCGCCGAAGCCGTCCCGCAGGAGGTCGGCCTCGGTGGCGACCACCGCCTGTGGCTCCTTCTCGTACTCGGCCAGTTCGCGGATGAACTGGAGCATGACGGGGACGTCGCCGGGTCGCGCCTTCCTGATGACGAGCATGGGGGGGCGAACATACACTCGGCTGCGTGCCCCTGCGCATCCTGACCTATAACGTCCGCTACTTTGGACATGCGCTCCGTGGCCTCGCCAGCACCCGGGGGAGCAAGCGCGCCATCGCCGAAGCGCTGGCTTCGCTCGATCCGGTTCCCGACATCGTCTGCCTGCAGGAGGTGGAGACCCTCTCGCTCCGCAGCAGCCTGGTGTTCCGGCGCGCGCACGAGCAGGAGACCCAGCTCGAGTCGTTCATGAGCGAGCTGGAGCACGCGTTCGAGACGCGTCCGCCGCCGTTCCCGTACGACGCGTACTACTTCCGCGCCCACGTCAACCGCATCGGCAACACCCCGCTCCAGAGCATGGGGCTCGCCATGCTGGTGAATCGCTACCGGATCCGCATCGACGAGCACAATTGCGAGAGCCCGCACAACATCACCTACCACCACGTGCTCCGCTGGAAGGACCGCAAGCAGACGCGGATCTGCGCGCACATGCGGCTGGTCGCCCCCGGGGGCAAGCGCTTCCACGTCTTCAACACCCACCTCTCGTTGCCCACGCCGTTTTCGCGGCAGTTCTGGACCACCTCGCATCGGATGGGGTACGGCGTGAACCAGCTGCACGAGGCGAAGACCCTCGCCTCGTTCATCCAGCGGCACACCGCCGGTGAGCCCTTCATCGTCTGCGGCGATTTCAATTCTCCGCCGGCGTCGCCCGTCTACCGGTACCTCACCGAAGACTGCGGCCTCGTCGGCGTGCAGCAGCACCTGCACCAGATCAACGCCGACCCGCGCGAGTTCCCCACGGCCGGGTTCATGAACCTGCGCATGCACCTCGACCACCTCTTCTCCAGCTCGGGCGTGCACTGGCACGATCTCGACGGCACCTGCCGTTTCGGCGACCGCAAGAGCCCGTTCTGGGGCAAGAGTGACCACATGCCGCTCGTCGCGCGGTTCGATCTGTGATCCTCGATGCGGTCTGCTTCGGCGAGGCCCTCGTCGACCTGCTGCCCGACCGCCGCGGCCGCCTCCGCGAGTGCGAGGGCTTCGCCGCGCATTCCGGCGGCGCTCCGGCGAACGTCGCCGTGGGCCTCTCCCGGCTGGGCCTCCACACGGCGTTCGTCGGCGTGGTCGGAGACGACGAGTTCGGGCGCCTGCTCGCGCGCAAGCTCGAAGAGGCGCGGGTCCGCGCCGAGCTGCGGTTCAGCGCCGAGGCGAAGACGGGCGTCTGGTTCGTCGCCCTCGACGACAATGGCGAACGCTCGTTCTTCACCCCTGCGGGCACGGACAGCGCGGACAAGCTGATCGATCCGGGCGACGCCGCCCGCGTCCCGCAGGCGCGCATCTTCCACTGCGGCTCCTCGGCGCACATCCGCCCTGCGGCACAGGAAGCGCTCCGCCAGGCCGTGCGCTCGGCGCGCGCCCGCGGGATGATGGTCTCCTTCGACCCGAACGTGCGCACCCACCTCTGGCAAAACCTCCGCGAGCTGCGCGCCCTCTGCGACGACGTCCTCCCGTTCAGCGACGTGGTGAAGCTCGCCGAGGACGAGCTGGAGCTCTGCCTCGGCGTCCGCGATCCCGCGGCGGCGCTGGACAGGCTCGCCACCCTGGGCGTGAAGCTCGGCTGCATCACGCTGGGCGCCCGGGGAGCGGCGGCGCGCCGGGGGGCAGAGATCGTCGAGGTCCCCGCGCCCGCCGTCGAAGTGGTCGACACGACCGGCGCCGGAGACGGCTTCGTCGCCGCGCTCCTCGCGAGCGATCCGCTGCACGCGGACCTCTCGCGCACCCTGCGCTTCGCCTGCGCCGTCGGCTCGAGGGTCTGCACCCGCCTCGGCGCCGTCGCGGGCCTTCCGACGCTCGCCGAGGCAGAGCCGCTCCGGCGAGCGTGAACGCGATCCCGAGCGTGTCGTCCGGCGAAAAGAAAGAGTTTCGTATGGTGTCCCCGGATCTCGGGGAGCTGCGGAGCCTGTTGCGGCTGGCGGCGCCCATCGCGTTCACCCAGGCGGGGTATGCGCTGATGGGGCTGGTCGATACGGCGGTCGTCGGGCGGCTGGGGGCGGCGCCGCTCGGGGCGGTCGGGCTGGCGAACGGGCTCTTCTTTGCGCTGGCGGTGGTGGGGCTGGGAGCGATGTTCGGGCTCGATCCGCTCTTTGCGCAGGCGCTGGGGGCACGCGATGGCGATCGCGCGCGCGAGCTGGTGTGGCAGGGACTGTGGCTCTCGGGGCTGGTGACGCTCGCGCTCTCGCTGCCGATCGCGCTCGTGCCTTTCATCCTCGAGCCCGCGGGGATTCCGCCCGAGGTGGCGCGCGATGCGCGCCTGTACCTCTGGCTCCGCCTGCCGGGGCTGTGGCCGATGCTGGCGTTCGCGGCGCTGCGCTCGTATCTGCAGGCGAGCCATCGGCTGCGCGCGCTGGTCGTCTCGACGCTCCTGGCGAACGTCGCGAACCTCCTGCTGGACATCGCGCTCGTGTTCGGCGCGTTCGGCTTCCCCAACCTGGGCGCGCCGGGCTCGGGCCTGGCCACCGCCATCTGCGCGCTCCTCCAGTTCCTGGTCCTCGCCAGCACGGTGCGGCCCGGACCGAGACGGCCGCCGCGGCGGATCGATCTGCGCAAGGCCTTGGCGGTGGGCATTCCCGTCGGCCTGCAGATGGGCGCGGAGGTCGGCGTCTTCGCTCTGGTGGGCATCCTCGCCGGCCGTCTCGGCGCCCGCAGCCTGGCCGCCCACCAGGTCGCGATCTCGCTCGCCAGCTTCACCTTCTGCGCCGCGGTGGGCGTGGGGATGGCGGGAACCGTGCGCGTCGGCTGGGCCGTCGGCGCCCGCGACACCCCCGCAGCGCGCCGCTCCGGCCTGACCGCGTTCGCAGGTGGCGCCGCGATCATGTCCGTCGCCGCGCTCTGCTTCTGGCTGGCGCCTTCGGCGCTGGCGCGGATGCTCAGCGATCAACCGGAGGTGATCGCCGCCGCGGTGCCGCTGCTCGCCGTCTGCGCGGTCTTCCAGCTCTCCGACGGAGTCCAGGGCGTCGGCGCGGGCGTCCTGCGCGGCGCCGGCGACACCCGGTTCGCGTTCCTCGCCAACCTTCTCGGGCACTACGCGATCGGACTGCCGGTCGC
>DASREU010000244.1:0-11873 GCA_035651935.1 Myxococcales bacterium | reverse complement strand
CGAACGGCTGCGGGCAGCACTATGTCGCCGGCATCGGACTGCAGGGCTCGGTTCGCAAGGCCGATGGCCGCCCCGTCCCCCAGTATCACCTCTATCTCGGCGGAGAGTTCGGCGCCGGCGAGTCGTCGTTCGGGCGGCTCGCCGCCAAGGTGCCGGCGCGCAAGGTGCCGGAAGCGGTGCGGCGGCTCGCGGATCTTGCCGCGCGCGAGGCTGCGCCCGGCGAGTCGGCCGCGGCAGCTCTCGGCCGCGTACCGCCCGATCGCATCACGGCGCTGCTCGCGGATCTGGAAGAGCTGGAGCAGCCCACCGCCGAGGACTTCGTCGATCTCGGCGAGCAGAAGGCTTTTGAAGTGCAGACCTCGGAAGGCGAATGCGCCGCGTGAAAAGGAGCAGACCATGCTGAAGAAATTGTCGCTGGACTGGTGGGCGGTGATCGCGGCGTTGGCCTCGGTCGCGCTGGTGAAGACGATCAGCCTGTCGGTGGGGTGGTGAGATGAGCGAAGCGATCGCACTTCCACGACAGCCCGTCGCGGTGCCCTGGCGGCTGCTCCGCCTGCTGCCCGGCGTGGCGCTCTTGCTTGCCATCGGGTACGCCGGGAAGCTCACCGAGGCGACGCTCAACGCCTATGGGAAGACCCATCACCTGGCGATGCCGAATCTGGAGTACGTGCTCTGGGCCATCGTCTTCGGCCTGGTGATCTCGAACACGGTCGGTGTCGCGCAGGTCTTCCGGCCGGGGGTCGCCACGTACGATTTCTGGCTGAAGGCCGGGATCGTCCTGCTCGGCGCGCGCTTCCTCCTCGGAGACGTGATCAAGCTCGGCGGCGTCTCGCTCGCCCTGGTCGGGATCGAGCTGGCAGTGGCCATCGCCGTCATGACCGTGCTGGGGCGCTGGTTCCACCTCAAGCCCAAGCTGACCAGCCTGCTCGCGGTGGGCTCTTCGATCTGTGGCGTCTCCGCGATCATCGCGGCCAAAGGCGCCATCGAGGCGGATGACGAAGACGCCTCGTTCGCGATCGCCGCCATCCTCGCGCTCGGCGCCTTCGGTCTCTTCGCCTATCCGGCGATCGGCCACTTCCTGCACATGAGCGACCACGCCTTCGGGCTCTGGGCGGGGCTGGCCGTCGACAACACCGCCGAGGCCGCCGCCGCCGGGGCCATCTTCTCGGACGGCGCGGGGAAGATCGCGGTGCTCACCAAGTCGACGCGCAACGCGATGATCGGCTTCGTGGTCCTCGCGTACGCCGTCTGGTGGGCGTCGCGCGGCCAGGCGAAGACGGTCGAGAGCAAGGCGGCGTTCCTCTGGCAGAAGTTCCCCAAGTTCGTGCTCGGGTTCCTCTTCATCTCGCTCCTGGCCACCTTCCACGCCTTCGACAAGGCGCAGGTGGCGTCGCTCGCCAACCTCTCGCGCTGGGCGTTCCTGCTCACCTTCGCCGGAGTCGGCCTGAAGACCGATTTCCGCGAGATCAAGCGCCAGGGCGTGCGGCCGTTCGTGGTCGGCGCGCTCGCCGAGCTGACGATCACCGTGGTGACGCTCGGGCTCGTGCTCGGCGCCGCCGCGATCTTCAGCCTCTGACGGTCAGGCCACTCCGCCGGCGAGCTGGAAGGCCAGCTCGCCGCACTTCTCGACCGAGCAGGTGACCTTGTCGCCGGCCTTGAGCCACACCTGCTCCGCCTCCGGCTTCCCGAGGATGACGCCCTCGGGAGTGCCGGTGGAGAACACGTCGCCCGGCTTGAGCGTGAAGATCGACGAGGCATAGGCGATGATCTGCGCCACGGTGAAGAGCATGTCCGAGGTGTTGGAGGACTGCCGCTTCTCGCCGTTCACGCTGCACTCGATGGCGAGCTTCTGCGGGTCGCCCACCAGCTCCGCGCCGACGAGCCAGGGCCCGATGGGCATGAAGCCGTCGGGAGTCTTCCCGATCATGAACTGGGAGCCCTGCCGGCCGTCGCGCAGCTGCAGGTCGCGCGCGGAGAAGTCGTTGCCGGTGGCGTACCCGAAGACGTAATCGAGCGCGTTCTGCTCGCTGACGTCGCGAGCCGTCTTCCCCATGATCACCTGCAGCTCCACCTCATAGTCGAACTTCTGCGCCGCCTTGGTCGGCAGCCGGATGGTGCCGCCGTGCCCGAGGAGCGCGTTGTTGTACTTGTTGAACAGCACCGGCGCCTTGGGCGTCGGCACCTTCACCTCTGCGATGTGCTTCTTGTAGTTGAACCCGAGCATGATGATCTTCTCCGGGCGCAGGACGCAGGGCCCGAACTGCGCCTCCCCCAGCGCGATGGTGGCGTTCTTCGGCGCCGCCTGCACCACCTTGCGCAGCCCGTCGAGGTTCTTCCCGGCGAGAACCTCGTCCGTGTTCGCCGGAACCGCCACCTTCAGCTGCTTCGCCGCGCGGGCTACGTCCAGCACCCGATCGCCCTGCTTCACGCCGAGCCCGGTGCGCAGGTTGCAGTAGGCGAGATTGCGCGGCGCCATCCCGCCCTGCGTCCCCTGCGCGCTCTGCTGCGCCTGGGCCTCGGAGCCCTCGAGCAGCTTCCCCGCCACCGCCGCCAGACCCGCCGTCTTCAGCAACGTCCTTCGCGTCGCAGCCATGTGTCCTCCAGAGGAGGGCGCATCTCAGCAAGGATTCCGCGCGATTGTCCAGCAGCGGCCAGGCGACTGTCGGCCGAATGGCGGAGGAGGCAGGATTCGAACCTGCGAACCCCTTCCGGGGTCAGCGGTTTTCAAGACCGCCGCCTTCAGCCTCTCGGCCACTCCTCCGTGCGAGTGATCTAGCACGGTTGACGCGAACGCGGCGCCCCAACCAGAGCGCCGCGTAAGCAGAGCGTAAGCGAAGCGGACCACCCACGCGGGGCCGATGGAGTCCCGGTCTGCCCGGTCCAGCCCAGCCACGGGATTATCCAGCCGTAGGGACTTGGGCCGCTCGTTGTAGATGCCGGAAACGATGGCGAGGCAGTTGCGGATGCTCTGCGGCTTCAGCTTCGATCGCGGGACCGAGGCGGGCGAACATGCTTTTTGAAAAATTGACGATTTTCGGCCGTCGTCTTGTTCGGTGTGCCCTTCGTGCGCCCGCCCGTCTTCGTCTTCTTGGCCATCTACTTTTCCTCTACTTTAGACGTCCTTCTTTCGCCTTTCGGCGACTTGTCGTGCACCTATTCGCGCCCGCTGGGGGCGCTCCCACATCCACTCAGTCAGGTTCCTCTTCGCCCCGCGCCCATTGGCCTGACCAGGCGGCGACCGGCGGGTTCTCCGGAAGGTAGGCTGCCCGCAACGCGAGCGACGACGGCGCTCCGACTGGGCGCCAGCGACGCCTGTGTGAGTACCCGCGATACTCCCACGCAGAGCGCGGAAGGGGCTCGCCACGAAGGCCCGGGAAGCGCTCCCGGTTCGCGCAGGCTCGGGAGCGCCGCGATCGACCTGGCGTGGGGTCGCCGCCGGCCGCTTGGACGGCTTCTATGAAACCGGGCTCAGGCCATGGGACGTCGCCGCCGGACAGCTCTCGTCTTGCAGATCCTGATGGCAGCGCGCTGAGCGCGCAGCGCAGGCTCAAACGCCGCATTGGCAAGCAGGCCGCTCGTGCGCTCGATGTCGATCCATTCCCCTTGGCAAACATCGAAGGAGACATGGCGATCCACATCGAACGAGGGCAATTCGTCTGCGCCGCGAATGGCGAAGCGCTGGGAAGGGTGGCGGGGACCGGAGGCGACTCGTTCCTCGTCGAGAGCTCTGCTCGTCCGGCGGCGCTCGTGTGCAGGGTCGCGGACATCGAGGACGTCCGCAACGGTGGAATCCGACTCTCGCGGATGCGCGATCAACTGCAGTGCGCCGGGTCTGCGACGCTGCTCACGGAGCAGACTTGAGCCGGCGGCCGGTGAGCGGATTGCGGCCGCCCGTCGGAACGAAGCACGGCGAGGTCGACCTCGGCGAGGTCACGCTCCATTGGACCGAGGCGGGCCATGGCCCTCCTGTCCTTCTCCTGCACGGACTGAATGACTCCCATCGCACGTGGCGGCACATCTGGCGCCGCCTCCCCGGGCGTCGGGTGCTGATGCTCGATCTTCCCGGACATGGCCTCTCCGGTCGTCCCGACGCTCCGTACACGCTCGACTGGAACGCGACACAGGTCGCTCGATGGATCGAGCGGCTGGATCTCCGCGATCTCGACGTCGTCGGGCATTCGTATGGCGGGGGCGTGGCGCAGTGGCTCCTCTTGAAATGCCGCCCGCGCATCCGCCGTGTCGCCCTTCTGTGCTCCGGCGGACTGGGCCGTGAAGTGTATCCCTGGCTGCGGGTCGCCTCCGTGCCCTTCCTGGTGGAAGGGTTCGGGCAGCGCTTCATGTCGCCCGTTGCCCGACTGGCGATGGCGCGCGCGACGACGAGCGACGCGCGGGCGGAGATGAGGCATCTCGCATCGTTCCTGCGCGCACCCGGGAGCGCGCGGGCGTTCTCCCGGACAGTCCGCGACGTCATCCGTTGGCGCGGCCAGACGCGCAACCTCTTCGACGGCGTCGCCGACATCGCCGGGCTTCCACCTCTTCGCCTCTTCTGGGGGGCGCGGGACAGGATCCTGCCGATCTCGCACGGAGCCGGGGTCGCGGCGTTGCTCGGGAACTGCAAGCTCGTTCGCTTCGGGAGATCCGGACACTTCGTCCACTGGGAACAGCCCGAATCCCTCGCCTACGCGCTCCGTGCGTTCTTCGACGAACGAAACACGCCGCCGGTCCAGCTCAGGACGATGCGCCGGACGGACGAGCGGCGCCGGACACGTCGAGGAGCGACCCGGATGGCCATGGACCGCCGCGCTGCTTAGGAAGGCGCCGTTGCGCTCATCCTGTGCTTGACCTCGCGATCGGCGCCGCGATGGCGCGACCCGGCCCGCAGCGTGGTGGATCTGGGCACCCTGGTCGAGCGGTATTTCGCGCCCGGGCAAGGCCGCGCTGCTCTCCGTCGGCGAGCAGATGGACACGCGCAGCGCCGCGGGGCGCTTGGTCCTGAACGTCCTCGCCTCTGTCAGCTAGTGGGAGCGGGAGCCATCGGGGAGCGGACCGCGACAGCCATGCAATTCAAGGCGGAGCAGGGCGAGTACACCGGCGGCCGGGCGCCCTACGGCCGCCGGGTCGCCGCGTGTGGCGCCCACCTCGAGCCAGACCCCGACGAGGTGGCCGCGCGCGCCGTCGCCCGGCAGTTGCGCAGAGGGACTTTCGCTGCGAGCCGTGGCCGCCGAGTTAGAGCGGCGCGGGGTGCGGAGCAGGACGGGCAGGGGATTCGCGCCGGTGCAGGTGAAGTGGATGGTGGCGTGATGGTGATTGCAGGAGCACTACCGAGAGGGCCCCGTGGGCTCCGGCACGGGCACGCCTTTCTTTTCCAGCGCGCGCATTAGCTGCTGGTTACCCTCCGGCGAACCCGAGCGGACCATCAGGCTGGACGTGACGCTGGAGAGGATCGCTACCAGGATGCCGCCTAACACCATGGGCGCGAGCGCGGAGGTCCAACGTCGCAAGCGGTGCACACCGACCAGCGCAAGGGCGAGCATGACCAGGGAGACCGGCCCGATGACCAGCGCGGCGACCCTGGAGGCGGGCGCCGGGAAGAGAAGGCTGAATGGCGTGGTGAGTGCGTGGCAGATCGCCCCCCAGCCCGTGCCATAAAGAACCATGCCGAGCGAGACCCGGAAGGGCTGCCGCGAGCGCCGCGCCAACCACGCGTGGACCACGGCCGCGAGGACCACGGCGCGCGCCAGCGGGAGTTGCGAGGCGAGCAGGTCCACCAGCCAGAAGTAGGTAGGCGCGAGTTGCCTGGCCGCCTCCGACACTTCATCGACAGGCTTGAAGTGGATGACGATTGCGGTGGCGCCGAGTTGGAGGCCGATCGCGGTCCCGAAGAATCCGAGAGGGTTCATCGCGCGCAATCGGCCTTCGGACCACTCGCGACCGAAGGCGATGGGGTGCCGCGTGAAGTGAGCCAGTACGCGGAAGAACGCGCGCACCTCCTCGATCAGCTCACCAAGGAAATCCGGGGGGCCGCCGCTCGCGAGCTTCTCCTCCACCATCGACCATGATGGACGCTGGACGGCTGCTTCGTCGAGTCCTGGGCGCATACCGGCGGTCAGGCGCCCTACGGCCGCCGCGCTCCCTGATGGGTACCAAGCTCTGCCGCTCCTAGGAGCGTTGGCGGCAGGAGCGGCCGCACTCTGCGCGACTCGAACAACCGCGATGCACACCGTTGGGAGGGAGTCATCAAGGCCCGACAGCTGCACAGCCGGCCAAGCGCGACGGCGGTTCAAGATGACACCGGAGCAACACGCGGCCCTGCACCGTTCCGCGTCGAAATGGGGTCCAGTCACCGTACCCAGCGCGTCGCCCGCTGGTCCCACGCACGAAGACGAGCTTTCGGTCTTCCGCGCGTCCCGCCGGGTTCGGCCGCGGCCAGCGCCGGTCAGGGCGGCGACGGAAACGACTGCTCGAACTCCTCCACGTCCGACTCGCTCGCCAACCGCGCGAAGGTCAGCACCGCTCCCTTCAGCCTGGGGAGCGCCTTCGCGATCATGTCTTCGATGTGCGCGGTCGTCGCCGTCGCGTCTGCGATCCAGAGCCATCTTCCGGCCGGGAAGCGCACTCCCTTGGCGATCAGCGCGGCGGCTGGGATCTTCGAGTTGAAGTAGTAAGCGGTTTCGTCCGCGACCTCGGACATTTCGCCAGCCTCGCAAGCGAGAGGGCCCCGCCGCTTCCGCCCGGAGGGAACGGCCGATTGGAAGCGGCGGAGCACGGCGACCCGAACGTGCGTTCGGACACCGCCCCACGCCCCTAACGGATGGCTGGTTCGAAAATCAATCTTCCGCCCGTGCAGGCGCCCTCACCGGACCGGATCGTAGGGCGACCCGTCCTTGTGTACGAATTTCCACTTTCCCTCGATCAGCAGGGCCTTGAGGTCATCGTCGGGGTAGCTGCCCTCGTCGCCAGGGGCTCTGTCGCCCACTTCGAGATAGACGACGTCGTCGCTGGTCTCGTTGATCAAGCGGTGCGCGTTCCCGGTGCCGCCCTTGAATCCCGCGCACATTCCCGGCGAAAGCCTCCTCCTGCCCTCGTCGGTGTGAAGGGTCGGGTGCCCCTCGAGGATGTAGGCGAACTCGTCCTGCCTGGTGTGCGCGTGTCGCAGCGCCGAGACCGCCCCGGGTGCAAGCCGCGTCAGGTTGACCCCGAAGCTGGTGATTCCAAACAGGTCTCCCAACGGCTGCTTCCGCCTGCCCGCCATCCGGGACGCGAACGGCTCGGGGTAGTTCGAAGGCTTCGTTCTCCGTGGCGCGTCGGCCGCAACGAAGGCGACGGGATAGCTCGGGTTTCCCATGGTCGCCCATGGGATGCCGGAACCCGCTTTCGGAATCCCGCCCGCCGGCATCCCGGGCAGCACAAGGCGGCGAGGAAGGCGGGCGACCTTGGTCCTGCACGGCCTTCCGCATCCGGATCAGCCACGCCGTGGAGATCCTCACTTGCGGGAGGAGCGATGCTGCGTACGTGGCTGGAGACCGCTGGCGTGGTGCTCCTGATCGCGCTTGCGCTGGAAGTCATGCACTACCGGAACGCGGTCCTCGATGCGAACGTCGACCGGAACCGCGCCTGGAAGACGGTGGTGGAGCTCCGACACGCCTGCGAGCAGGCGAAGCCGGGTCACCCCCGGTCGGCAACCGATACGCTTTCGCCGTCCAGGCGAGGACACAACGCGGCCCCCTGACCAGGGGTCGCTGATGCCGGGTTCTACTGCGGAGGCGGATCCGCGGTGAACTCGACGCGCGAAAAGACCACGAGGTCCGCTCCCGCGGGGGGCTCGTCGTCCTGCGAAACCATCACTGCGTTCCCAGGGTCCACGAATTCGCCGAGCACTCCGCTCCACTCGGCGACGACGATCTGGACCCAGGGCGCGCGATTGCCTTGCAACCCTTGCCGTCCGACGACGTACGCCGCGGCTTCCGCCGAGGGGCCGATGCACTCGATGGTGCTGGTCGCGCCCATCGCGCGCATCCTGCAACGGAAGACCTTCAGACTGAAACGCGCCGCGTTCATTCCCGCAGCTACGCCGTGAGCGCTCGCGCGAACAACACACCGTCCGTGTCTCTGTCACGAACCGTGCACGCCGCGCCGGCGGCGCATGCGATCTGCGCTCGATCGCACACTCAACCAGGTCCGGGGGCGCGCCTGCAGGAACGAGCAGCCGGATCGACTGCATCGAGTCGCCGCCGGCGCCGTGCAGCATGACGATCAGCGGCGCCGGCTGCTCGGCCCGACAGGAAGCGGGCACGTAGACGAGCGCCCCGCCGGCGTCGAGCGCATGGATGCCCGGCTGCGTCTCGTGGGCATGCGCTTGTGCCGGCGGCCGCGCCGTCAGCCCTCCCGGTGTTGCCATCACCTCTGTGGATGCACCGGACCGGCGGCACGCGCCAGCGAATCCGGCGACGAACGCTCGGCCGCTCGCGCGCCGCGTCGGGTTGCCGACGTTGCCTTCGCATCCAAGCTTTGCGGGCAGGAGGGGTCCTGACGATGAGCGCCATCCACCTGGTCCACGCCAGCCGGCACGCTGCCGTCCTCGAGGTTCCGAAGGGCGAGCTCTCGATCGACGCCGCGACGGCAGGTCCGGTGAAGCTCTCGCTGGTCATCCCCACCTACAACGAATCCCGCAACCTGGAAGAGCTCGTCACGCGCCTAGCGGCCGTTCTCGATGCTCGCCTGCCCGGCGGGTACGAGCTGATCGTGGTCGACGACGACAGTCCCGACGAGACCTGGGCCGTGGCGCTGCGCCTGGCGGACCGGTTCCCTGCGCTGCGGGTGATGCGCCGGCGGGGGGAGAAGGGCCTCTCCACCGCCGTCATTCGCGGGTGGCAGGCCGCCCGCGGGGAGGTCCTCGCCGTGATCGACGCGGACCTGCAGCACCCTCCGGAGATCGTCGACAGCCTCTGGAGCGAAATGGCGGGGGGCGCGGATCTCGCGGTCGGCAGCCGTCACGCCGGCGGTGGCGGCGTGAGCGACTGGAGCGCGCTGCGCCGGGCGCTTTCGCGTGGCGCGCAGCTTCTCGGCCTCTGCGTCCTGCCCGGCGTCGTCGGCCGGGTTTCCGATCCGATGAGCGGGTACTTCATGCTCCGGCGCAGCGCGATCACCTCTGCCTGCCTCTCGCCGCTCGGATACAAGATCCTCATCGAGGTGCTCGGCCGGGGCCGGATCGGCCGCATCGCCGAGGTCGGCTACGTCTTCCGCGAGCGCATCGCCGGCGAGAGCAAGGTCACCGCCAGGCTCTACGTCCAATACCTGCGCCACCTGCTGCGGCTTCGCCTCGCGCTCCTGCCGCCGCGCTTCGCCAAGTTCGCCGCCGTCGGGCTCTCCGGTGTCGCGGTCGACATGACCGTCCTCTGGCTGCTCAAGGGCCGCCTCGGATGGCCGCTCACGGCGGCCAAGCTGGTCGCCGCGGAGATGGCGATCGCCAGCAACTTTCTCTGGAACGATCTGTGGACCTTCGGCGACGTCGCGCGCCAGCAAGGTTACGGACTGGCGCGGCTCCGCCGGTTCGCGAAGTTCAACGCCATCTGCGCCGCCGGACTTGCCCTCAGCGTCGGGCTGCTGGTGATGCAGGTGGGGATCTTCAGGATGAACGCGTACGTCGCGAACGCGGTCGCCATCGGGATCACCACCGGCTGGAATTTCTGGATGAACAAGATCTTCAACTGGTCGATGACGCCGCCGATCCCGGTCGCGGACGCCGCTCAGCGGGCCGCGGGCGCGTAGAGCCACCAGCGCCCCGCGTGCGCGACGAGCTGAAACCCTGCCGGCTCCGGACCGGGCTTGCGCACCAGCACGTAGTCCTCGTCGGAGACCGCCCGGGCGAGGTCGAGCTCGAGCGGCTTCACCTCCCAGCTGCGCGGCAGCGACACCGGCTCGCTCTGCTTGCGGAACCGCACCGGCGTCCACGGCGTCTCGGCGAAGTTGTACCGGGACCGGCCGCCGCGGAGCACTTCATAGTACGCGGCGAAATGCAGGTAGGCCTGGAACTGGACCACGCGGCTCTCGCCCGAGTCGATGATCGCGATCAGCCGCTTCCCGGGATCCGCCGCGCGCAACACTTGATGCAGCTCCGTCACCTGCGCCTCGCGATCGAAGGCCCGGTAGGCGCCGGCGACGTGCACCTGGTAGACGACCTGCAGCGCCACCACCGCCGCGAGGAGCACGGCCGTCTTCCGTCCAGGCGCGATGGACGGCGCCGCGATCGCCAGCAGCACGATGAACGGGATCGCGCGGGTGTGGATGTAGCCCATGTACCCGATCTCGAAGGGGCTGATGAGGTAGGCCGCGAGGGTGAGCGCCGCGAGCAACGGGATGCGCCACCCTCGCTCGATCCGCGGCCGCGGCCGGCAGGCGAGCAGCGCGACGAAGAGCACGGCGAGCGCGAGGACGTAGATCTCGTCGCCGTGCCCTGCCAGCACGTTGCCGTAGCGCAGCAGATCGAGGGTCTGCCCCTTGAACCCGAGCCAGCGCGGCTGCGCGTGTGCCGGCATCCCCACGCCATCCCGCGTGGCGAGCGCCTGGAGCATCCAGGCGACGAAGAGCAGCAGCGCCGGCAGATACGGCGCGAGCGCACGCGCCATTCTTCCGCGCCGTTCTCCCGAGGTCAGCGCGAGCACGCAAGCCGCCGCCAGCGAGAAGGCGAGCGCGCTCGGATGCAGCCACAGCAGCGCGGCCGCGGCGGGCGCGATCAGGAACGCGCGCCGGAGCGAAGGATCGTGCAGCTCCCGTTCCGTGAGCGCGACCACGACCAGCGCCAGCGGAATCGATTCCACGAAATTGAAGAAGCCGAGGTAGAGCGGCGTGCTGTGGAACAGCGCGGGCGCGAACACCGCGAGGCGCCGGTCGCGTCCGAACGCCCCGAGGAACATCCAGACCGCGCCGGAAGTGGCGATGGCGATGACCGAGAGCAGGATCCGGACTGCCGCGTCGGCGCCCGTCAGCCGCGCGATCGCCGCGGCGGGAAGATAGAAGCCGAGATACTGGAGGCGCCCGAGATCGAGCTCGAACCAGCGGTCGAAGGCGAGTCCCGGCGTGTGAAAGTCGGCCAGCACCCGGACCGCGGCGATGTGTTGCGCCGCGTCCTGGTACGGCAACAGCTCGCTCACCCACAAGGGCGCGATGGCGGCGGCGGTGGCGAGCGACACCAGCAGCGGCCAGACCAGCTCCTGCGCCCCGACGGCCGGCCGCGGCAGGGCGACCGCGACCGCCTGCGCCTTTTCCCCGCTCATTTCCAGCCACTGGGAAGAAATTTTCCCGGGTGCTCTTCGACCCCACCGGGATCAGCGGGCAGGCGGATGTGTTCGCAAACGGATGCGGGTGGCGAGGCCATGCGACCACGGTTGCCACGCAGCGCACCTCTGGCAAGGAGGCGGAAAACCTACAAGTCAGGACGGCGTCAATCGTTCCATCCCGCCCATGTATGGGCGGATCGCCTCCGGGAGGATCACGCTCCCGTCCGCCTGCTGCCCGTTCTCGATGATCGCCACCACGGTGCGGCCCACCGCGAGGCCGCTCCCGTTGAGCGTCGCCGCGAGCCGCGGCTTGTCCCCCGGGGCCGGACGGAACCGGATCTGTGCCCGGCGCGCCTGGAACTCGCCGAAGCTGGAGCAGGAGCTGATCTCGCGGTACGCGTTCTGTCCGGGAAGCCAGACCTCGAGGTCGTACGTCTTCTCCGAGGAGAACCCCACGTCCGCGGTGCAGAGGAGCACCACGCGGTGGTGGAGCCCGAGCTTCTGCAGCGGCGCCTGTGCGTCTCGGACCAGCTCCTCCAGCGCCGGTTGCGCGTTCTCCGGCCTTTCGAACCGGACCAGCTCCACCTTGTGGAACTG
>DASREU010000243.1:0-22957 GCA_035651935.1 Myxococcales bacterium | reverse complement strand
ACCCCTGTGCCGAGATGGTTGGCGAGGATGGCTCCGTCGGCGATCTGCGCGCCGGTCACCGCCTGGGCGGCGATGTTCGCGGTCTGCACCACGCCATCCCCGAGCGCGGCGTTGCCCACGGCGCCCGGCGCGAGCGCCGCGCTGCCGACTGCTCCAGCCGCGAGAGAGGCGCTGTTCACGCAACCGCTGCAAGGAACGCCGGGATCGCCCTGCTTTCCGTCCTTGCCCACGGTGCAGGCGAGCGCCGAAGCCACGATTACGACCAGGAGACCCTTGATGTCACGATTCACGATTCACCCCCGAGAGGTTCAGAAATCGAAGAGAAAGAGAGCGCCGGTGACGACGGCGAGACCGCCGCCGACGCCGTACATGAGATTTGCCTTGCCCGCGTCGCTGGTCGAACGCGAGCTGAGCGTCTTCGCCCCGAAGACGCCGCCCGCGGCGAAGGCGACGGCGGTCGCGCCGACGGCGACCCAGCGCAAGGTGTGCGACTTCTCCTGCGGCCGGGCGGTGGCGGTGAAGCCTGGAGGCACGCTCGTGGCGGTGCGGGAGACCGCGGGGACGGCCCGTGAATCGGCCGTCGTCGCCGGACTCCTGGCGGGGATCGCCGCGACCGCCTCGGGCTTGGCCGCCGGCTGCGTCGTCGAGAGCGCCGGCGAAGGCGAGGCGGCCGGCGGCGTCGCCGTCGCCGTCGGCTTCTGCGCGGGCGTCCCCCAGGGTGCCGGCGAAGCGGCGGCCGCCGGCGGAGACTTCATCGGCAACGAGGCCTCGGGCGCGGGCTTCACGCCCGTCGGAGGCCCGTTCTTCGCCTGCTTCTCCTTCGCCTGCAGCTCGTCGATCTCCTTCAGCGCCCGCTTCACCGAGGCGGTGGTCTGGGCGTCGGGATTCTCGCGCAGGTACGACTGGTAGAATTGCTTCGCCTTCTCGTACAGGCCGGCCTGGCGGTAGGACTGGGCGATGTTGAAGAGCAGCGCCGGCAGCGGGCGGACCCGGTAGACGAGGATGTACTCCTCGGCGGCCTTCTCGAACTCGCCGAGATCGTAGTGCACCTTCGCCTGCGCCGCGTGCTGGCGCGCCTGCTCGAGGTCGGCATCGGCGGCGCGCGCGGCGCCCGCGAGGACCAGCGCGGCACAGCTCACCGCCAGAAGCATCGTCACCCGTCTCATGTGTGCCCCCCTCAGAACTCGACCGGAATCGTGTCGTCCTTCATTTCCGCTGACGCCTGCCTGGCCTTCTTCTCCTGCGACTTCGCCTTCGAGATCCGCCGCGCCGGCGCGGCTTTCGCCTGCGCGGCCAGCGAGGCCCGCACCACCCGCGGCCGGTCCGCCACCACGTCCGTGGCCCAGGAGACGAACTCGGGTTTCGAGAAAGCGAAGTGGACCGTCGCGTTCCGCGGCACGAGGACGTCGAACGGCGTCACCGCCGCCTTCGCGCCGCCGCTCCACGCCGCCTCGACGGCGGCGCCCGCCGGTTCCGAGACGACCGAGAGCTGCACGCCCTCGCTCGCAATTGGCTCTTCCTGCGCCGCGCCCGCCGGCTCCCGCGCCTGCACCGTCCGCTCCGAGGCGAGGCGCGCCGCGCGATCCGCGTCGCGACGGCTCTCCTCCGCCTGCTCCGCGATGAGCAGCGCCACCCCGCACCCGATGGCAGCGGCGGAGGCCGTCCCGGCGAGCCACCAGCGCCGCGCATGCCGGGCGTTCCGGGAACGGCGCGGAGGCGGAGGGGCGAGTCGGGAGGGCGCATCGGGCGAGGATGCGAGATCCGCGGCGGCGGCGGGCGGGAGCTCGCGCGAGATCCCCAGGCGATCCATCACCTCTGCGATCGCGGCGTGCACCTCGCTCATGCTCTGCCAGCGATCCTCGCGCCGCTTCTCCAGGCAGCGGAGGATCACCGCCTCGTACGCCTCCGGGATCCCGGGATGGATCTTTCGAGGGCGCGGCGCCGGCACGGTGAGATGTCCGACGAGCACCTCGCCGAAATTCGCATCCGGGAAGGGGAGGCGCCCGGTGGCCATCTGGTACATCATGCAGCCGAGGCTGTAGACGTCGCTGCGGCCGTCGATCCGCGCGCTGCCGCCGGAAGCCTGCTCCGGCGACATGTACGCCGGGGTCCCCATCACCAGCCCGGTCTGGGTCGTGCCGGTGGAGGCGCCGGAGCGATCGCCCAGCCGGGCGATCCCGAAGTCCACCAGCTTGACCACGTTCTTCCGCCCCCGGTGCACCGTCAGGTAGACGTTGGCGGGCTTCAGGTCGCGGTGGACGATCTGGCGATCGTGCGCCGCCTGCAGCGCCTCGCAGACCTGGAGCAGGATGGGTCCGGCGACCTCGAGCGGCAGCGGCGCTTCCGACTCCACCAGGTCCTGCAGCGACCTGCCGTGGAGGAATTCCATGATGAAGTAGCGCCGCCCGTCTGAGGTGACGTCGATGTCGAGGATCTTGAGGATGTTGTCGTGCCCGATGACGTTGACGGCACGCGCCTCGTTGAAGAAGCGATCGACGATCTTCCTGTCGGCCGCGTAGCGGCGGTGGAGGAGCTTGATCGCCACCCGCGAGCCGATCGCCGGATGCTCGGCGAGGTAGACCGCGCCCATGCCGCCGATCCCGAGGAGCCGGGTGATCCGGTAGCTGCCGATGGTGCGCCCGATCAGCTCGTCCGGCGGCTCGGTGCCGGAGAGGTCGTCGCCGGCGAGCCCGACGAGCGCGCCTGCGGAACCGCTGGGGGACTCGGGGCAAGGGCGGGGCAAGAAGAGTTTCTCCGCGAGCGCGTGGGCGCCCACAGTTGAAGCTTCTGCCGAGGGTGCTGTCAAGCGCTGAACAGGCCGCGGGGAGGCCGATCGGGCGCCGATCACTTCAGGTCGTCGAGGATGTCGACCACGCCGTCCTTCGTCTTCGGCGTGCGCTGCTTCTTCGCCTTCCGCCGCTCGGTGTGCGGCTTGCGGTCCGTGGCCTCGACGACCACCGCGGCGGGGGTCGGCTTCGGCTCGGGCTTCAACGCCGCCTGCACGGTCTGCGGCTGGATGGCGGTCACGTCCATCGCGTAGTCGAGGTATCCCGCCTTGTGGAACTCGAAGTGCACCTTGGCGTTGCGCGGGACCTCGAGGCTGAGGGGGGCGACGCCGCGCTTCTCGCCTCCGTCCTTCCAGGTGGCGACCACGTCGGCGTCGAGCGGCTCGGAGACGACGGAGAGGAAGACCGGGGCTTCTTCGACCTTGGCCGCCGCCTCGACCGGTGGCCGGGGGGAGGGGACAGGGGCCTTTTCCCCGTCGCGGAAGTAGACGAATGCACCCGCGCCGCCCGCGACCAGCACCGCCGCGATGCCCATCCCGATGAACAGCCCCTTCCGGCTGCGCTGCGGCGCCGGAGTGAGCTGGGTGGGAGGCTGCGAGCGCATCGTCGCGGCCGGGCCGCGCAGCGGAGGCCTGGAGATTTGCGGCCTCGCGCCCGAGACCCGGTTCTTCGAGATCGGCGCGGTGGGGCGACCGGGGGTGCGCGCGCCCGGATACGACGGGGCCCGCGCTTCCACCGCGTGCATGTCGATGTCCGTGTCGTCGGCGTGCGGCAGCTCGCGGGAGATGCCGAGCTGATCCATGCAGCCCTCGAGGGCGTCCTTCAGCTCCTTCATCGACTGGAACCGCGCCTCCTGCTTCTTCTGCAGGCAGCGGAGGATGATCGCCTCGTACGCCTCCGGGATCTGGGGATTGATCGACCGCGGCTGCGGCGGGGCCAGCTGCAGGTGGCCGATCAGCACCTCTCCGAAATTCGCTCCGGGGAACGGCAGCCGCCCCGTGGCGAGCTGGAACATCATCACGCCGAGCGAGTACACGTCGCTGCGGCCGTCGATCTTGCTGCTCTCGCCGGCGCCCTGCTCGGGGCTCATGTACGCCGGCGTCCCCATCACCATGCCGGTCTGCGTCTTCCCCGTCGAGACGCCCGTGTCGTCGGTGACGCGCGCGATCCCGAAGTCCACCACCTTCACGAAGTTCTTCTTCCCCTTCATCGTGATCAGGTAGATGTTCTCGGGCTTCAGGTCGCGGTGGACGATCCCGCGCTTGTGCGCCGCTTCCAGGGCGTCGCAGATCTGCACGGCGATCGGTCCGGCGATCTCCAGCGGCACCGGCGCGTTCTGACGAAGCAACGCCTGCAACGGCCGCCCGTACAGATACTCCATCACGAAGTAATGGCGGTGATCGTCGGTGACGTTCAGGTCGAGGATCTTGAGGATGTTGTCGTGGCCGATGACGTTGACGGCGCGCGCTTCGTTGAAGAAGCGCTCGACGATCTTGTCGTCGTGCGAGAACTGCGGGTGGAGGAACTTGATCGCGACGCGCGACCCGATGCCCGGATGGACACCCATGTAGACCGAGCCCATCCCGCCTTTGCCCAGCAGCTTTTCCACCCGGTAGCTGCCGATGCTCCGGCCGATCAGCTCGTCGGTGAGCGGCAGGTCGGAGAGGCCGCGGCCGTCCTCGGGGCAGTGGCGGACCTCGTCGTCGTACGTATTGTGGCAGTCGGGGCAAGTGCGCGACACGGCAAGCAAGTTGAATCTTGCCGGGACGGTACTGTCAAGCGCCCCCCGGCATGGTTGCAGCGCGAGAGGCTGGGACGCTCTAAACTGCGGGCCGATGCGGTTCGCCAAGCTTCACGGGCTGGGGAACGACTTCGTCCTGCTCGACCTGCGCGAGGGCGGGGAGCCGCTGCCCGCGCACCGGGCGCTCGAGGTGTGCGATCGGCACCGTGGGGTCGGCGCCGACGGCGTGCTCACGCTCCTGCCGGGGAGCCGCATGCTGGTGCAGAACTCGGACGGTTCGGTGCCGGAGATGTGCGGGAACGGGGCGCGCTGCGCGGCGCTCTGGATCGCCACCGCCGGGTGCACGCGGCAGGCAACCGGCCGGGTGGAGCTTCTCACCGACGCGGGCCCGCGGCCGTGCACGGTGGAGGCGAAGGAGCCGCGGCGGGGCCTGGTGGAGATCGACATGGGGATCGGCATGGTCGAGCCTGCGCGCCGGCTCTCGCGCTGGGAGGCGGTGCCGGTCTCGATGGGAAATCCGCACCGGGTGATCTTCGTGGAGAGCGGCGCGGCGGCGCTGGCGCGCGACGAAGGGCCGGCGCTCTGCCGGGCGGAGAACGCGAACATCGAATTCGTCGAGCGCGCCGGCTCCGCACGCTACACCGCGTCGGTGTTCGAGCGCGGCGCGGGGCTGACGCAGGCGTGCGGGACGGGCGCGTGCGCGGTGGCAGCCGCGGCGGTCGCGCGCGGCGAGGCGAAGCCCGATCAGGAGATCGCGGTGGAGCTGCCGGGCGGCACGCTCACCCTGCGCGTCGACGCGAAGAAGCGGGTGCGGATGCGGGGGCCCGCCGAGCTGGTATTTCTCGGCGAGTTCCCCTGACCGCGATCAGAATACCCAGGTCCACTGAGCGACGAGGGTCTTGCTCGCGGGCCGGCCCAGGCTGTTGAAGGGCTGGTCGCCGGGCGCCACCCGCGGCGCGTATCCCGCGGTCGCCGCGGTGATGGTGGTGGGCCCGACCGTCGATTGGCCGCGGTTCAGCGCGAATTCCAGATCCAGGTGGTTCAGGGCCTTGTTGAAGTAGAGGGCCACGCCGGCGCGGAAGTTCCGCGAGTCGGCCGTGTGCGCCTGGGCGCACTGCGCGGTGGTGATGTCCCCTGGAGTGTTGGTGCAGTCGTCGGAGTTGAAGTACTCGAACGAGACGTACGGCTTGAGGAAGCCGATCCGGTAGGCCACGTCGAGGGTTGCGCCCATGCCGGTGTTCGCCGACCCGGTGCCGCTGCCGAAGAGGTACCCGCCGAGCGTGGTGACGAACTCCTGATCCCCGGGCAGCGGCGCGTCGAAGAACACGGTGCTGACCAGCGACCGCTGGTTGGAGAGCCCTTTCAGCGTGCGCAAGGCATCGGCCTGGTAAGAGCCGGCGAGCGAGACGCTGAGGACGGGGTCCTTGGCCCAGAGGAGGCCCTGGTACAGGTAGCTGCCTTCCTCGGAGCCGATCAGATCGACGTTCACGAACATCGCCGCCGCGGGATAGCGGTGGGGGTTGAGCGGCGGCAGCGTCGCGGCGCCGGTCGCTCCGACCTGGGCCTCGGGTTGCACGCCCTCGTAGATGCCGCCGCGGAATCCGACCTTCTTGTTGAACCACCAGCCGCGGATCTGCAGGCCGGTGGTGCGGTTCGCCGGGAACTGGCTGGCGGTCAGGCTCCGGATCAGGTCGGGATGGCCGTCGATCGTCGGATAATTGTTGCTGCTCATGATGGTGAAGCGCGACTGCGGGAAGAAGATCAGCCCGCCCTCGAGCAGGAGGACGTTGTCGCCTTTGGTCCCGAAGGGCCCCCAGGAGATCCACGCGTCCTGGACGATCATCCTGCCGGTGAAATTGCCGTACCGGCCGAAGTTCGCATTGTCGATCTGGAACAGATACAGGAAGTTGTCCCCGATGTTCCCGTTCGCCTGGAGCCGGGTCCGGCGGACGAAATAGTCGTACGCGAGATCCTGGCCGTTCGGCGTGCCGTTCTCCGTCATCTGGAAACGCGGCTGAACGTAAATCTGGATATTCAGCGTCGAATCCTTGGTGGGAAGGACGACGTTGACCGCTTGGGACGCGGCGGGAATGAGGCACAGCAACAATGCAGGAAGAAGCACCAGGCTCTTGCGCATCTGTTTCCCCTCGGCACAGGTCAGCGCTGCGTCCGGCTGGTGCAAGGTAAGACTTTTCGGCAGGCGCTTGTCAACTCCCCGACTTTTATTCGTCGAGGATCTCTTTGAGGACTTCGCGCCCCGAGGCGGTGATCCGGACGGTGCGCGTGATGTCCTTGCCGAGGTCGGGATTGACCAGGCGGACGACGTGGTCGCCCGCCGCGAGCATCAGCGGCTCGTTCAGGGGAGTGACGCCCACGTCCCTGCCGTCCACCTCGACCTTTGCCCAGGGCCGGATGAGCAGGATCAGCTCGCCCTTCGCCGCCGCGACCGGCGTGGATTCGGGCACTTGGACCACGATCGGCCGGCGCGTCCGGACCTTGGGCGCCGGGGCAGGAGGCGTCTCTGGCGGCGGCGCGGACGGAGTTGCGACGGGCTGCGGTGCGGGAGCCGGCGTCGCAGCGACCGGCGCGGCAGGCGTCGCAACGACCGGCGTGGTGGCCGCCGCCGGCGTCGCAGCGACCGGAGCCGCGGCCGGGGTCACCGGCGGAGGCGCCGCAGCGACTGCGGCAGCGGTCACGGGAACCACGGCGGATGCGCCGGGAGCGGGCGCGGGCGTCGAGGGAGCCGCGGGCTGCGCGTCGGCGACCTTGGGGGCTTCCTGCGGCGGCGCCGGGTCGTCCTTCTTTTCAGGCGCGGGCGGCTTCGCGGCGGGCTGCTCCACCGCCGCGGCGCGCTCGATGGCGACCGGCTCCGGCCGGAAGTCGCCGCGGCGTTGCAGGTACACGTAGCCGGCGCCTCCGCCCACGCCGGCGACGCAGAGGAACGCGACCAGGCCGTACGCAAAGCCGCGCCGATCGCGCGCGGGCGGCGGCGCGATCGCCACCGTCGGCGCGAGAACCTGCCGCGCCGCCGGCCGGCGCGGCACCGGCGCCACCGGACCCGTGCCGTTCATCTCCGCTTCCAGCGCCTGCATGGCGGCGCCGGTGCTCTCGTCCGGCGCGGCTGCCGGCTCGGCGTACGCTTTCGCGAAGTCCGAGATCCGCGCTGCCGAGATGTTCTGCCCGAGCATGACGAGCAGCGCCTCGAGGTCCGCCTGGAGATCGTGGCAGCTCGCGTAGCGCGCCTCGCGATCCTTCGCCAGCGCGCGGTCGATCACCGCCACGAGCCCGGCGGGAGCATCGGGCCGTGCGCTCGCGAGCGGACGCGGCTCCTCGGAGATGATCCGTCCGATCAGCGAGACCTCGCTGTCCCCCTCCCACGGGCGCTGGCCGGCGATCATCTCGTAGAGGACGACCCCGAGCGCGAACACGTCGGCGCGGCGGTCCAGCGGATCGCCGCGAAGCTGCTCGGGCGGCATGTACGCGACCTTCCCCTTGAGCGTGCCGGTCCGGGTCATGCCGCCGGAGTTCGCCGCCTTGGCGATCCCGAAGTCCACCACCTTCGCCGCGCCGTTGCGATGGACGAGGATGTTGTCCGGCGAGATGTCCCGGTGCACCAGCCCGAGCGGCTTGCCGTCGTCGCCGGCGAGCTCGTGCGCGTAGTGCAGCCCCGACGCGGCCATGGAGATGATCTTCACCACCTCCGCGATCGGCAGCCGCTCCCCGCGCTCGTGCGCGCGCTTTCCCACCGCACGCAGCGACGGGCCGTCGATGAACTCCATGGCGATGAAGTAGTTTCCGTTCGCCCCGCCGAGATCGAAGATGCTGACGATGTTGGGGTGGTCGAGGCGCGCCGCCAGCCTCGCCTCGTTGAGGAACATCTCCACGAACTGCTTGTCGCGCGCGAGATGGGGGAGGATGCGCTTGAGGCAGACCAGCTTCTGGAACCCCGCCGCTCCCGCCTGACGCGCGAGGTAGACCTCCGCCATCCCGCCCGCGGCGATCAGCCGGACCAGCTTGTATTTCCCGATCGGGGTGGTCATCGCGCCGTGCGATGGTACCGCACGCCCGGCGCTCGACCTAGGTTTTCACGGCTTTTTACCGAGCTCGCGCAGGGAGTTCTGCACCGCCTCCAGCTTCCCCGAGAGCGCCGCCGCGTCCGCCGCATGTGCGCCGTTTCCCTGCCTCACCGCCTCCAGCTTCCGGCGCGCACCTTCGACCATCTCCGCGGCCCTCGCCATGTCCGCCTGCGCATCGTCCCAGGCGAGATCGGCGCGCAGCGAGCCCAGCTCGGCGACCTGCGTGCCGGTGAGTCCGGGCAGGGCGCTGGCGCGATCGACCAGCATCGCCGCCGCCTTTCCGTCGCCGCGCTTGCCGGCGTTCTTCGCCCAGCCGGCGAGCAGATCGAACAGCCAGCGGTCGAGCGCGTTCTGGTCTTCGAACTCCGAGTCCGCGGGCGGTTTCTCTCCGGCGGGGATGGGGATGGGCGCATACGCCTTGTCCGAGGCGGGCATCGGAGTGGTTCCCATGGGGAAGAAGCGCCCGCGCTCGATCACCAGCGCGCTGCCCTGGGCGGCGACCCGGAAGTGGTGCTCGTTGCGCTCGGAGGCGAGCCACCAGACCGCCGCCAGCAGCGCGAGGATCACCAGCCAGAGGACGAACCGCTGGAACCCGCCTCCCCTCCGCGGCGCGCTCTGCTCAGCCATGCCGGAGGACGCCGATGAAGGGAACGTTGCGGTACTTGTCGCCCGAGTCGAGCCCGTACCCGACCACGAAGCGGTCCTCGATCTGGAAGCCGAGATAGTCGATGGGGATCCGCGTCCGCGAGCGCCCCGGCTTGTGCAGGAGCGTGCACAGCTTCACCGAGGCGGGATGGCGGGTGGCGAGGTTGTCCAGCAGGTAGCGCATGGTGAGGCCGGTGTCGACGATGTCCTCGACGATCAGGACGTGCTTGTTCTCGATCGGCTTGCTCACGTCGCTGGTGATCTTCACCACCCCGCTGGCCTCCGTCGCCTCGCCGTAGCTGGAGAGCCCGATGAAGTCCACCGAGAGCGGCAGGTCGATGGCGCGCGTCAGGTCGGAGATGAAGATGTACGATCCCTTCAGGACCCCGAGGAGCACCAGGTCCTTTCCCTCGTAGTCGCGCTCGATCTGCCGCCCGAGGTCGCGGACCCGCCGGGCGATCTCCTCCGCCGAAAACATCTGCGTCAGCTCCTGCGCGAGTTTCAAGTGGGCTCCTGGTGTCAGACGTACGCGTTGTTCATGATCTCGCCGAACCCGCCGCCGCCCGGGACGATGTACTGCTTGTCGTCGAGCCCGCGCTCGCGGTCCCACTGCGTTCCCGGAACGGTGTCGAACACGTCCTCCGGCGAGAGGCCCCGGTCGACGCGCAAGGCGTAGATGATCGCCTCGGGATGCGTGGTGGTCACCCGCTTGAGGTATTCCGGAGTGACGATCAGGTTGGCGGCGATGATCTTCCGCGGCTTGCCCACCACGTCCTTCTTGTACGCGTCGATCGCGGTGCACATGCTCCCGCCGGTCGCTCCCATCGGATCGGGGAAGAGGAGGATGGCGTCGTCGACGTCGCCGCCGATCTTGCTCCCGAAGATCTTCGCCCCGGTGACGTGGGCGGCGTCGTCGAGCACCCGGGCCATCACGAAATGGTCCTGCCGCACCACCCGGGGATCGAGGATGGTGTTGAGGAAGTCGTAGGTGATCTGGGAGGGCAGCGTTCCGGCGCGGGCGATGTTCACGGTCACCGCCCGCACCTCCGGGTCGATGGTCTCGCCGTGGAAGACCGCGTTCGGAGTGGAGTCGATCATCCGCGTCGCGGTGGCGGTGGCGCGCCGGGGGAACTCCGAGTTGACCACCACCCGCAAGAGATCGCGGTAGAGCACGGCGACGAGGGTGTTGATCTCCGGCTGCCAGGTCCCTTTCGCGCACAGCCTCGCGAGCTGGGTGAGCGCCAGCGGGTCGGCGATGATGTGCACGGCGGGGCCGTAGCGGTGCTCGACCTGCGGCGCGCGATAGGGAATCCGATCGTAGGCGTGATCGCGCATGGGTCACCTAGCGCGCGGCGCTCTTCTTCGCCGGCAGGAACCGGATCCAGAGGTCCGCGTCGATGCCTTCCTTGCCCGGGCGCGCCTCCAGCAGCGCGTCGCGGAGATCCGAGGCGCGGTCCGCGAACGAGCGCGCGCCCTGCCCGACCATCCCCCCCTGCGCACCGGCGGCACGCTCGATCGACCGGACGATTCCGCCGATGTCGACCCAGGCGTTCTCCTGCCCCGGGACCTCGAACCCGGCGACGCCGATGCGCTTCAGGTGCTGGCCGAGCGAGGTGCCGCCTCCGGTGAGGACCCGTCCCATCACGCCCAGATCCTCGATGGTCAGCTTCTTCGGCGGCTGCTTCTTCGCGCGTCCACGTCCCCGGGCGGGCGGCGGCTCCGGCGCCGGAGCGCCCCCGAGCGCGATGAAGAGCACGTCGTCCTTGATCGCCGCCTGCACCCCGTCTCCCAGCCGGAACCAGGCCGCCCCGTTCACCAGGCCGCGATCGCTCGCCGGCCGCGCCCGCATGGCGCGTTCCAGCGCCGCCTGCACCGTCTTCGCGCTGGTCAACTGCGCGGCGATCACGAACGCGGAGCGATCGAACGAGCCCACCTCTTCGCCGAGCAGCGCCTCGATCAGCGAGCTCGCGTCGAGATAGACGCCGACGCCGATGTTCCCGGCGAAGGAGGGGATCAGGTCCTTTTCCAGATCGAGGCCGGTGGTCTCCTGGATGCGGTCGCGCAGCCGCGCCGCGTCCGCCGCGCCGGTGCGGGTCAGCTCGCGCCAGAGCGCCTGGGGCGCCGCCGAGATGCGGAAGTACGCGGCAGCGTCTCCCGGGAGCCGCGAGGCGAGGTCGGGAGGAGCAAGCAGCGGCTTGAAGGCGGCGACCAGCGCGTCGCCCGTGAGGTTGCGGAGCTGCGCGAACATCCGCACCTGCACGAAGTCGCGGTTCTCGGGCTTGTCGTAGATCGCGAACGCGGAAGCGCCGAGCTCGCTGGCGAGTCGCCCGTTGCCCGTGGCCGCCCGGTCCGCGCCGCGCGAGTAGAAGACCGCGTCGCCGATCCCGACGTGGCGGGCAGCGGCGACGAACCCCGCATCGGCCGCGAGCCCCTTGTCGGGCGGAAGGGCGCTCACGCTGCGCAGCGCGAGCGCGGGATCGCTCGGTCCGGCGAGCCGCAGGTAGAGGTAGCCGTACCGCTGCAGCACGGCGACGTTGTCGCCGGCAGCGTTCCGGCCGAGCACCACCGCGCTTCCGTCCGGGAGCTGGGCGTCGCGCAACTCGAAGGCGCCGCCGCCGTAGCGCCCGACGGACTGGCTGGAGGTGAGCAGGCCTCGCGCCGCCGCGAGCGCCTTCGCGTCGTCGGAGGTTCCGATCGCGAACACCAGCGCCTCCGGATCCTGCGGCGTGGTGAACAGCGCGAGGCCCTCGTCGGGGTCGAATCCGTTCGCCGCCACGGCGTTGCCGTCGAGGACGTCGAACCCGACGCCGGAGCCGAGGGCGCGGGAGAGCTCGTCGAGCGCGGCGCCCATGGAGAGGCGCGCCGCCACCTCGCGGTGCACCGCCATCCTCTTCCAGGGCGAGGGGACCATCAGCGCGGCCCGGACATCGCCCGGCAAGGCCATCGGCACCGTCCGCTTCAGCGCGGTGACGTGGGTGCGGGCGGTCCGGGTCTGGCCGTCCTTGTCCTTGATCGTCTCCACCACCGTGTACACGCCGGCGCGGGGGAAGGCGTGGTCCACGGACGCGCCGGAGACGGGCGCCGAGCCGTCGCCGAAGTCCCAGATGACCTGGACGCCCTCCGGGACCTGCTGCGGTTCCCCGAACCGGAGCCAGACGCCCGAGTACGTGGTCCGATCGCTTCCGGGATCCGGATTGATGCGCTTCGCGCAGGAAACCGCGAGGACCAGGCAGCAGAGCAGGCGAATTCGCATGGCGCGGGGGGTTTACCACACCGGACTTGCGGCGCGGGGAGACGACGACCCGTCGCGCCGGTTGACAGCGGCCCTCTTGATCGTTAGAGGTTTCAGAAAGTTCTGAAAGTTCGGACGGGAAAAGGACGCGAATGGCGGCTGTTTCATCGGCAGGTCTGGCGGAGCTGCAGGAAGCGGCGGCGAGTCCGCTCGCGCGTCCCTCGGCGGCGCAGCTGCTCCCTGGCGCCCAATCCGCAGAGGGCATCCCGCGGCTCGAGCGCCTGCTGCTCGCGGCCGCGCAGAGGGCGCCGAGGGAGCTGACGGGCGCAGCCGTCGACCTCGTGCGGGCCGGCGGGAAGCGCGTCCGCCCTCTCTTGCTGCTGCTCTCGGCTCGCGCGGCGGCCCCCGGAAGGCGCGCGCGCGGCCGCGTCGCCCTCGCGCTGGTCGCGGAGATGGTGCACTCGGCGACGCTGCTCCACGACGACGTGATCGACGACGGCCTGACTCGCCGCGGGCTGCCCGCTCCGCGGGTGACGTACGGCAACGGCGTCTCGGTGATCGCCGGCGACTGGCTGCTCGCGGCCTCGCTCGAGCTCGCGTTGCGGGCGGAAGCGCCGGGCGCGCTCGAGGCGCTGGTGGGGACGCTGCGGCGGCTGGTCGAGGGCGAGTCGAAGCAGATCGCGCTCCGCGGGAAGACCGACTTCACCACCGAGGACGCGCTGCAGATCGCGCATCTGAAGACCGGATCGCTGTTCGCCTTTTGCGGCGAGGCGGGAGCGCTCGTCGCCCGCGCGCGGCCCGAGGTGGTCGCGGCGCTCCGCGACTTCGGGATGCGGGCGGGATCGACCTTCCAGATCGCCGACGACCTCCTGGACTTCGAGTCCGACGCGGCCACCCTGGGGAAGGCGGCGCTCGCGGACGTGATGGAAGGAAAGCCGTCGGTGCCGCTGGCGATCGCGCTCAAGCGCCTGCCGCCGCTGCGGGAGGAGATGGCCGCGCTCCTCAAGCTCGACCCGATCGAATCCGCCGACGAGCTGCACACGCGGGTCCGCGCCTTCGCGACGCGCCTCTCCCGCACGGGCGCGCTGGGCGCGGCGCGCCGCATCGCAGAGAAGGAGCGCGACGCCGCGCTCGCCGCCCTGGAGCGCGTTCCCCAGAGCCCCACGCGCGAGCTGCTCGCGCAGGTGGCGCGGGCGCTGCTTTCCCGAACCCATTGACCATGACCGCCGCTCACACATCGCCGCCGGATGCGAACGTCCCGCCGAAGGACCAGGAGCGCGCGCAGCTGGGCGAAGTCGCCGACGCGGTGGGCTCGCTGATGGAGTTCTGGGGCTTCAAGCGGGTGATGGGCCGCATCTGGGGGCTGCTCTACCTGCGCGGCGATGCCCTTCCCGCCTCCGATCTCTGCGACCAGCTCTCCATCTCCTCCGGCGCGGCGTCGATGGCGCTCTCGGAGCTGGAGCACTGGGGCGTCGTCCGCCGGATCCGCAGGCCGGGCGACCGGCGCGAGTACTTCGAGGCGGAGACCGACATCTGGAAGATGATCTCGCGGGTGCTCCGCGAGCGCGAGCTGGCCCAGATCGAGCGCGTGCTGGAAGTCTTCGAGCGCGCCCGCGACAAGCTGCGCTCCCTCGCCGCCCCGGGCGAACGGACGCGGCTCGAGGACATCGCCGACCGGCTCGGCAAGCTGGTCGACCTCGCCCGCGTCGGCCGCGGCCTCCTCGTCGCGATGGTCCAGCAGGGCCGCGTCGATCTCGGCCCCCTGGTCCGCTTCGCCCGCCCCCGCCGCCATTAGCCACCCGAGATCCGTATGGTGTCCCCGAAACTCCGGGGATCTAGAATTCGACGGAGACGCCGAAGCGCCAGGCGTGGTCGCTGAGGATCAGCGCGCCGCTCTTGTGGAAGTTGGAGAGATAGGTCCAGCCGTATTCGGCGAAGAGCGAGGTGCGCTGGATGCCGGTGTCGAGGTAGGCCTCGCGGGCGAGGTCGAGGTCGATGGCGTTCAGGTTGATGGCGAAGCCGAGCGCCGTGGTGTAGCCGTTCGTCCAGCCCGACCCGCGTCCGCCCGCCGTCGCGTTCGAGACCGACCCGGTGCCGTCGTACGAGATCCAGAGCGCGCGCATCAGGCCCACCTGCGCGTAGGGGATGAACGGAAACCGCTCCCAGCGCTGCGCCAGCCAGTCGAACCGATAGGTGGCGATCACGCCGAACGGGATCACGTCGAGGAGCGTGGTGTCCCCGGAGTGCTGCAGGTTCCCCGGCGTGGAGCTGAGCAGCAACGCCTTGCCGAGGTTCTGCCAGTACCCCACGGTGGCCCCGACCAGGATGGAACCGAACGGGTGCGCCACCTCCCAGTCCAGCTCCAGCTGGTACCGCAGGGGGGCCCGCCCGCCGTAGACGTCGTGGTACGGCGTGCCGGTGAGCCCCGGCTCGGAGTCGATCTTGGGGTCGTAGCGGTCCACCTTGAATCCGACCAGAAAGGTGGGATGCCGCTCCGCCGCCTGCGCCGAAGGCGCGGCCACCGAAAGCAGCGCGATCAGCGCGGCGCCGTTGCGGGCGTTCCTTCGCCGCCGCAGCAGCAGCGCGGCCCCGAGCGCGATCGCGGCGATCCAGGCCGAAGCCCCGCCGGTGGCGCAGCCTCCGCCGCCCTCGGCGCTGCCGCCCTCGTTCCGGTAGTGGTCGTAGAAGTCCGAGGAGGGCACCGGAGTGCCGACGACTGCGGCCGACGGAGCGGAGACGTTCCCGTAGGTGTCGTGGGCGACGATGCTGATGGCGTACCCCGCGTCGTTCTGCAGCCGCTGGTTGTCGTCGGTGCGCTGCACGTCGGCGTTGGTGGTGGTGACCACCTGCGCGACGCCGCCATCGCTGGCAACACCCGCCGGCGTCACGTGCACGTCGTAGGTGGCGATCGTCTCCGCGTCGTTTCCCTTCGACCAGGACACCTTGAGATGCTGGTTCCCCGGGGTGACCACCACCCCTTGCGGGGACAGCGGCGGCGCGAGCGCATACTTCACGTTCACCGCGCCGGTGGTGACGGTTCCTCCGCTCGTGTACTGCAGACAGAGGACGTCGGTGATCGGGTTTGCGGAGCTGCGCGCGGCGATGTCGGGGTTGTCGCAGCCCGGAGTGCCGGCGTCGGCGAGCGCCAGCTCGTTGGCGGAGACGGTCTGCTGCCCGGTCTGCGCCGTCGGCGTCTCGTTGCGGAAGGTGATCTCCGGCGACGGCGAGGCGACGCTGCAGGTGCTCGCGTTCCGCACGCCCATCAGGAGGATGTGGTCGACCCCCGCCGTGGGGGCGACCTGCAGGTCCCAGGCCGCGACCAGGTTGAGGGACCTGCAGTTGGCGGCGCCCACCAGGATGTCGTTGGTGCCGTTGTTGACGGTGAAGGTCAGCGCGGAGGCCGCGAACGGCGCAAGCACGAGTGCGACCGAGAGAGCGGGTGCGGAGGCCAGGCGCATGTCGCATCGTAATAGCAAGGAAGAGGCCAGCCGTGCTGGCTGGCGCTGCGCGGAACGCCAGCGGCGGCGCTGACAAAATGTCAGAGCTTCGCTAGGCGCGCGCGGACAGCTTGTCAGCGTGGTCGCGGATCAGCAGCTCCGCGATCTGCACCGCGTTCGTGGCGGCGCCCTTGCGCAGGTTGTCGCTGACCACGAACATCGCCAGTCCGTTCGGCGCCGAAAGATCCGTCCGGATGCGGCCGACCAGCGTGTCGTCGTCGCCGACGCCGAGCAGCGGCATCGGGTAGATGTGCTCGTGAAGGTCGTCGACCACCTTCACGCCGGGCGCCTTGCGCAGGATCTCGCGCGCCTCGGACGGCGTGATCGGCCTCTCGAAGAACAGGTGCGCCGCTTCGGAGTGGCAATAGAAGACCGGCACGCGCACGCAGGTCGCGGACACCGCGAGGTCCGGCAGGCCGAGGATCTTCCGGCTCTCGTTGACCATCTTCATCTCTTCGTCGGTGTATCCGTTGCCGCTGTCCTTGCCGATCTCGGGGAGCACGTTGAAGGCGATGCGGTGAGGGAACTTCTCGTTCTTCAGCTCGCCGAGGGCGAACAGCGCCCGCGACTGCTTCTCCAGCTCGTCGATCCCCTTCTGTCCCGCGCCGGAGACCGACTGGTACGTCGAGCAGATCACCCGCTTCAGGCCCGCGGCGTCGTGCAGCGGCTTCATCGCCACCACCAGCTGGATGGTGCTGCAGTTCGGGTTGGCGATGATCCTCCGCCCGCCGCGCTTCACCGCCAGCTCGACGTCGCGCGGATTCACCTCCGGCACCACCAGCGGGCAGTCGGCCTCCATCCGGAACGCGCTGGAGTTGTCGATCACCACCGCGCCCGCGCGGGCCGCGTGCGGCGCGAACTCGCGGGACACCGACGCGCCGGGCGAGAAGAGGGCGATGTCCACGCCAGCGAAGGAATCGGGCTTCAGCCTGCGGACCACCACCTCGGCGCCGCCGAACTCGAGCTTCTGCCCTTCGCTCCGCTCGGAAGCGAGCGGGATCAGCTCGCCGACGGGAAACTCGCGCTCCTCGAGCACCTTCATCATCTCGCGGCCGACGGCGCCCGTCGCGCCCGCGATCGCCACCCTGTACTTCGTCATCTCATCCGCCTCGGGCCCCGAAGCCCTGCACGTAGTCCGGTGCAAGAGCGAAACAAGCGGCCGCATCGTACGATGCCCCGCGCAGCCGCGGTAGACAAAGTCGCGCAACCGCCGCCGCGGACGGCGGTTTCTGCACCAGCCGCGCACCGTCCGGCAAACGGAGATCCTTCGCCATCGTCACCTGCACCGGGCCGGCCGGCGCTCCGTCCTGGAACGGCTGGAGGAAGAGCTCTCCCTTGCGCGCCTCCGTCGCGGCGTAGACGAGGCCGGGCTCGCCGGAGGCGATCGCCTGCAGGCTGGAGACGCCGGCGATGGGCAGGCGGCGGGCGAACGCGAGCGTCTTCGCCGCAGCCAGCCCGACGCGCAGGCCGGTGAACGAGCCGGGCCCGAGACCGACGGCGAGAGCCTCGATCCCTTCGAGGTCGCCCAAGGCTGCGGGGAGCACGTCGCCGGCCTTCGCCGGCGGCGGGATCAGCCGCTGCCAGAGCACCCGGTCTTCTTCGAGGAGAGCGCAGGAGGTGGACGAGGTCGAGGTGTCGAGGGCGAGCACCCTCACTCGAACCACTTCCGCATGGCGTCGTTGCGGAACGCGTAGAGCATCAGGGTGAGGAGGAGCGCGATCCCGACCACGTTCGCCACTTCGCGGAAGCGCAGCGAGAGCGGACGGCGGCGGATCCCTTCGATGAACGCGGTGAGCACGTGGAAGCCGTCGAGCACCGGGACGGGGATCAGGTTCATCAGCCCGAGCACGACGCTGATCGCGCCCATGGTGACCACCAGCTCGCGCCAGCCGCTCTCCGCCGCCTTGCGCGCCACGTCGGCGATCATCAGCGGGCCGCCGATCGCGCGGCTGGAAATGTGGCCGGTGACGATCCGCGCGATGCCGATCGCCTGCGCCCGGACGAACCCCGCGGTGTTCGCCACCGCCCGGCGGGCGGCGTCGGGAACGGAGTAGCGGATCCAGATGCGGTCCACGTCGGCGAAGCCGTTCACGTCGGGCGCCGCGCCCAGGTCGGCGACGTCCTGCAGCACGCCGGTCTCGTCGCGGTCCTTGCGCAGGTGCGGCGTGACGGCGCGGGTCAGCTCCTTGCCTTGACGCCGCACGGTGACCTGGACCGGCTGGGTGCCGGCCGCCTTCACCGCCGCATCGACCTCGTCGGTCCAGGAGTAGACGGGCCGTCCGTTCACGGCCAGCACGCGGTCGCCGCGCTCGAGGCCGGCCTCTTCGGCGCCGCCCCCGGGCTGGAGCGCGAAGAGCGTGAGATCGCTGGCCTCGATGCCGTACGCGCCGGGCTTCGCGGGCGCGGGGAGCGACAGCGTCACCGGCTTCTGTGCCCAGAGCGTCGCGCCCGGCGCCTGCACTGCGTCGGGGCGGAGCACTTCGAGAACCACCGGATCGGTTCGATCCGCGAGCCGCTGGTGGAGCTGCTCCCAGTTCGAGATCGGCGCGCCGTCGAGCTTCACCACCTTGTCGAACGTCCGCACGCCGGCGCGGCCCGCCGGGGAGTCCGGCGAGATCACCGTGACCTCCGCGACGCGCGGCAGCGCGGAGATGCCGATGCGCCCGTGCCGCACGGTCTCGATGGGGTTGGTCTCCTCGTGCATCGCCGGGACCAGCCGGAGCGTGCGGCGCACGCCGTCGCGCTCGATGTCCATCGAGAGCGGCTGCCCGCCGCGCGCGCGGATCCTTTCCTGGAGGCCGGTCCAGCCCTCGACCGGCTCGCCGTCGATGGCCACGATGCGGTCGCCGAAGCGGAGCCCGGCCACCGCGGCGGGCGACTGCGGCTTCACGTAGCCGACGCGGGCCGGGAGGTCCGGGTGCGGCGCGGCGAAGACCACGAAGTAGAGCACCACGGCGAGCACGAAGTTGGCGGCCGGTCCGGCGAAGGCGATGAGGCCCTTCTTCCACGGCGGCTGCTCGAGGAACCCGCGCCCGCGATCCTCCGCGGCCACTTCCTCGTACGGGTTGTCGCCGGCGAACTTCACGTACCCGCCGAGCGGCAAGAGCGAGACGCGGTATTCGGTCTCCTTCCCCATGAACCCGAAGAGCCTGGGGCCGAAGCCGATGGAGAAGCGGATCGCCTTCACCCCCAGCGACTTGCCGACGATCAGGTGGCCCAGCTCGTGGAAGAAGACGACGACGCTGATCACCAGCGCGAACGAGAGGAGCGTGAACCCGATCGACTGGGCGTAGGCCATGGACCCGCGAGTCTAAGTGTGCACGGTCCTGTGCGCCAGCACGGTCAGGTAAGGAGGCGTGCACACAAGAGGACAAAGGGGGCATTGAAGAGCAGCGCGTCGATGCGGTCGAGGAGGCCGCCATGCCCCGGGAGGAGCCGGCCGCTGTCCTTCGCCCCGTACGCGCGCTTGAGCATCGATTCGGAGAGGTCTCCCACGGGGCCGAGGACCGCGGCGCCGCAACCGATGACCGCGGCCCCCCAGAGAGGCAGGTCGGGGATCCAGACCGCGGCGACCACCAGCGCGCCCCCGACGCTGCCCACCGCACCGCCGAGCGCTCCTTCCCACGTCTTGCTGGGCGAGATGCGCTCGTAGAGCTTGTGGCGTCCGAATGCGCGCCCGGCGAAGTACGCGCAGGTGTCGTTGAGCCAGGTGACGGTGAGCGCGAGGACGATCCACCATTCCCCCCAGTGCCGCCGCAGGGGCAAGAGCGAGGCGAGGAGGAGGCCCGGGTAGGCCGCCCCGAGCACGGCGAGGGCGACGCGCCTCGGCGCGTTCGCGATCTCGCGCTCGAACACGAGCGCGTCCGCGCAGGCGAGGATCACGACGCCGCTGAGCACTGCAGCCGAGGTGAACCCGCCGAACGGGATCTCGGGCGCAAGCGGGATGAGGAACGCGCCGGCGGTGCTGACGACCGCCGCGCCCGTCAGCGCCGTCCCCGGCAGCAGATTCAGCTCCAGCGCGGACAAGCCCGTGGCGACGGAGATGAGCAGCGCCAGCGGCATCCCTCCGCGCCAGATCAGCCAGAGGACCCCGGGCAGGAGCACCAGCGCGGTGACCACGCGGATGATCAGGTTCCGGTTCTTGTCGTTCATGCGGTGCGGATCTGCGCGCTGGTCTGCCCGAAGCGCCGCTCGCGCTTCTGGAAGTCCTCCAGGGCCAGGAGCAGATCGATCTCGCCGAATTCCGGCCAGAGCGTGTCGGTGAAGTGGATCTCCGCGTAGGCGAGCTGCCAGAGGAGGAAGTTGGAGACGCGGAACTCGCCGCTGGTCCGCACCACCAGCTCGAGCGGCGGCAGGCCCTCGGTCCACAGGCGATCCTCGATGGCCCGCGCGTCGATCGACGCGGGATCCAGCCGGTCCGCGGCAATCCGCCGCGCCATGGCGATGATCTCCTCCCGGCCGCCGTAGCTGAGGGCGAGGGTGAGCGTCATGTCCGTGTGCCGTGCGCTGTCCGATCGCAGGGCCTCGAGGGGGTCGCGGACGCGCGGCGGGAGCCGGTCCAGCTCGCCGATGGCGTGCAGGCGGATGCCGTTCTCCATGATCTCCGGGCGCTCGCGGTTCAGGTAGTCGCGGAGCAGGTCCATCAGCCCCGCCACCTCGTCCGGCGGCCGCTTCCAGTTCTGCGAGGAAAAGGCGTACAGGGTCAGCGCTTTGAGCCCGAGGCGGCGGGCGGCACGGGTGACGTTCCGCACCGAATCGCTGCCGCGGCGGTGGCCCTCCAGGCGAGGCAGCCCCCGCTGCTCCGCCCAGCGGCCGTTTCCGTCCATGATGATGCCGACGTGGCCCGGGAGGGTCCGCTGCAGAACCTCCGCCTTGAGCTGGGCGATGTCCCGTTCGATACGAGGCATGAGGGCGCGGCGCACCATAGCAGGAATGCTGCGCCGGGCGACGTTCGGGTTAGCTTATCTTCGTGCGCGGCTTTTTCGGCCCATTCCGCATCGAGCGGCAGGTCGGGCGCGGCGGTCTGGGCGCGGTGTACCGCGCGGTGGATTGCCGCACCGGCGAGATGGTCGCGCTCAAGCTCCTCCCCCCGGGCCCGGACCCGTCGGCGACGCGGCGGCTGCGGCGCGAGTTCGATTCGCTGCGCAACCTCGATCACCCGAACATCGTCCGGGTGCTCGACTTCGGGGACGTCGACGGCATCCCCTGGCTCTCGATGCAGTTCGTCGACGGGCTGGCGCTGCGCGAGTGGCTCGCGGTCGCCGGCCGGCCGCGACTCCTGGAGCCCGAGCCGGACGGCGACGCGCCCGAGGGCGTCGATCTCGACGTGCTCTTCGAGGAGCCGGACTCCGGCGCGCTGCTCGCGGCCGCGCGGGCGCGCAGGTTCCTGATCGAGACCGGGCTGGAGGCGATGCTCACCACCGAAGAGCAGGTGGAGCAGAACAACCCCGATCGCCTGCACGCGCTCTGCGAGGCCCTGGCCCAGGTCTGCGACGGTCTCTCCTTCGTGCACGCGCGGGGCCTGCTGCACCGCGACGTGAAGCCGGGAAATATCCTGGTCCGGCAGGATCGGCGGGCGACGCTGGTCGACTTCGGGCTGGCGAAGAACATGACGGACGCGGAGATCACCGACCACGGGCACGTGGTGGGAACCTACCGCTACATGCCGCCGGAACAGGCGCGGGGCGAGGCGCTGGACCGGCGCAGCGACCTCTACGCGCTGGGCGTGACGCTCTACGAGCTGCTCGCGGGCAGGCCGCCGTTCGCGCATCGGAACCAGCTCGAGCTCCTCGAGGCGATCCTGTACCAGGAGCCTCCGGAGATCGGCCGGATCAATCCGGGCGCACCCGCGGCGCTGGCGACCCTGGCCCAGCGGCTGCTGCAGAAGCGCGCCGAGGATCGGCCGCAGAGCGCTGCGGAAGTGGCGCTGCTCCTGCGCGTGATCGGGCGCGGAGTCTGGGGATTCTCCGAGCCGCTGCTGGTGCCGCGCGCGGAGGAGCAGCCTTAGCCGGCCGCGCGGAGCCTCCGGGACGGCGTCCGTCAGTTCCTGTCCGTCGCGCCCACGACCAGGGTCTTGAAGCGCCGGCGGAGATCGCCGCGAAAGTTCCCGTGCAGCCAGCGGTGCTTCCACCCCTTCGCCGCCAGCCAGAGCGCGCCGATCGCCCCGAGCGCGACGGCCCAGGGCCAAAGCGGCGCTTCGTGATGGTCGCGCGCCACCAGCAGCACCGCGAGCGCGGTCCATGCCGCCGCGGGGTTGTGCTCCTTGCGCAGCGCCCGGCGGAAATCCCACGGCCGCGGCGCGCCCGCGCGTCCGAGGCGGGGCCAGAAGCGCGGCACGCGCGCGCAGTAGGCTTCGTAGGCGGCGCCGAACCGATCGCGCAGGAACTGCTCCTCGGCGGCGATGATTGCCCGGTACTGCAGCGCGAAGAGCGCGACCACGATGCAGAGCAGCCACACGTCGTGTGCGATCAGGCAGAGGCCGAGGGTGATGCCGAAGTTCCCCAGGTAGAGCGGGTTGCGCGTCAGCGCGTACGCGCCCGAGGTGTTCAGCGAAGCCGCCTGCAGCTTCTCGTTCTGCCCCGAGGTGCCGTCGGGCACCTGTCCGAGCACCCACGCCCGCAGCGCTTGTCCGGCGACGCAGAGCGCGAGACCGCCGGCGAGCCAGAGCGGCGACGCCGGACCGCGGCTGCGCCAGAGGAGCGGAACGGCGATCAGCGCCAGCGGCACCGGCGTGAAGCTCCGCCACCTGAACAGCAACCGCCCTGCCCGCAGAAGCATCGGCCGGCTGCGTACCAGAAGGGAACGGCGTGCTACAAGTCGCGCGTGAAGGAGTATCGGCGTCTTCTCGCGGCGGTACGCCCGCACCTGCGCCTGCTCGCGCTCGCCATCGCGGCGATGATCGTCCTCTCCGCGGCGACCGGCGCGTTCTCCTGGCTGGTCGGGCCGATGTTCCAGTTCGTCTTCAAGGGCGGGAGGCTGGA
>DASREU010000242.1:0-2995 GCA_035651935.1 Myxococcales bacterium | reverse complement strand
CCAGCGCCACCGGCACCTCGGCCGCGATCAGCTCGGCCAGCCGCTGGCGGATGCCAGTCATGACGCGACGCGCTCCAGCGGCTCGATGAACACTTCAATGCTGCCGCCGCAGGCGAGGCCCACCTCGAACGCCATCTCGTCCGAGATGCCGTACTGCACCAGCCGCGGCTCGCCCTGCGCGAGCACATCCAGCGCGTGCATCACCACGTCCGCCTCCACGCAGCCGCCGGAGACGGAGCCGCTCATCTCGCCGGACTCGGACACCGCCAGCTTCGCCCCTTCGCGGCGCGGCGCCGAACCGATGACCTTCGTCACGGTGGCGAGGGCCACCTTCTCCCCGCGCTGCTGCCAGCGCTCGACGTCGGTCCAGATGTCTTCCATACTTCAGGCTCCCTACCTGGCGCGCCCCACGAGCTGGCGGCCCAGCGCTTCCAGGCTCGCCAGGTTGTGGGCGGGCGCGAACAGGTCCACGTGCGGGAGGGCGCTCGCCATCCCCCGCGCCAGGGGCCGATAGTCCGACGACCCCAGCAATGGATTCAACCAGATCACGCGCGCCGATCTTCCCTGCAGCTCCTCCATCGCCTTCTCGAGCAGCTCCGGGTCGCCGGTGTCGAGCCCATCCGAGAGCACGATCACCACCGTGCGCTGGTCGAGCACGTCGAGGTACTTCTCCAGGAAGATGGAGAGGCTGTAGCCGATCCGGGTGCCGCCGGACCAGTCCGGCACCTCGCGCGCGATCCGCTCCAGCGCGTCGTAGATGTCGCTGCTGCGGAAGTAGTTGGTCACGCGGTGGAGCGAGGTAGAGAAGACGTACGACTCGACCCGGCCCAGCGTGTTCTGCAGCGCGTAGATGAACTGGAGCAGGAAGCGGCTGTAACTGTCCATCGAGCGGCTGACGTCGCAAATCAGGACCAGCTTCGGCTTGCGGATCTTGCGCCGTTTTCGCGCCAGCAGGACCGGCGTGCCCCCGAACTTCACCGCCCCGCGCATCGTGCGCCGCAGGTCGATGCGGCCGCCGCGCCGCGCCGGGCGGTAGCGGCGGCTGGGTCGCAGCGCCAGCCGGCGGGCCACGATCAGCGTGGCGCGGGCGATCTCGGTCAACTCCTCGGCGCGGAACGAGGAGAAGTCCTTCTGCGCCAGCACCTCGATCGGGCTGTAGACCGGGAGCGACTCTTCGTCCTCCGAGTCCGGCGGGCTGTCCGGCGACTTGTCCGGATCGAGATTCAGGTTGACCTTGGTCTGCTGCTTCGCCTGCTGCTCGCCCAGGCGCGGGCCGCCATCCTCCCCGCGCCCGTCCTCCATCTCCATCTGACGCCCCCAGAAATACTCGAACAGGGCGTCGTAGATCGGGAAGTCCTCGGGCTTGCTGGTCGCGATCGAGCGGATCGAGAGGCGCACGTCCTCGCGGTCGCCGATGTCGATCGTCTCGATCGCCCGCAGCACGTCGGCCACCTCGCCCGGGCCGAGCAGCAGTTCGTTGGCCCGCAGCAAGCGGCAGAACTGGATCAGGTTCCGCTTGAGGTCGCGGTAGCGAGGACGGCTCACCGCGGCGCCAGCTCCCGCTGGAAGCGTGGGGTCGCCTCGGTGACCCACTGCTGCGGCACCTTGCCGTTCAACTCGTTCAGCATCCCCTCCAGGTCCGCGCGATTCAGGCGAGCGAGGTCGTCGCGGTCCTTGAACAGCGCGCCGAGCGTCTCGCGCACGATCTGCGGATCGAGGTGATCGGAGTGCAGCGCCAGCAGCCCCATCGTCCAGTCGAGCGTCTCCGCCACCCCGGGCATCTTGCCCCACTTTGCGCTGCGCACGACCTGCACGAACGCCGCCACTTGCTGTGCGAGCCGCTCGTTCGCCCCGGGCACCTTGGCGCGGATGATCTGGTACTCCTTCTCGAACGAGGGGTAGTCGATCCAGAGGTAGAGGCATCGGCGCTTCAGCGCGTCGGAGAGCTCGCGGGTGCGGTTCGAAGTGAGCACGACGTAGGGCCGATGCACGGCGCGGATCGTCCCGAGCTCCGGGATCGTCACCTGGAAGTCCGAGAGCACTTCCAGCAGGAACGCCTCGAACTCCTCGTCGGCGCGGTCGATCTCGTCGATCAGCAGCACCGGGGCCGTGTTCTCGGCGGTGATCGCGCGCAGCAGCGGCCGCTCCAGCAGGAACGGCCGCGAGAAGATCACCGCCTCCTGCTCCTCGACGCTGCGCTCACCGGACTCTTCCATGCGAATGCGCAGCATCTGCTTCGGGTAGTTCCACTCGTAGAGGGCGGAGTTGGCATCCAGCCCTTCGTAGCACTGGAGTCGAATGAGCTCGGTGTTGAGCGCGGCGGAGAGGACCTTCGCAACCTCCGTCTTGCCGACGCCGGCCTGACCCTCGATGAGCACCGGCTTGCGCAGCTCCATCGCCAGGAACACGGTGGTGGCGATGGCGCGATCGGTGACGTAGTGCTGCGCTTCCATCAATTGCTGGACGGTCTGAATCCCCTCGTTCAACAGCCTCTCCTTCTCCGCGACGATTGCCCGGCGCGCGAGGCGCGAGTGGGCGGGAGACGCACCCGCTGCGCGGGTGCCGGCGTGGTGTCGAGATCAACAATCGAGCGGGCGCCTACCGGCGCCCACCACACTGAAGTATATCAAGCAGGGTTTCTGAACGGCCCGCGTCAGGTGCGGAGCTCGCCCACCAGCAGGGCCGGCACCCGCGCGCCCGCCGGCAGCGCCTGCGCGCCGGGCTGAAGCTCCAGCAGGGCGTTGGCGCCGAGCATCGAAAGCAAGCGGCTAGAGGTCTGGGCACCGGTGGTTGTGGCGCGCAGCTCGCCCTCGACCACGCGCACGGTCGCGCGCTGATATTCGGGCCGCACCGCGTCCGGCTTGACCGCGTCCTCCAGCGTGACCAGCACGCGCGGCCGCGTCACCTGACGGAAGCCCTGCATCGCGCGCAGCGCCGGCCGGACGAACACTTCGAACGTCACCAGCGACGAGACCGGGAAGCCGGGCAGCCCGAA
>DASREU010000241.1:0-14206 GCA_035651935.1 Myxococcales bacterium | reverse complement strand
GCCTCGATGTTCAGCTCCTTCGCCAGCTTGGCGAGGGCCAGGATCTTCATTTCCTTCAGCTCGGACAGGTTCATCTGGTCGGGGGGCGCTGCTTCGCCCGACGGGGCGGCGCGCGATGGAGGAGACTTCGCGGGAGCGGCGGGAATGTAGGGGAGGAGGACGGCGCTGTCAATGAAAGCCGCAGCTTCCCGCAGCGATCGGTTAGATTCCGGCGCCATGGAAAACCCCGCCGCTCGCGCGGAGGAGCTGCGCGCGCTGCTCCGGGAAGCGAGCCACCGCTACTACGTGCTCGACGCGCCGACGCTGAGCGACGCCGAGTACGACCGCCTCTTCCGCGAGCTGGAGCAGATCGAGGCCGAGCACCCGGATCTGATCACCGCGGACTCGCCCACCCGGCGGGTGGGGGCGGCGCCGAGCGAGAAGTTCGCCAAGGTCACGCACCGGCGCCAGATGATGTCGCTCGCGAACGCGATGACGGAGGAGGAATTCCTCGAGTTCGACGCCCGGGTCCACAAGCTGCTCGGCGACGCTCCCGTCCGGTACGTCGTCGAGCCGAAGCTCGACGGCCTGGCGGTGACGCTCGCGTACGAGAACGGCCGCTTCGTCCAGGGCGCCACCCGCGGCGACGGGCTCACCGGCGAGGACGTCACTGCCAACCTGCGCACCATCAAGATGGTTCCGCTGCAGCTCGCCGGCGATCCGCCGGCGCGGTTCGAGGTGCGCGGGGAGGTGTTCATCAACAAGCGCGATTTCGTCCGGATGAACGAGGAGCGCGAGAAGGCCGGCGAGCCCACCTTCGTGAACCCGCGCAACTGCGCCGCGGGGTCGCTGCGGCAGCTCGATCCGCGGATCACCGCGCAGCGCCCGCTCAGCATCTTCTTCTACGAGGTGGGAGAGACGCCGGGGCTGACGTTCACCACCCACTGGGAGAAGCTGCAGAAGCTCCGCGAGCTGGGTCTGCGGACCAATCCCGAGAACGAGCTCTGCGAGACGGTGGCGGCGGTACAGGACAAGTACCGGCGGATGATGGCCAAGCGGCACGATCTGCCGTACGAGATCGACGGGAGCGTGATCAAGGTCGACTCCGAGGACCAGCGGCGGCGCCTGGGCGCCGTGTCGCGCACGCCGCGCTGGGCGGTCGCCTGGAAGTTCCCGGCGGAGGAGGAGGCGACCACCGTCGAGGACATCTTCGTCAGCGTGGGCCGGACGGGCGCCTTGACCCCCGTCGCGGCGCTGAAGCCCGTCCACGTGGGGGGCGTGACGGTCAGCCGGGCCACGCTGCACAACGAGGACGAGCTCCGGCGCAAGGACGTGCGGGTCGGCGACCGCGTCTTCCTCCGGCGCGCCGGGGACGTGATCCCGGAGATCGTGCGGGTGATCCCGGAGTCGCGTCCGCCCGACAGCCGCCCCTGGGAGATGCCGAAAACGTGTCCGGCGTGCGGCGCGGGCGTCGTCCGCGAAGAAGGCGAGGCGATCACCCGCTGTCCCAACCCCGTCTGCCCGGCGAAGACCGTCTCGCGCTTGCGCCACTTCGCCTCGCGCCTGGCGATGGACATCGAAGGTCTCGGCGTGGAGACGAGCATGCAGCTGACCGAGTCGGGCCTGGTGAAGACGCCCGCGGACCTCTACCGGCTCACCTACGAGCAGCTCGTCGGGCTGGATCGCTTCGCCGACCTCTCCGCGAAGAACCTGCTCGCGGCCATCGAGGCCTCGAAGCAGCGGCCGCTGCGGCACGTGATCTACGCGCTGGGGATCCGCATGGTGGGCGAGGCGACCGCGCTGGCGCTGGCGCGCCGGTTCCGCTCGCTGCAGGCGCTGCTCGATGCCTCGGTCGAGGATCTGCAGTCGGTTCGGGACGTCGGGCCGGAGGTGGCGCGGCAAGTCCACGAGTTCCTGGCGCTGCCCGGCCAGCGCGAGATGATCGCCGATCTCCTCGCGCAGGGCGTGCGGCCGCTGCCGGAGCCGGAGGTGGCGGCCGCCGGGCCGTTCGCCGGCAAGACCGTGGTCCTCACCGGGAGCCTGAAGAACTATTCTCGCGAGGTGGCGAAGGCCGAGATCGAGCGACGCGGCGGACGCGTCTCGGGGTCGGTGAGCCGGAAGACGGATCTGCTGGTCGCCGGCGAGGAAGCCGGCAGCAAGCTGGAGAAGGCGCAGGAGCTCGGCGTGCGCGTGGTGGACGAGAACGGATTTCGGGAGCTGCTCGGCGATCCGCCGGCTGGCAGCGGCGCCACGCCGGAGCCCGGATGACCCGCGCGGATGCGGTGATCAGCGGCAGGGTGCAGGGCGTCTTCTACCGCGGCAGCGCCCAGCAGGAGGCGATGCGCCTCGGCCTCGTCGGCGAGGTCCGGAACCTTCCCGACGGCTGCGTCGAGGTGATCGCGGAAGGACCGAGGGAGCGCGTGGAGGAGTTCATCGCCTGGTGCCGCCGCGGACCGCCTTCCGCGGAGGTGGAAGACGTCCGCGTGCGCTGGTCCGCCGCGCGCGGTGAGTTCCGCACGTTCATGGTCGCGCGCTGAGGCGATCTCGCCGCCCGCCCGGCCCTCTTCCAGGCGAGCGTCAAACGGGGTAAAATATCCAACGGCTGTTGTGTCTCCGAGGTCCGCGGTGCCCGACGATTCCCGCCTGAAGCCGGACTTCGCCGTCCACCTCGACGGGACCCGGCTCCAGGGCGAGGAAGCAGCGGCCATCCTCGGGATCCGCGTGTTCCAGACGCGGTCGGGGGCGAGCGCGTTCGAGATCGTCGTCTCCGATCCCGATCTGCAGTGGCAAGGCAAGCCGACCTTCACCGATTGCAAGGAGGTGAAGATCGAGCTGGGCGCTTCCGGCAAGCTGAAGAAGATCTTCGACGGCGAGGTCACCGCCTGGCGCACCGAGCTGGAGCGCGCGGGTCCCACGGTGCTGGTCCTGCGCGGCATGGACCGCGCGCACCGGATGATGCGGGCGAAGAAGACCCGGACCTACGCGGGCGCCTCGCCGATCGATTGCGCGAAGCAGATCGCGGCCCAGCACGGGCTCACGGCGAAGACGCGCGCCGGCTCCCCCGCTCCGGTGAAGATGTTCCGGTTCCAGGCGAACCAGACCGACTACGAGTTCCTCAGCTCGATGGCGGAGCTGGAGGGCTACATGTTCTGGGTCGACGGGAACGAGCTGCACTTCGAGCGGCCCGAGCTCTCCGACGCCTCCGACGTGGAGTTCAGCTTCGGCGAGAACCTGAAAACCTTCCAGCCGGTGGCGAACTTCCGCCGGCCGCCCGCCTCCGTGGAGGTGGCCGCCTGGGACGTGGCGGGCAAGGCGGAGATCACCGGGAAGGCGAAGACCGGCGACGAGCTCTGGTCCGTTCCCGGCGGGAAGCCCGGGGCGAAGGTGGCGAAGTTCACCTCGACGAAGCCCGGGCTTTCGCTCCTCGAGTCGCGGGTGGGAACGCAGGAGCACGCGGACACGGTGGCGAAGGCAGCCCTCACCCGCCGGGCGATGGAGTTCATCACCGCCGAGGTGGAGGTGGAGGGCGATCCGTCGGTGAAGCCCGGCGCGATGGTGAATCTGAAGAAGGTCGGCGCGTACTCGGGGAATTACCTCGTCACCGAGGCGAACCACTTCTACGACGGCGCCGGCTACAACTGCATCTTCTACGTCGCGCGCGACAAGTGGGGCGACAGCTCGACGGAGAAGGAAAAGAGCAAGAGCGGGAAGCCGGGTTCCGGCGCGGGCAAGGGCCAGCAGACGCCGTACAAGCCGGGCAAGCCGGTGAGCCCGGGCAAGCCGAAGACCGAAGCGATCGACTTCACGCTGCAGGACGACCAGGGGCATCCGCTCGCGGACCTGGACGTGGAGATCCGGCTGGGTTCCGGCGAGGTGATCGAGGCGACCACCGACGGCGACGGACACGTCCACATCGACGGCAAGCTGCCCGGTCCCTACACCGTCGAGATCCCGGACGGGCTCACGCTGACCACCCTCCACATCCAGGTGCGGGACGAGGAGGGCAACCCGGTGATCGGGGCGGCCGGGGTCGTCACGCTCGAGGACGGCGCCGAGATCCCGGTGACGACGGACGGCGCCGGCGAGGTGGTCCTGACCGGCGTCCCCACCGGCCAGTACACTTTCAGGCTCGGCGGAGAAGACGAGGGCGACACAAAGCGCGCGAAGGACGAGGCGTCCGAGGACGCGAAGGCGAGCGACGACGCGGCGGAGGCAAAAGGGCCGGCCCCCGAGAGCGACACCCCGCCGGTGGACGACAGCTCCACGGACGAGGACGCCCCTCCGGCCGACGCGGCGGCCGACGCTGACGAGGAAAAGGACGACGCAGAGACGAAGAAGGCCGTGGTCATCGAGGTGGAGGACGCGCATTTTCGCTTCGACAGCGCCGTCTTCCTTCCCGAGCCGGCGTCGGATACCGGCGCCGATGCGCCGCCGCCGGACACCATCGCCGGGCTCGACGTGCTCAAGACCATCTACCTCCGCCTGAAGGAGTTCCCGGACGAGAAGCTGCTGGTGACCGGACATACCGACACGAAGGGCGCCGACGCCTACAACCTCCCGCTCTCGGAGAAGCGCGCCGGCGCGGTGGAGGCGCTGCTCGGCGGCGACGACGCCGCGTTCGCGAAGATCAGCCAGGCGCAGCACCAACCCAGGGACGTCCAGCAGATCCTCGCCTGGGCCGCTCGCCAGCGGGGCTGGGACTCCGATCCGGGAACCATCGACGGGCAGATCGGCAGCGCGACCAACGCGGCGCTGAAGAGCTTCAAACGGCACGCGAACGAGGAACTGGGCACCTCCCTGCAGGACGACGCGAAGATCGACGACCCGTTCTGGCGGGCCGTGTTCGCCGTCTACATGTCCGAGCTGGCGAAGCTGCTCGACGTCGAGGTGGACGGCCTGGCCGGGTTCCGCTCCGCGCTCAAGTTCGTGGACGACGCCCGCCATGCCGTGGGCTGCGGCGAGAGCTGGCCGATCGAGGAAGCAGGGAAGGACGGGTTCCGCAGCGCCACCAACCGGCGGGTGGAGGTGCTGTTCTTCGAGCCCGGCCAGGAGCCCAGGCTCGAGTGTCATCCCTCGCCGGGCAAGTGCGTGAAGTCGAGCTGCGAGCTGTACCCGCCGGACGGGAAGTTCAAGCGGACGCCGCTGCCGGTGCACCCCGGCAAACGGCCGCAGTCGACGCCGGCGGTCCGGGTTCCCGAGGAGCCAGGCTCGAGCACGCTGATCGCGCCGGACGGGTTGCACGCGTACGTGGTCCGCTTCAAGAAGGCCGGCGATCTGGAGAGCGTGTCGCACTTCGTGGTCCGGGACGGACATTTCCAGCTCCCGTCGGCGTCCTCGCCCGCGGCGATGGACTGCGACCGGGAGGCGTTCTTCTACTTCAGCCACCGCGGCGATCTGGCGAACGATGCCGCGCTCCGGCCGGCGCGCTTCGCGAAGGACCGCTCGGGGCTCCCGCTGGTCGGTCCGCTCGTGGTGCCGTGCGGACAGGATGCAGAACTGAAAGTAGATCTCTGGCAGCAGAACGACTGGGTCCTCTTCCGCGCCCGGCAGATCGACGGCGAGGGTCCGGAGTCGGTGAAGATGGCGGACCAGCGCGACGACTACACCCTCGGCGCCCGCCTGCCGCGCACCGACGGGAAGATCGGGTTCTTCATCCACGGCAAGCCGCACGACAAGGACGTGCAGGAGCACTGGGACACGGCGTTGCCGCCCATCGATCTGGTGCGCCTCGCAGCTCCTTCCGGCGTGCCGCTGCTGGTGGGAACGCTCTCGGCGCTCCCGAAAGGCAAGGCGAAGCTGCTCGCCTTCCACAGCGTGACCTCGGACTCGAAGGCCGCGGGGACCTCGGGTCCGATCGTCGTCGCCACCTGGAACGCGCTGGCCCCTTCCGGCAAGAACCTCGAGATCCAGGGCCTGCACCGGTTCGACAAGGCGCTCGTGAAGCGGCTCGAGTCGCTCAAGGCCTCGGACCCGGGAAACGCCGCCGTCGACGCGCTGCCCGCGCCGCCGGCGAGCTTCCTCCTCCCCGGGGACATGAACTGGCAGGATCAGGGACAGACGAACAACTGCGGCGCCTTCAGCTTCTCGACCGCGATGAACTACTGGTTCCCGTACACCAACAATGCCGGCGCGAAGAACGGCGCCTTCTACTCGGACACCAGCCGCGTGCCGAGCATCGTGAACGGCGCGCGGACGCCGTCCAACATCGCCGACGCCGCGAAGAAGTTCGACATGAACGGAGTCGATCACGACGCCGAGGATCTGGACAAGGCGCGGGCGCTGAAGCTCCTCAAGCTCTGGGTGTCGGCGGGAGTGCCGGTGCTCGTGCTGGTGAAGGAAGACTCGGCGGCCGGGTTCTTCGACAAGATGTTCAGCTTCCACTGGAAGACGGTGGTGGGCTGGGACGGCCAGAAGCTGTTCATGAACAACTCCGGCGGCGATCAGGAGAACGAGATGTCGCTGCGGAAGCCCGGCTTCGACTACGAGCACGGCCCCGTCGGCAACGACATGGACCCGATCGACACGCACTTCGAGAAGTGGAAGCTCGCCGGCGGCGACATCGTCGACTTCTTCACCTCGGTCGACGAGTGCACCTTCATTCCCCTCTACCCGAAGGCGGCCGAGTACGCTTCTGATCGCCCGGAGTAGCGCGCTTCTGCTTCTGGCTGCGGCCGTCTCCTGCGGCTCGGTGCAGCAGTTTCGCACCCGGCTCCTCGACGAGGCGGGCCGCCCGCTCCCGGGCGCGGTCATCTACCAGGAGACGTTCGTCCCCGGATCGCCTCCCCGGCACGTCGACTTCACCTGGGCGGTGGCGGACGCGGATGGCTGGGCGCCGCCGCGGAGCGCGTCCCCGGCCGCGGTGCGGACCGCGGCGCGCTCCTGCTCGCTGCTCGCGATCCTCGTCCCCGGGCGCCTGCCGGTGGTCTCGATGGAACGCGCGCCCTGCGCGTCGTCCAGAGGCCCGGTCGAGAGGGAGCTCCGGCTCGCGGCCCCGCCGGATTCGCTTCCCTGGGATTTCCGCTACATCGGGTTCCCCTTCCTGGACGACGCCGACCTGCGCGGAAAAGCGCAGTCCGGCGACGCGCTTCCGCTGCGCGCCGCGCTTCGCCGTGCCGCCTTGCTCCTGCAGGCGAGAGAAGGCTCGCTCGGCGGCGAGACGCTGCAAGCACTGGATGCCCTGGAGCGAACGCGCTAAACCCCGGCGTCCCCATGCGCCTCCCGGTGCTCGATCGGCTGATCCTGTCCGCGCAGAAACCCTCCCGGTACGCCGGCGGGGAGCTGAACGCCGTCCACAAGGACCTCGCCAAGGCGCGGGTCACCTGGGCGCTGGCGTTCCCCGACACGTACGAGGTCGGGATGAGCAACGTCGGTTTCCGCCTCCTCTACCACGCGCTCAACGAGCGCCCGGACGTCGCCTGCGAGCGCGTGTTCATGCCCTGGACCGACATGGAGGCCGCGCTGAAGGCGGAAGGGCAGCCGCTCTTCTCCATCGAGAGCCGCGCGCCGCTGCGGGCGTTCGACGTCGTCGGGTTCACCCTCCAGTACGAGCTCTGCTACACGACCGTGCTCGCGATGCTCGACCTCGGGGGCATCGCGCTGCACGCCGCGGACCGGCAGCGCGACGACCCGCTGATCCTCGGCGGCGGCCCGTGCACCTACAACCCGGAGCCGGTGGCCGACTTCTTCGACGCGTTCGTCATCGGCGAGGGCGAAGAGGTGGTGCACGAGATCAGCGACGCCGTCGCCGCCTGGAAGCGGAGCGGCGCGCCGCGGCAGGACCTGCTCTGGCTCCTCGCCGAGATCTCCGGCGTCTACGTGCCGTCGCTCTTCCGCGTCCGGTACGGTGACGACCGCACGATCGCCGCGTACGAGCCGCTCAAGCCCGGGTACGACAACATCGTCCGCCGGGTGATCCCCGACCTGAACCTGGTGCCGCAGGCGGAGAAGCCGATCGTCCCCTTCATGCAGGCGGTCCACGATCGCCTGCCGCTGGAGATCCAGCGCGGCTGCACCCGCGGGTGCCGGTTCTGCCAGGTGGGGATGATCACCCGGCCCACGCGGCAGCGCGACCCGAACGACGTCCGCCGGATCGCCGAGAAGGGGCTGGAGGCGACCGGCTACGAGGAGGTGGGCTTCCTCTCCCTCAGCGCCGGGGACTACTCCTGCATCGACGGGGTGCTGGAGGACTTCTTCGACGAGTTCGGGCCCGAGAACGTGGGCATCTCCCTGCCGAGCCTGCGCACCGAGACGATGTCCGAGCGGCTCGCCTCGCAGATCAAGCGCGTGCGCAAGAGCGGGTTCACCGTCGCGCCGGAAGCCGCCACCGAGCGGATGCGGCGGGTGATCAACAAGGGGAACGCGGAGAAGGATCTGCTCAACGCCGTCGACACCATCTTCGCGGCGGGCTGGGACCTGGTGAAGTTCTATTTCATGATCGGGCTGCCCGGCGAGCGCGACGAGGACGTCCGCGCCATCGTCTCCCTCTGCGCGCAGGCGCTGCGGCGGGGCAGGAAGCTGAATCCGCGGGCGGAGATCAACGTCGGCGTCTCCACCTTCTGCCCCAAGCCGTTCACGCCGTTCCAGTGGGACCCGATGATCTCGCTGGCAGAGACGCAGCGGAAGCAGGCGCTCCTGCGCGACGAGCTGCGCAAGCTCGGCCGCGGATACCGCGACCTGCACATCAAGCCGCACGACGCGCGGCAGGGGGCGCTCGAGGGCGCCCTGGCGCTCGGCGATCGCCGCCTCTCCGCGGCGGTGCTGCACGCGTACCGCGGCGGGCAGCGCCTCGACGGCTGGACGGAGCACTTCCGCCTGGAGGCGTGGCACCAGGCGTTCGCCGAGGTCGAGCAAGAGCATGGCGTCGGACTGGCCTTCTTCGCGCATCGGGAAAAGGGCGAGCGGGAGGTGCTGCCGTTCGACCACATCGACTGCGAGGTGACCAAGCCGTACCTCTGGAAAGCGCGGATGGCGGCGCTGAAGGAGGCGGCGGTGCCGGACTGCGCGTACGGCGAGGAGATCTGCACCGCCTGCGGCGCGTGCGACTACGAGGTGGTCGACACCATCGTCTACCACCCGGAGGATTATCGGCGCCTGCCGCCGCGCGAGCCCGCTCCCGTTCCCGCCGGGCGCACCTTCCTGCGCCTGCGCTATGCGAAAGAAGGAGTGGCGGTCGCCCTCAGCCACCTCGAAACCATGACCGCGCTCTTGCGGACGTTCCGGCGCGCGCAGCTGTCCATCCCCCATTCCCAGGGCTTCCATCCCAAGCCGAAGGTGAGCTTCGGGCCGGCGTGTCCGGTGGGAACCGAGAGCCGCGCCGAGTATCTCGACCTCGAGCTGTTCGGAGCGCAGGCCCCGGCGGAGGTGGCCCGGCGCGTGGGCGCGAATCTCCCCGAAGGCTTCCACCTGCTCTCCTGCGAGGGGCTGGCGGCGGGCGGGGAATCGCTCAGCCGCATCATCCGCGGCATCGAGTACCGGGTCGAGCTGCCGGAGGGCGCACCGGACGCGCCGCAGCGCCTCGCGGAGTTCGCCGCCGCCGGCGAGGCGACCGTGTTGCGCGCGCGGGAAGGAAAGCAGCCGGTGCGCATCGATCTGCGCACCAGCGTCGCGAGCCTCGCCGCGATGGGCCCGCGCGAGATCCGCTTCACGCTGCGCGCCGGTGAGAGCGAGGCAGTCGCGCGGCCCTCCGAGCTGCTCGCGGCGCTGTTCGGCGCGGAGTTGACCCGGCCCGGCGTGGCCCGCATCGTCCGCGAGAACGCCATCTTCGGGACGCCGGCGGCGTGAGCCGCCTGTCCTTGCTGCTCCTCGCGCTCTGCGCTGCGGGGATCGCGCTCAGCTCGCCCTTCCTGCTCGCCGTCATCCGGGCAGCGCGAGCGCCGGCGTCTCCGTACGCGGTGCTCGCGGTGCAAGGGGTTCAGACGCTGCTCTTGTGTGCGCTGGCGGCGTGGGCCGGCGCTCGTTTCGCGCCGCGCGCGCGCCTCGAGGCGCCGTGGCTCCGGGCATTTGCCGAGCGGCGCGACCGGCCGGCGGCGTTCGGCAGCGTCGCGATCGAAGCGGCCGCCGTCGGAAGCGTCACCGCCATCGTCGTCACGGCCGTGGCCTTGATGCTGCGGTCCTCCCCTGACGCGCCCGGGCGTGCAGTCTCCGCCGGCTTCTGGGTGCGCGCGAGCAGCGCGTTCTACGGCGGCATCGTCGAGGAGACCCTGATCCGGTGGGGCATCCTCACGGCGCTGATCGCGCTCGCGCTCCGCTTCGGCGCCCGCGAGGCGTTCTGGAAGGCGAACGTCGCCGCGGCGCTGATCTTCGGCGCCCTCCACCTTCCAGCGGTGGCGTTCTGGCGGATCCCGCTCTCTGCGGCCGTCGTCGCCCAGGTGCTGCTGGGAAACGGGATCGCGGGCGTGGTGTTCGGCTGGATGTTCCGCCGGCGCGGCCTGGAAGGCGCGATGGTCGCGCACGGCGCCGCGGACATCTGGCTCCAGGCCGCGCTGCCCGCACTGCTCGCCTGAGCCGCGTCGCCGCGGCGCTTGCCGCCATCACCCTCCTGCCGTGGCACCACGCTGCACGCCCGGTGCCCTTGCGATCCTGCGAGCCCCGGGCTCGCCGACGTCCCGCACGTGTTCAGCCCGGTGTTCCGCGTGCGTGGCCCAGACACGCAGACGAGTCTTACCGGGATGTGGGGACGCGCGGCGACGCGGACGCGCGCGCCCATTGTCGTCTTTTGAGCGCGTCCCGAAATCGGCCGTCCGCTTCTTGCGGCACCCCGATCGCGATGCTACGCTCTGCCTGTCTGCTCCGGTGGTAATTGTTACAGACATCGGGGCCTCACCGCGCCTTCGGCGGCGGGGGCGGCGCGCAGCCGCGCACCTCCGACGCTCCAGACGCCATGAGCGAGGCTGGGTGATCCAACCAGGTTCACTCTCCGGTTTCAAAAAGCGGCGCCTGAACGGCGCCCCGCCGCCTTCGCGCGACCTGCGCGCGACCGCGCAAGAAGGATCTTTCGATGTCCAACATCCTCGTGATCAACGCCTCGGGTCAGGAGACCCGGGTGGCGCTGATCGAGCAAGGGACGATTTCTGAGTACTACCTGGAGCGGAAGAACGAGAAAGGGATAGTCGGCAACATCTACAAAGGAAAGGTCGTCCGGGTTCTCCCCGGGATGCAGGCCGCGTTCGTCGATATCGGCCTGGACAAGGCGGCCTTCCTCTACGTCGGCGATATCGTCTCGGACCCCACCTTCCCCGGATTCTCGGAGGAGATGGACATCAAGGCCGGGACGGTCGAAGGCGATCCCCTCGAGGCGAGCGACGACCTGCCGGAGCCTGCCGAGGATTCGGCGCCGCCGGCGGAGCCTGCGTCGAGCAAGGAGAGCGCGCCGGCGCCGGAGAGCACGCCCGAGAACGTTGCCGCCGCCGGCACAGCGTCTTCCCCGCCGGATTCGGGGCAGCCGGAACTGCCTGGTGCCGCCGCCGCCGGCGCTCAGTCACCGCCGGCGGAAGCGCCTGAAGCGTCCCTTCGTCCACCGGATGGAACAATCGAGGCGACCGGTTCGGGCGCGGGCGAGCCCGCGACCGTGGTTGCCGAGGAGGTGCTGGAGCTCCATGCCGACGACGCCCTCGACGACGAGGAAGGCGACGACGACGACGGCGACGAAGAGGAGCTGGACGAGGCCGATGCCGCGCACGCCGCGGCCGAGGAGGCGCTCGCCGCCGAGCACGCGCGCGCCATCGACTCTCCGCCGGCGCCGGTGACCCCGGCTCCCGGAGACGCGCAGGCCCAACCGACGCCGGGGGCCGCGACGCCGGAAACGGGAGCGCGGAGCATTCCGGCAGACCAGCGTCCTGCGGCCCGCGAAGGCCGGCGGGGCCGCCGCCGCGGAGGGCGCGGGCGGCGCCGCGGAGCCGAAGGTCCCCGCCCGGCCGGAGAACAGCCGAAGGGGGAACGCCGGCAGGAGGGCGGAAAGCCCTGGCAGGGAAACCAGGAGCGCCGCGGCGGGAACGGCGAGAAGCGCAACGGCAACGGCCACAAGCGGGCCCAGATCCAGGACCTGCTCAAGGAGGGCGACGAGGTCCTGGTCCAGGCGGTGAAGGACCCCATCGGCACCAAGGGCGCCCGGATCACCTGCCACATCTCCCTCCCGGGCCGGCACCTGGTGTTCATGCCGACCGTCGATCACGTCGGCATCTCCCGCCGGATCGAGAACGAGAAGGAGCGGCGCCGCCTCCGCGAGCTGGTCGATCGCTACCGGCCCCCGGGCACCGGCTTCATCGTCCGCACCGTCGCCGAGAACGAGGCCAGCGAGAAGCTGACGGCGGACATCAAGTTCCTCCTCGGCCTCTGGAACGAGGTGGGGAAGAAGCGCGAGCAGATGAAGGCGCCGGCCTGCGTGCACCCGGACCTCGACCTGATCCTGCGCAGCATCCGCGACCTCTTCTCCGACGAGGTGGAGAAGCTGGTGATCGACGACCGCTCCGAGTTCGAGCGGGTGCGCGCGTTCGTCGAGCAGGCGGCGCCCGAGCTCAAGGAACGGATCGAGCTCTACTCCGGCGAGGAGCCGATCTTCGACGAGTTCGGCATCGAGCAGGAGCTGATCCGCGCCCAGAACCGCAAGGTCTGGCTGAAGAGCGGCGGCTACATCATCATCGACCAGACGGAGGCGCTGGTCGCCATCGACGTGAACTCCGGGCGCTACGTGGGGAAGAAAGGCGCCGGCGCCTCGCTGGAAGACACCATCACCAAGATCAACTGCGAGGCGGCGAAGGAGATCGTCTACCAGCTCCGGCTGCGCAACATCGGCGGCATCATCATCATCGACTTCATCGACATGGACAAAGGCGCGAACCGGGAGAAGGTCTTCAAGACCCTCCAGGAAGCGCTGGCCGCCGACCGGGCGAAGACCAACGTCCTCAAGATCAGCGACATCGGCCTGGTGGAGATGACGCGCAAGCGGGTGCGCGAGAGCATCACCCGGCTGACCACCGAGATCTGCCCCACCTGCGACGGCCGCGGGCACGTGCGCAGCAAGATCACCATGGCCTACGACATCATGCGGGAGGCGCAGCGCGCCGCGGGAAAGCACCGCGAGGACCAGCTCGTCGTCTCCTGCCATCCGGAAGTGGCGAAGGTGCTGCAGGGGCCCGAGCGCGAGGCGATGCGCCTCCTGATGATGAAGCTCAACAAGAGCATCGCCGTCCGGCCGCAGCCGCAGTACCACCTCGAGCAATACGACCTGCACGCGAAGTGGAGCCGTCCGGAGCTGCAGCAGGCGCAGCGCGGGCAGGGCCGCCGCGACGGCGGGCGGCGGGACGGGAACCGCGGGCAGCAGCAGCAACCGCAGCCGCGCGCCGAGCCCCGCCCGGGAACCGATGCCACGCCGGAGCCGCCCGCGGCGAAGGTGGGCGACTGAACGCGAGCCTCAGGGTCCGGCTCGCGGCGCTCGGCGAGCGGGCGCATTCGCTTCCCGGAGTGCGGCGGTTCGTCCGCGCGCTGGTGCTCGTCGGGCGCGGGTTCCGCGGCGAGGCGATCTCGCTGCGCGCGTCCGCGCTCACCTACCTGACGTTGTTCGCGCTCGTCCCGCTGCTCGCGGTGCTCTACAGCGTCGTCGATCTGTTCAGCGGCGAGACCCAGATCCACGACCGGGTCCAGACGTTCGTCAATGCCCAGCTCGGCGTCGGCGCGGGAGCCGCCATCGCCGGCGCCCTGACCAGTTTCAGCAGCAAGGCCACGGTGAAGACACTCGGGGCCATCGGGTTCGCGGTGCTGCTGGTCTCGATCATCTCGCTGCTCTGGAACATCGAGAGCGCCTTCAATCACATCTACGCGGTGAAGAAGCCGCGCTCGCCCCTGCAACGGCTGCTCAAGTACTGGTCGTTCCTCACCCTGGGGCCGATGTTCCTCAGCCTCTCGATCTACGTGACCTGGACGATCTCGCGGATGCAGGACATCCACGCGGCGCACAACCAGCCGAACCACAGCGAGTTGCTGCACGTCCTTGCGGCGCTCTCGTCGGTGGCCATCACGTATGTCGGGCTAGCGTTCCTCTACAAGGTGATCCCGAACGCTCGCGTGCGCCTGCGGTCCGCGCTGATGGCGGCGTTCGTCGCCGGCACGCTCTGGGAGCTGGCCAAGTTCCTCTTCGCCTGGGGCTCCGGCCGGATGGTGCAGGTGCACCGGATCTACGGCTCGCTGGCGGTGCTGCCGATCACTCTCACCTGGATCTACATCTCCTGGGTGA
>DASREU010000240.1:0-2122 GCA_035651935.1 Myxococcales bacterium | reverse complement strand
GCGCCGCTCCGCTTTCTTCGCAGCCTTGACGTGGGTGCCGGCGTCGGCAAAGGCCGGCGCCGCCATGCACACCAGGATCGCGACGGGAACGGCGGCAAACGCTCGCATGCAGGCCCCCTCGGCCGCCGGGCGGCGGTTCGCTCAGCATTCCGCCCACTTGAGGGTACTGTCAAGCAGTCTGCTTTTCGCCCCTCGGGGCGCTTGCGGACCGGCCGGAGGAGAGATCAGCGAGCGTGATCCCGATCTTCTGCGCCACCTCGAAGATGCGGTCGTCTCTATAGAACTCGCCGTAGACGATGCGCTTGATCCCGGCGTTTGCGATCATCTTGAAGCAGGGCCAGCACGGGCTGGCGGTGGTGTAGATGTCCGCCCCCTCGATGCGCACCCCGTTGCGGGCCGCCTGGAGGATGGCGTTTGCCTCGGCGTGGATGGTGGCCACGCAATGGCCGTTCTCGAGGACGTGCCCCACGTCGTCGCAGTGGGGCATCCCGCGGATGCTCCCGTTGTAGCCCGTGGAGAGGATGATCCGGTCGCGGACCAGCAGCGCGCCGACGTGCTTGCGGTCGCAGGTGGCCCGCGAGGCGACCACGGTGGCGATCTGCATGAAGTAGCTGTCCCAGTCGGCGCGCATGGACGCCGAGTGTACTCGCGCGGCGCTGCCCGGACCACCGCAGACGGCCGGTCCGCCTCAGCGACCCCGAGCCATGGGCGCGGCGAGCGAGGCGGACGAACCCGGGATCGGCGGCGCCGAGGTGATGCTTGCGAGGGCGCCGAGTCCGGACCGGAGGATGAATGCCCGGATCTTCGCCGGCGGCGAGAGGAAGGTCTCGCCCGGCATCGGCACGTCGAAGGAGAACTCGTCCTTCGTCAGCCCCCCGAACGCCACCTTCGCCGTCCGATACCCCTCGACCAGCCCCACCAACTTTCCCGAAGGGAGCGCGAAGACGCCGCCGCCGGAAGCGCCATACCCGATCGGAGCATCCGTCTTCATCCCGTGCTGGATCCGGGGATCCTGTTCGTCGCTCTCCAGCTGGCTGACGATGCCGGACGAGACGCTGAGGGCGCGCCCGTACGGGGCCCCGATCACCACCACGTCGTCGCCGACGTCGACGGTGTCGCCTGCGGAAAGCGGGGCCGGCGTCAGCGCCTCGCCCCGAACGACCAGGAGGGCCAGATCCTCGTCCGGCACCTTGCCTTCGGCGAACACGGTAGCCTTCACCCGGTGGAACTTCGGCCGTTCGACCACCACCTCGAACGAGGCGGCGCCGGACAGCCCTTCCCGCTGCACCACGTGCTCGTTGGTCAGCACGTACGAGGTGGAGCCGTCCACCGCCACCACCACCCCGCTGGCCGCACGCTCGATCTTGCCGCGGACCAGCACTTCCACCCGGACGCTCTGGCGAAGGGCCTTCTGCACCACCCTGCTCTTCTCGCTCTTGGCGAAGGCGGGGAGAGCGAGCAGGCAGAGAGCGATTGCAGCTGAGCGCAACGTCAAGGTGTCTCCTCCCGGTGCCCCCTCTTTCCAACAGTACAAGCCGGCCGGGGGATTCCAAAGTCCTGCGAAAATGTCGCCGGGGTGCGACATTTCCTCTGATACCCTCCGGGCGTGCGCCGGAACGGCAGCTCCATTGCGCTGATCGTCACCGGGTTCATCGTCGGCCTGGTGCTGGCGAGCCTCGACCACGTGCTTCCCGCGGCGCGGGTCCAGGAAGGCCCGGGCAAGTGGGTGGTGATCCTCGTCGACTGGGTCGCCCCGCCTCTCGCCGGGGTCCTGCTCGCCGGAGCGCTGCTCTACGCGCAGCGGGCAAGACGGCTCCACGATGCCGAGCACGCCGCCGCCCAGGTCCTCGCGGAGCGCCTCGCCGGCACCGAGAGGCGCCAGGCGATCTGGGTGGTCGCGGCGGCGGTCGCCCACGACGTCAAGAACCCGCTGCACAACCTCGCCCTGCTGGTGGAAGCGCTCGCCGACGAGACCGATCCCGCGGCGCGAGACGAGCTGTTCAAACGCATCCGGGAGAACGTGAGCCGCGCCAGCGAGCGGCTCTCGGAGCTCTCGCGCGCCGGGCGCCAGTGGCAGGAGAGCGTGGAGCAGACCGTGGATCTGGCGGCGACGCTTGAGCTG
>DASREU010000239.1:0-4451 GCA_035651935.1 Myxococcales bacterium | reverse complement strand
GGAAGAATGGGGACGTCGATGGCTGCCGCGCGCGCCCTGCCGAGAAACTCGAAGTACCGCCGGTTCTCGAAGAAGAGCTGCGTGATGAGGAAGTCCGCGCCGGCATCCACCTTCAGCTTGCAGTGGCGCAGGTCCTGGGCGAGGTCGCGCGTCTCCGGGTGCCCCTCCGGGTAGCAGGCCGCGCCCACGCACAGCTTCACCCCGCGCTTCGCCGCGACCTCGTGCGCCAGTTGCACCAGGTCGCTGGCGTGCGCCAGCCCGTCGGGATGGGCGATGAACTCCCGCTGGCCGCGCGGCGGGTCGCCCCGGAGCGCGAGGACGTTGCTGATCCCCGCGTCGCAGATCACCGCCAGCTGCTCCTCGAGCTCCTTGCGCGAGGCGCCCACGCATGTGACGTGGGCCATCGCCTCGATCTCGGTCTCGCGCTTGATCCGCGTCACCATCTCCAGCGTGCGCCCGCGCGAAGAACCACCCGCGCCCCAGGTGACGCTGACGAACGACGGACCGAGCGGCCGGAGCGCGCGCAGCGTGTCGAAGAGGGCGGCGACCCCCGTGTCGTTCTTCGGGGGGAAGAACTCGAAGGAGAAGACCGGCTCGCCGCGCTCGGCCGCGAAGCGGAACATGTCGGTGATCCTCATCGGTCCCGATTCTCCGCCGCGCGCCTGCTGCCGTCGAGACTTCCACCCCGCCGCCTGCGCGATCTCTTCCGGCTGGGCGCGGCATCCTGCGCCGGAGCAGCCACCGGCGTCGCCGCGGCGACCTGCGCGCCCGGCACGCTGCACGGCGTCGCGCAGTCCGCGAGCGTGAACGCGTCGATCACTTTCCCGGTGATGTCCTTCACCCGTCCGGTCGTATGGCAGCCGCACACGTCCACCGCGGCGAACGAGAGCGCCGGGGCCGCGGCCTGCACGCCCGGGGCCGACGGGTCCGGCTCCTCGAGCGGAGCGCCGCCGCCGCCCAGGATCAGGTAGCGGATCCCGAAGATGTCGCCGCGCTCGTAGAACCGCCTCCGCCCGGAGAACACCACCTCGATCGGATGCACCTTGTGCGCGGCGAGGATCGCGGAGCGCACGTTCTCGCTGCCCGCCATCCGCTCGTCCTTCGCGTGGGACCAGGGACCCTCGTTCACCACCACCCAGACGTGGCGCTCCTCCGGCACCCGGCGCAGGTCCTCTTCCAGCCACGCCTTCTGCGCCTCGGAGACCGCGCCTTTCTGCGCAGTCGCTCCCGCCGCGAGCTCCCAGGAGTCGAGGACGACGACGTGGACGGGGCCGTACTCGAGAGAGACGTACGCCGGCATCCCGCGGCGCTGGAAGTCGCGGGTGTATGCCGCGCCCTGATCGGTGATCTCCTGGCTGCCGGGAGCGGCGACGATCGGGCTGTGCGCGAGAAGATCGCGCTCCTCCGCGAACCACACCCGCCAGAGCGGCTCCTCGCGCGCGCTGGCCACCATGTTGCCCGTGTGCAGGAGAAGCTGGGGGCGCTCCGCGGCGGCGGCGCGCACGACCAGCGCGTGGTCGCCGTTGTTGGTCTGGTTCTCGCCGTAGACCACGACGTGGATCGGACCCTCCGAACCCTGCGCGGGGGCGCTGGTGAACCACGCCGCATCCGGCGCGCCCTCCACGCGATAGCGATACTGCGTCGACGGCTGCAGCGACGCGAGCACCACCCGGTGATCGGTCCCCGCCGGTCCGTCCTCGGTGGCCAGGCGGTCGGGCTCGCGGGCGCCGTACCAGACCCGCCCCACCGATGGCTCGAGCGTCGTCCAGGCGATCGTCACCTGTCCGGCCCGCGGCTCGATCAGCCACGGCCCCAGCGCCACCGCGGGCGGCCCCGGAGGCGGCACCGCGCGGGCAGGGTCGAATCCGGGGAAAGCGCGCAGCTTGTCGCACCCCGCGAGCGCGAGCAGCAGCGCGAGCGCCCCGCTGCTGGCTCTCGCAAGCATGACTCGACCTTACAGCGGCGCCTGCCGCCCGGCTACTTCCGTTTTCTTGGGAGAGCGCCGGCCTCTGGTAGCCTTGCGGGCATGCGCCTCATCCTCGCCGCAGCCCTCCTCGCCGCCTCCGCGGCTTCCGCCGCCGATCCTGGTCCTGCCCCCGCCGCGCAGGGCGTCGCCACCGGAAACGCGCACCTCGCCGCCGCGATGCGCCTCTACCAGAAGCTCGACCTGGACGCCGCGCTGGCGGAGCTGCAGCTCGCCGAAGGCGCCGCGAAGGAGAACCAGGACGACATGGTGCAGGTGCTCATCTACCGCGGCCTGATCTACTCGGAGACCGGCAAGCTGAGCGAAGGGACCGACCAGTTCAAGCGCGCCCTCGCCATCCGCCCGTGGGCGGAAGTTCCGTCGGAGACCTCGCCGCGGATCGCGAAGAACTTCAGCGATGCCCGCCGTTCGCTCTGGGGCATGGCCAGCGTCAAGCCGCCGCAGAAGCGCATCGCGCCGCCGCCGCCGCAGGATCCCGGCGCGGCGCCGGCGAGCGCGATCTCTCCCCCGGCGGACGCGCCGCCGGCCGTCGAGCGGAAGTAGTCGGAGGCTGTCGGACCCCTCTGGTAAGAGGGGATCGTGCCGGAACAGCTCAGCTTCGCGCAGGCTCCCAGGCGGGGCCCGCAGATCGCCATCCTTCCCGACTCCGCGCGCGCTCTGGAGCGGATGCTGCGGCTCACGCGCGAGCGCGGGTTCGTCGCCGGCAAGGTCGCCTGGACGGTCGCGCAGCTCGAGCGCGAGCTGGTGCGCGAGGCCCAGCGCGCGGGAGCATGTCCCGAGATCGCCTCCCCTCACGCCCTGCAGCTCGCTCTGCGGGACGCGGCCCGCAACCACTCGGCGGGGCCGTACTTCGCCATCCGCAACCAGGGCGGATACGCCGCCGCGCTGGGCGACCTGCTCGCAGCCGTGACCGATGGACTGCTCGATCCTTCGGAGCTTCGGGCCGCCGCAGACATCCCGGAGCGCGCCGCCGCGCTCGGCCGCACTCTCTGCGCGGCGCGGCAGGCGCTCGAGCACGCGGGGCTGGCCGACCCGCACCTGGCGCTGCGCCTCGCGGTCGAGCACCTCGAGCGTGGCGGCGCCCTTCCGCGCGAGCTCGCCGCCGCCGCAGAGCTCCAGTTCGACTCGGTCTTCGACTGGACGCCGCTGCGGCTCCGGTTGGTCAGCGCCCTGGCGGCGCGGGTGCCCGTCCGCATCCGGCTGGCCTGGCCCGCCGGACGTCCGGAGCTGACCGAGGCGCTGGAGCCCACCCTGCGCGCGCTGGAGAAGCTGCCCGACCCCGCGCCCGAGCTGGAGCTGTTCGATCCGGAGGAAGCCTCGCCCGCGCTCGCCCCATGGCTGCGGGCGCTCTTCGCCGAAGGCGCCGCTCCGGCGGCTGCTCCGGTCGAGCTGATCTCCTGCGCCTCGCCGCTCGCCCAGGCGCGCGAGGTGGCGCGGCGCTGCGCGGCGCTGGTCCGGTCCGGTGCGGCCGCCGACTCCATCGCGGTCGCCGCCCGCAACCTGGGCGAGGGCATCGCGGAGGAGCTCGGGGCGGCGCTCGATCGCGCCGGCGTGCCTTGGCGCGAGCGCCGCGGCCGGCCCGCGCTCGAGGCCGCGCCGGTCCGGCTGGCTCTGTCGCTGCTCGATCTCGTCGAGGACGAGTTTCCCCGGGAGCGCCTGATCGATCTGCTCTCCTCTCGTCTGCTCTGGCTCCCCGAAGAAGGCGACAAGCTTCCACCGCAGGCGCTGGCGCGGACGCTGCGCGAGGCGCACGCGGGCGACGACGCCGGCGGGCAGGGCTATGCGCGCGCTCTCTCCGCGCTGGCGCGGCGCTTCGCGAAGAAGGATCGCAATGGCGCCGTCGTCGAGGAAACGGCGCGCCGCGTACAGAGGGCCGTCGAGGCGCTGCGCCGGTTGCCGGCGCAGGGAACGCTGCGCGAGCACGGCTCCGCGCTGCTCGATCTGCTGGGACGGTGGGGGCTCTGGCGCCGCCTGCGCTCTCCGCTTCCCGCCGATGCGGGCTCGGCGCTGGCCGGCGCGGCGGCGGCGGCGCTCGGCCGGGATCAGGCGGCGGCGCGGGCGCTGGCGGATGCGTGCGCGGGGTTGGCGCGAGCGGCGGCGCAGATCGGCGACGTCCGCGTCACCCGCGCCGAATTCGCGCAGCTTCTCTCGGACGCGCTCTCCCAGGCCTCGCTGCCGCCCCCGGGTGCGCGCGGCGGCGCCGTGCAGCTTCTCGAGCTGCGGGAGCTGCCGGGGCGGAGCTTCGATCACCTGTTCGTCGTCGGGCTCGTCGACGGCGAGCTGCCGGCGCGTCCCGCCGCCGACCCGCTGCTCTCCGACGAGGAGCGGCACGCGGTGAATCGCGCCGCGCGCAGGCCGGTGTTCCGCGTCGCCGCCGAAGCGGGCGAGCCCGGGCTCTTGCCGCCGCGACAGGCCGAGGAGCCGCTCCTCTTCCATCTCGCGCTCTGCGCCGCGCGCCGCACCGCCA
>DASREU010000238.1:0-8728 GCA_035651935.1 Myxococcales bacterium | reverse complement strand
CTCCGCCGCTGTCGCCGGGCGACGCGGCTCCGTTCTTCTTCGGGACGGTGCAGAACGCAGACGCGGCCGGACAGGACCGGTTCGATCTGGCGCAGCTCGTCGGCCCCCGGGCGGCGATGCGGCGCTTCCCGGCAAAGGCGGTGTTGCTGGGCTTCCTCCCCGCCGCCACCAAGTCCGCGGGCAAGGATCTGGCGGCCCTCGAGTCTCTATACACTCAGTATAAAAGTCGTGGCCTGGTCGTCGCTGCCCTCTCGCCAGATCCCGGCCGCCTGCTGCAGGCCCGCCACGTCACCTACCCGGTGGTGGAGGATCCCGACAGCGCGACCGCCCGCCGCTACCTCGGCCCCAATCCCCGGTATCCCGCCGCAATCCTCATCGACCGCTACGGCCACGTCCTCTCCGTCAAGAAAGGCTACCGCACCGCCCCCGCCCTCCTCTTCCGCACCGACCTCGAAGCCGCCCTCCGCTGATTCGGGGACACAATACTCAATTCAAACTCTGCGCGGTCCGCAACCCCGTCAGGACTTGCGGCTCGTCTCGCGGAGGCGGTGCGTGAGCACCTTCATCACCCCCATCGCGATCTCGGGCCGCTCGCCGAGGATGTCGCGGAAGTCGTCGCGGCCGATCTTGAGGAGGATGGCGTCCTGCACCGCCGTCACGCTGGCGGAGCGGGGCTCGGAGTCGAGCACGGCCATCTCGCCGAAGACGTCGCGCTCGCCCAGGCGCACCAGCTCCTTGCTGCCCTGGTGGACCTTCACCTTCCCTTCGACGATCAGGTACAGCGAGTCGCCGGGGTCGCCCTGGGCGAAGACCTGGTCGCCGGCGGCCAGCGGCTGCTCTTCCGCGATCTCGGCGATCTGCGCCAGCTCCTCCGAGGGAAGGGCGCGGAAGAGATCGATCGACTTGAGGAACAGCACCTTCTCCACCGTCGAGATCATGCCGTGGCCCTGCCGGCGGCGCGGGCGAGGAGCGTGCGTGCCGCGCGGCTGACGGAGGCCGCCGGATCCCCGGCGAGCTGCGCGAGCAGGCGCGGCACTTCCGCCGGGGCCGCGCGCGCGACCGCGTGGGCCGCGGCCTCGCGCAGCGGAGCGGACGGCGCGTGGAGAGCTGCCTGCAGCCGCGGCAGCAGCGGCACGAGCGGCACCGGCGCGTCCAGCACCCAGCGGGCGGCGCAGGCGCCGGGCCAGAGCGCGCACTCGCCGCCGATCAGCGCGCCCGCCAGCTCGGCGGCAGGTCGCGGGTCGGGCAGCACCTGATCGCCGCGCCGCTTGGTCTCGTCGAGCGCCGCCATCACCAGCCGTCTCCAGGGATCGGGAAGCGCGTTGTCCAGCACCTCGATCGCGTTGGCGCGCGCGGCCGCCGATTCGGAGCGCAGGTTTTCCGCGACCACGTCGAGGCGGACGTTCGGGAGCAGGACCTCCAGGAGGACCAGCGCCTGGAGCACGCGCGCATCGCGCTCCTCGAGCAGCGCCACCGCCAGCAGCTCGGCCGGGGTCCGCGGCGCGACGCCCTGGACGCCGAGCGCGAGCTTCTTGAAGATGCCCAGCGCCGCGCGCGCCGCGGACAGCTCCGCGTGCACGGCGCGCTCCACCCGCGCCGCCTCCAGCCGCAGCCCGCGCTGCCGCCGCGCCAGGCGCGAGAGCGCCCGCGCCGCCGACTTGCGCACCGACGCGTCGCGCGAGGTGAGGGCCCCGACCAGCGCCTCCGCGGCGTCGGCCGTCCCGAGCCGCTGGAGGACCAGGGCCACTCCGCGGCGGCAGTCGACGTGCGACGCCTCGTCGAGGAGGATGCCCTGGAGCGAGAGCTCGACGCCTGCGCCGAACGCGGCCAGAGCGGCGGCGGCCTCCAGCGCGGTCTCGCGCCGCTGGAACTGCTCGACGAGCGCCGGGATCAGCTCGGGAGCGCGCAGCTTGCCGGCCGCGGCGATCGCCCGCCGGCGCACCCCGAGGTCCTCGTCGCGGAGGAAGGCGAGCAGGGGGCGAAAGAATCCGCTCACGCCGATGTTCCCGAGCGCGTCCGCCGCGGCCGCCCGGTCCCGCGGATCTCCCGCCGAGAGGAGCTGCTTGAGCGGCTCCGCCGCCGCCAGAACGCCGTCGAGTCCGGCATGGCGGATGAGCGCCACCGCTGCCGCGGCGCGGACCACCGCTTCCGGCGCCGTCCGCGCCTCGAGGAAGGGGAGGACGGTGGGCACCGCCGCTTCCTGCTCCACGGCGCAGAGGCCGCCGAGCGCCGCCGCCCGCACCTCGGGCACCGGATCGCGAAGCAGCATGCGGATCTCGTCGGCCGCCTCCGTCCGGCGCAGCGCTCCGAGCTGCTCGATCGCCGCCGCCCGCACGCGCGCGTCGCGGTGTCGGAGCAGGCCGCGCAGCTCCGGCGTGAAGTCCGCCGCCCGCGCCAGCTGCTGCACGAGCGTGAGAGCGTGCAGGACCGTGGCCGGGTCGCCCTTCAGCGCCGTGCGGAGCGCCCGCAGCGTGGCGTCGTTCACCCCGGCGAACTGCGCTCCCGAGAGGTCGAGGTGCCGGCGCTCCAGCGATTCGACCAGGCTGCGCACGTACTCGCCGCGCGCGCGGACCAGCAGCAGCACCCAGACGCCCACCAGCAGCAGCACCGCCACCGTGAGCGGCCGCCCGCTGCCGCCGGCGTGCTTGTAGAAGAAGAGGGCCACGCCCGCGAACGCCACCGAGCTGGGCTTGAGGATGCCGTCGATGAACGCCTTCGCCCGCCCGCGCACGTGCGCGGGCACCGGCACGTAGAGGAGCTGCATCGAGGCGTCGTTGATGGTGTAGCGGAAGATCGTGTCCGAGCCCTTCGCCAGCGAGCTGACGAACAGGCCGGGCGTCGCGAACGCCGCCGAAGCGCCCGACCCGAGCGCGAGGCCGACCGGGAGCGGCAGGAGCGAGGCGAGGATCCCGTGGCGCTCGAGGACGCGCCCGGTCACCCAGATCTGCACCGCCAGGGCCACGCCGCCGCAGATGCCGTAGAAGCGCCCGAAGTAACCGGCGAGCGCGTTCTGGTCGAGGACGGAGGCGGCGGAGAGCTTGAACTGGAAATCGACGATGGTCACCGCCGCGGCGCTGACCGCGCCGATCAGCGCCACGATCGTCAGGTGCTTGTTCGAGAGAAACGAGAGCCCGGCGCGCGAGAGCACGCGCGCCTTGCGCACCGGGCGGGAGCGAAGCCGGTCGGACGGCGCGGAGGCGAGGCGCGATCCCGCCCGCGCGAGCACGGCGCAGAGGGCGAGCTGCGCGACCATCAGGAGCAGCAGGTTCTGCGCGCCGACCACCGGCGCGTAGTGCCCGACGAGCAGGCCGAAGATCACGTTCGCCAGCGTGCCGCCGCCGCCGATCAGCCCGAACAGGCGCTTCGCTTCCCGCGCGTGGAAGACGTCGCTCGCCAGAGTCCAGAACTGGATCACCACCAGCGAGCCCATCGCCTCGACGAAGATGTAGAGCGCCGCGTAGACCCACACCGCGTCGGTGAGGGTGAGGGTCGCCCAGAGCGCCGCGCCGAGCGCCGCGCAGGCGAGCGCGCCGATCGCGTTCAGCAGCCCGCGCGGCACCCGGTCGGCAACGCGACCGTACAGCCAGGAGATGAGAACGATGGCGAGCGAGCTCCAGATGTACATGCCGGCCAGGCCGCGGGCCGGGCGGTTCGAGAGGTAGAGCGCGTCGCGGACCGAGCGGCCGACCACCACGGCGCCGATGGCGTTGGCCGCGTACAGGGCCATCAGGGCGACCCGGCGCTGCTCCCCGGGGCGGATGCGCAGCCCGGCTTCCAGCGCGCGCTCGAGCCTTCCTCGCATCGGCAGCCGAGACTACACGCCGCGTGCCGCCTCGCGCCAGCGGCCTGCCGGCGCTCGCCGCACAGCCCGCTGCGCGCACATCCCGCCCAATCCGGCGCCCGATGTCTACGCTCCACACACACACCCGATCCCAGGAGGTCTTCCAGTGGAGCAGATTCGCAAAGGCATGGTCGTGCATTCGTCCGACGGAGAGAAGCTCGGCAAGGTGGTCGCCGTCCGCTCCGACACCTTCATCGTCGAGAAAGGGCTCTTCTTTCCCGTGGACTACAGCTGCCGCCTCGCCGACATCACCGAGGTGCGCGGGGACGGCGACGTGATCCTGCGGCTCTCGAAGGGGGAGTTGGAGAAGGGCTACGCCGGCGGGGAAGGAGAGCTCGCGGAAGAGGGACGCGGCACGCGCGAGAGTGGCCGCGCGGAGATGGCCGCGAGCGGCACGCGCGACGTGAGCGTCCCGGTCTCCGAGGAGCAGCTGCAGGTCGAGAAGCGCAAGCGCAAGGCGGGTGAGGTGCGGGTGTCGAAGAACGTGGTCACCGAGGAGAAGCAGGTGACCGTCCCCGTCACCCGCGAGGAAGTGCGCGTGGAGCGCGTTCCGGCGGGGCGGGCAGCCTCCGGGAACGAGGCGCGCTTCGCCAACGAGAACATCTCCGTCCCGGTGACGGAAGAAGAGCTGGTGGTGAACAGGCGGCCGGTGGTGCGCGAGGAGGTGCGGATCCACACCGAGGCGCACCAGGAAGAGCGGCCGGTGAGCGCCTCGGTGCGGCGCGAAGAGGTCGACATCCACCGCGAGGGCGCACGGCGCAGCGACCCCGACGACGACCTGGATCGCTAGAACACGCCGCCGAGCGCCAGGTAGCAATCGAGGATGGCGAGAGGGCCGCGCGAAAGCCCTCTCGCGCATCCCAGGCGCAGATCGGTGGGCAGGATGAAGCCCAGGACCACTTCGGCCCGCAGCTCCGCTCCGGCTCCCGCGTGCAGGGCGAAATCGGCGCGGCCGGGGGAGAACGCATCGCCCACATCGGTGTACACGGCCCCGTGCAGCCGGCGGAGGTACACGGGCAACGTCCAGGCGCCGGTCTCCACGTTCCAGATGGGAAACCGGTACTCCGCCGTGCCGAGCAGGTACTCGGTCCCGTGGAACGCATCGCGCGCGAACCCGCGGAGGATCCGCAGCGGTCCCGCCGCCGGGTTGAGCACGCTGTTCACGGGATCGCCCTGCTGGAATCCGCCGAGGAAGAAGTCGTGGCGGTTGGAGAGATCGCCGCGCGCGATCCCGAACGACCCGCGCAGCGCCAGCGCGTGGTGCCACGGCACCCCGCGCGTGCTCCAGGGCAGGGCGAAGTACTTCGTGGCCGAGATCGTCGACTGCCAGAACGAGAAGTGGCTGCCCAGCGCGGGATCCGAGATCCGCAGCGCGAGCGTGACGAGCTGCCCCCGCTCGGCGGAGATGCCGCGGACGAACCGCCGCACGTCCGACCAGGAGTACGCCATCGTCGCTGCCGCGAGCAGCCCCGGCGAGGTGGGGACCGCGCCGGGGTTCCGGTCGACGGTCAGGTTCTCCAGCTCGTACGTGAGCGATAGCGACTGCGTGCGATCGATCCGCGAGAACGGGAACGAGGCCGTCACCGAGCCGCCGACGGACCGTTCGTAGTAGAAGCCCGGCGCGTCCAGGCCGCCCGCCGCCTGCGGCGTCCCGATGTCTCCGGTCAGCTCCATCGTCACGTCCGGATAGAACGAGTGGTTGAGATAGAGGATGTCCCACCCGGGCGTCTTCCCTTCGAGGCTCCACCACGCGGCGGCGGCGTACTCGTGCCGATCCACCGCGTCGAATCCGGCGGTGAGGGCGCCGACGGTCGTCCCGTACCCGTCCGTCGCGGCGAACGGCAGCCAGAAGTGCGGCAGGAGCGTTTCCCACGGCGAGTAGGGATGCGCCGGGTAGACCTCGAGGGGCGGGAGCGGCGTCGGTGGCGGCCGCTGCTCGGCCAGCGCCGGCGCGGCGACCGTCTTCCACGCGCGCGGATCGAGCGTCATCCGGGCGACGTCATAGCCGCGCACGCCGTACGCGACGAGCGCGAGCTGTGTCCCGTCCGGTGAAGGCGCAGGGTCGAAGGCGCCGAGCACGACGTTCGTGACCTGGCGCAGATCTCCGGGGCGCCAGGCGTAGATGTCGTAGACGCCGCTCCGATCGCTGCTGAAGAGGAGCCATTCGCCGTCCGGAGTCCAGGCGGGGTCGCGGTCGAGCGCGCGATCGCGGGTGACGTCGCTCACCTGCAGCGAGGTCCGATCGACGATCTGGAGGTCCCAGGCGCCGTCGCGGTGGTGGAGGAACGCGACGCGCCTGCCGTCGGGCGAGACGCGCGGGCTGTCCACCGGCTCGCCCGCCGGATCCTCGAAGAGGGTGCGCGGGCCCTCGGGCCGCAGCTCGGCGATGGCGGTCCTGCCGCCCGGACGGCGCCAGACGAAGACGATGGTGCCGTCGGGCCCGCAGTCGGGACTGCGCGCGCGCACGCCACGGGTGAGGCGGGTTTCCTGGCCGCTCCGCGGATCTACTGAGTATAGCTCCTGGAGCAGCTCGAACTGCTGGTACACCTCCGCGCGGGCGAAGAGCACGCGCCCATCCGGCGCGACGGCCAGGGTGGCATCTCCGGCTCCGTCGGACCAGAGGTTCGCGACGTGGCGATCGCCCTCGCGGACCGTCTCGACCATCGGAGCCGTGGGCCCGCAGCAGCGTCCCGGGCGTAACGCGCGGATCTCCGGCAGGCGATCGGGCCCCGAATTCGTGTAGTAGAGCGTCTGCCCGTCGGGGCTCCAGCGCGGGGTCCGGACCCATTCGCCGAGGCGCGTGAGGGGCTCCACCCGGGTTTCACCCTCGGCGCGAACCCGCGCCTGCACCCGCTCCGCCCGGCTGCGCTCTTCCGCCGCATACTCCCGGTAGAGATCAAGATAGCTCTCGCCCAGCACCCGGTCCGCGCTGAAGTTGAGGCCGAACGGGATCGCCCTCCCGGCGAAATCGTGCGAGAGGTCGCGCAGCGCGCCCAACCCGTATTCGGCGGAAATGAAGGAGAGGAACCGCGAGCCGACCGTGTACTGCCCGAACCCGCGCGGCCACTCCAGCGGCAGGTTCGAGAGCCTGTCGATCCGCGGCAGCGTCCCCGCGAGCGCCTCGGCCCGCACCGTCATCTCCTCTTCCGACGCGCGCAGCCGCCCCGCCGCGCTCACCTCGCTCTCGGCGAAGGTGGCGATGCCCTCGATGAACCAGATCGGCTGGCCGCCGTTGGTGATCCAGAGCTTGCCGAAGATGTCGTTCACCACCTCCGGCAGGCCGAGGACCGTGTCGAGGTGGAGGATGTGCGTGTACTCGTGGGAGATCAGCTCGTAGACGTTCTCGTCGAAGTCGGCGAGGGTGCTGCGCGAGTCCGGCGGCGGGGCGTACGCGTGGATCAGGTTGTAGAGCAGGGGGGTGGCGTTCCCGTTGGCGAAGTCGGTGTCGTCCTGCACCACGATCTGCGTCGCCCCCGAGGGAAGGTGGTCGAGCAGCGGCGCCAGCCGCTCGTGCGAGAGCTCCGCGGCCCGCGCGACCTTCTGCGCGTAGCGGTACGTGCCCTGGTGGTAGTGGACCTGGAAGTGCGGCGTCTCCAGCGTCTCCCAGTCGAAGCGCGGATCCAGCGCCAGCGCCGGGAATGCGGCGAGGAGCAGGAGGAGGGCAGGGCGCATTCAGCCCGTACGCAGCGCCGCTCCGGCGCGCCGCGCCGGGAGGCCCGCGAGGAACTTCTCCAGCCGCAGGGTGATCAGCTCCGGCTGCTCGATGGGAGCGACGTGCGTTCCGCCGGGGACGGTGAGCAGCTCGGAACCCGGGATCCGCGCGTGCATCTCCTCGCTCAGCCGGTAAGGGGTGAACGTGTCGTCCGTCCCCGCCACGATCAGCGTCGGAACGTCGACGTGGGGGAGGTGGTCGAAGGCAGTCTGCTCGCTGGCGTTCTGGAGCATGCCCAGGAAGAGGGCGGGGTCCATCCCCGCGAGATGGCGAAAGTACGGCGCGAAGTCGTCGCGGCGCACCAGCTTGCCGTTGACCTCCAGGTGCGTCGCGTACTGGTATGCGAACTCCCCTCCGGCGAGGAGACGCCAGATCAGCGCCATCGCCTGCGGATGCTTCGCCGCGGCGGCGATCATCGAGGGAAGGATGATCTTCATCGCCTTGCTGTCGTGGAACGTGTCCAGCACCAGCCCGTACGACCCGCAGATCAGGACCAGCGCGAGGACCTCGTCCGGCCGGCGGCGGTGGTGCTCGAGAGCGACCTGCACACCCATCGAGTGCCCGAGCAGCACCGCCTGCGCCGTCCCGCTCGCGCGCAGCACCGCCTGAAGGTCGGAGGAGATGTCGTCGAAACCCACCCGCGCCGGATCCTTCGGCTTGCCGCTCCGGCCGTGGCCGCGCAGGTGCCAGCGGACGATGCGGTGGCGGGGGGCGAAGTCGCGGACCACGTACTTCCAGGCGAACCCGTCACAGCCGATGCCGTCGCAGCAGACCAGGGTGGGCGCGCCGCTGCCCACCGCCGTCCAGTAGATGCGCGTTCCGTCGGGCGCCTCGGCGAACCCGGACTCGGCGTCCTGCGGCTCCGTGTCCATGCGGGAATGGTAACGCAGGTTGGCGCTGGAAGCGCGGCGGGCTGGGCATTACTATCGGCGCGGATGCACGATCACCATCACGGGCAGGAGCGCGCGCATCCCGCAGGTCCCGTGCGGACCGGCGAGCAGCGGCGGCTGGTCATCGCCCTGTTGATCGCGGTCGTCGCCATGCTGGCCGAAGGGATCGGAGGCTGGGCGGCGAACAGCCTCGCCTTGCTCTCCGACGCCGGCCACATGCTCGCCGACGCGGGGGCCATCGCTCTCTCGCTCTTCGCCTTGCGCATCGCCGCGCGCCCCCCGGAC
>DASREU010000237.1:0-10772 GCA_035651935.1 Myxococcales bacterium | reverse complement strand
CCTCTCGCCCCGGAAGCTGTCGAAATGGCGAAACGCGCGCACGTAGGCCTCCTGCAAGACGTCCTCCGCGTCGGCGGAGTCGCGCACCAGCCAGCGCGCGAGGTTCCAGGCGGCGCCCATGTGCGGGACCAGGGCGCGCTGGAACGCGTCGACTTTTGCTGCCTCGCTCAAGCACCCGCTCCTGGCTGCGAGACCCCGGCCACCGCTTCAGTATTCCCGGTCCGGACCACGATTTCCATCGGTCCCGCACGAAAGCAGTCCCAGGAGGCCAAGCCCGCAGAACGCCAGCGGGGCGAGGGCCGGAGGCGCGTCCTGGTGCTTCATGCCGTCGTCCTTCCCCGGAGCCCTTGCCCACACCCGCACCACCTGGGCCAACGACTTGTCCGGGCGCCCGTCCGAGTGGAACCACGCGCCGAGGATGCCGACGGCGATGGCGAGCGCGAAGAGCGCGGCAAGGACCTTGCGCCCTCCCTTCGTCCAGGCGATCCACGCGGGGACGCCGGCGGCGAGGAGCAGCGCGCTGTAACTGAGCGGGATCCATCCGCGCCAGGTCTCGCCCAGCACCTCGCGGTGCTCGAATCGGATCTCGAAGAGGAGGAACGCCGCTCCGAGCAGCAGGACTCCTGCGATGCGCCTCATGGCGTCACCACGATCTGGCCGGTCATCTCTTCGTGCCCGCTGCCGCAGAAGACGTTGCAGTGGAACTCGAAGGTGCCGGCCTTGTCGGGAACGATGCGCACGCGGGTGACGCCGCCCGCCTCGATCGCCGCGTCGACCTTCAGATCGGGAGCGGTGAACCCGTGCTTGCGATCGCCGGAGTGCAGCTCCAGCACCACCGGGACGCCGACCTTGAGCTCGATGGCCGCGGGGGTGAAGTCGAACTTCTTCGCGGTGATCACCACCACCCGCTCGGGCGTGCTCTCCGGAGCAGAGGCGGCCAGCAAGGCCGCGAGGAGAAGGGCGCCCATCTCAGTACGCCCTCGCGGCAGCGGGCATCGCGGTCCGCTCCACCGAGTGCTCGGTGAGGCGCCAGTTCGCGCGCGCTTCGTCGGTGGCCGCATCGCGGAAACCGAGTCCGCGTCCCGGATGCGCGGGGTCCCAGGGGACCGGCGCGCGCTTCGGCTGCGATCCCGGAGGAGGCAGCGGGAAGATCAGCGACTTCGCCGCGTGGTGCGCGATCTGCCCGGTGGTGAAGTGATGCTCCTGGTGGATGTGGCCGTAGAAGACGGTGACGTTCTTCCAGTGCTGCAGGAGATCGATCGCGCGCGCTCCGTCCTTCGTCGCCCAGTCCCACTGCGGGTAGAGGTCGAAGAGCGGGCGGTGGGTGAAGACGACGATCGGAGCGTCCGGCTTGATCGGCGTGAGATCCCGGTGCAGCCAGTCGAGCTGGGCATCGCCGATGGCCGCCGCCGGATCGGAGACGTTGTCGAGGACGGCGAAGTGCACGCCCTTGTGATCGAACGAGTAGTGGGTGGCGCCGAAGTTCTCCTCGTACGCCTTGCCCCGATCGAGAGAGGCGTCGTGCTCGCCGGGCATGAACCGGTGCGTCTTCACCCGCAATTCCCCGACGATTCCCTTGAACTCCTGCATCCGCCGGCGCCTCTCGGCGTCGTCGTCGGTGGTGTGCGTCAGGTCTCCGGTGAACACCACGAAGTCGGGGTCGTGCGGGAGCGCGTTGACGGCCGCGACGGCCTCGCGGAGCGTGTTCGCCGCGTCGGGATTGGGCGGCCCCTTGAAGCCCCAGTGGGTGTCGCTGAGCTGGACGAAGAAGAAGTCGTCCGCGGCCTCGCCGCCGGGGAGCCGGATGTTCCGGCTGCACGCGCCGGCCAGTCCGGACGCGAAGACCGCGCCGCCGACGCCCAGGAGCTGGATGAACTCTCGTCTCGTTTTCGTGGTCATGCCGCGGTGACCGGAGCGGCGCTGCCTGCATTCCGCCAGGAATAAACGGGGGCCATCCGGGTCACGCATCTCCGGCTCCGGCGCGCTTTCGCACGGATCGCCGCTCCGGCGCAGTTATTCCGCGCGGAATTTGCCGGGCGCACCCGCGATCGGGACCCGCGACCGGCATTCCGCCGCGGGAGAATCCGATGAAATTCGCAGCCACCCTTCCCTTCCTCGTCTTCGCAACGCTCATCTCCGCCGCCCACGGCGACGTCGCTTCCGGCGCGCTGGCAGGCCACTGGCGGGGCGTCTTCGGCGACGGCCCGGCCGAGACGGTGATCGAGGTCCAGTTCGACCAGAGCGCCGGCGGCTATCGCGGCCACTTCTGGAGCGCGGTCCCCGCCGGCACGTCGCTCCAGGTGAGCGACGTCGAGGTCGGCCGCTCGGTCCGCTTCGCGGTCCCGCCCATCGGCGTGTTCGAGGGCGAGATCCGCGGCGACATCCTGATGGGAACCGTCTCGGGCCAGAGCGCCGGCCCTTTCCGGCTGCGCAAGGAGCCGGGGCCCGAAGATCTGAACTTCGTGGGTTGACGACCGCAGTGCCCGGTCGTGGGACGCATCGTCCCGCTTCCGGGCACTTCGACGCGCGCGCGGGACGAGGGCCGGTGGCACGGTGCTGGCACCGCCCCTGCGCATGGGGCGCCTCCTGCACGACCTGAAGCTCGCGGTGCGCTCGCTGAGCCGCGCCCCGACGTATGCCATCGCCGCCATCGCGGCGCTCGCGCTTGCGATCGGGGCAAACACGGCGCTCTTCAGCCTCATCGAGGCGACGCTGCTGCGCCCGTACCCGTATCCGCATCCGGAGCAGCTCCTGCTGGTGCGCGAGACCAGCAAGGCGTTCGCCGACTCATCGGTCGCATATCCGAACTACCAGGACTGGCGGCGGCAGACGCGCGACGTCTTCAGCGCGATGTCCGCCTTCCGCAGGGACAGCTTGAACCTGACCGGCTCCGGGGATCCCGACCGGTTGACGGCGCGCATGGTCGGCGCCGACTTCTTCGACGCGCTCGGGGCGCATCCGGCGCTCGGGCGCACGTTCACGGAAGCTGACGACGGGCCCGGGGCTGCGCGCACCGTCGTTCTCGGGAACGCGCTCTGGCAGAAGAGATTCGCTTCCGACCCGCGGGTCATCGGGCAGAGCATCACCCTGAGCGGGGACAGCTACACCGTCATCGGCGTCCTGCCGCCCGCCTTCCGCTTCCTCTCCGCGACGGACGTCTTCGTTCCCCTCGGTCTCTGGGCTGACCAGTTCAAGGACCGTGATTCGCACCCGGGGATCAGCGTGCTCGCGCGGGTGAAAGCGGGCGTGAGCCTCGAGACGGCCCGGGCCGCACTGAACGGCGTTGCCGAGCGGCTGGAGAAGGAGTTCCCGCATTCGAACACCGGTCATCGCGTGCGCGCGCAGACTCTCCAGCAGGCGCAGACCGAGGGCTTCCGCGGAGCCCTTTACATGCTCTGGGGCGCAGTGGCGCTGGTGCTGCTGATCGCGGCCGCCAACGTCGCGAACCTTTCGCTGGCGCGGACCGCGGCCCGGGGGCCCGAGCTGGCGATCCGGGCTGCGCTGGGCGCCGGACGCGGGCGGCTCGCCCGCGAGTTGTTGACGGAAAGCGTGCTGATCGCGCTTGCGGGAGGCGCGTGCGGAGTCCTCCTGGCGGTCTGGGGACTCGACGCGCTGTTGCCCTGGATTCCGGAGGTCCTGCGGCGCAATGCCGACCTCCGGATCAACGGCACCGTCCTCGCGTTCACGCTGGCCCTCTCGATCCTGACCGGGCTCGCGTTCGGCGTTCTCCCCGCCCGACGGGCTTCGCGCCCCGATCTGGAGGCCCTCTTGCGCGAAGGGCACTCCACCGACCCGCAGTCGCGGCGCCGCCTGCGCAGCGGGCTGGTGGTGGCGGAGATCGCGCTGTCGCTCATGCTGCTGATCGGCGCCGGTCTCCTGCTGCGCAGCTTCGCGAAGGTCTCGCAGATCGACCTCGGGTTCCGGCCGCGAGGCATCCTTTCCTTGCAGCTCTCGCTGCCGCCCTCCCGGTATCCCGACGGCAATGCCGAGATCCGCTTCCAGCGGGAGCTCCGTCGGCGGATCAAGGCGCTCCCCGGCGTGCGCGAGGTCGCCGCGGCGCAGTCGGCCCCGTTGCTCGACGACAACAGCTCCGGCGGATTCTGGGTGGAGGGACGGCCGCGTCCGCGACCCGGCGAGGGCCCGAACGCGATGCAGTACGACGCCACGCCAGGATTCCTCGAGGCGATGGGCGCGCGCCTCCTCCGCGGGCGCGACGTGCGCGAGGACGACGACCTGCGCGCACCCGTGGTGGTGATCGACGACGTGCTGGCGCGCACGCTGTTCGGCACGGCGGACCCGCTCGGGCAGCGCCTCCGGTTCCCGCCGGAAGAAGTGGGCGAGTTGCCGGGTCTCGAGATCGTGGGAGTGTACGGGCACATGGTCCCCGGGGGGCCCGGTGAGAGCGATACCGTCCAGAACGGCATGATCCTGCCCTTCGCGATGACCGCGCAGTTCGCTCCGCAATGGCACCGCAGCTTCGCCCTGCTGCTCCGTTCCGACGGTGACGCCGCCCAGCTCGCGACGGCCGTGCGCCGCGAGGTGCTGTCGCTCGATCCCGAGCTGCCCGTCTACAACGTGAAGACGATGGAGGCGGCGGTGGACGAGTCGCTGTCCGGCCGCAAGTTCAGCCTTCTCCTCCTCGGAATCTTCGCGGCGGCCGCGCTCGTCCTCGCCGCGCTCGGCGTCTACGGCGTGATCAGCTACGGCGTGGTCCAGCGGACGCGCGAGATCGGAATCCGCATGGCGCTCGGCGCGCGGCAGAGCGACGTCCTCCGGCTCGTCGTCGGCGATGCTCTCCGCCTTGCCGGGCTGGGGATCGGCATCGGCCTCCTCCTCGCTCTGGCCCTGTCCCGGTTCCTCCGCGGCATGCTCTTCGGCATCGGCACCTTCGATCCCCTCGCCTACCTCGGCCTCACCCTGGCCCTCGCCTTCGTCGCCCTCTTCTCCTCCTGGCTCCCGGCCCGCCGCGCCGCCCGCGTCGACCCGAACGTCGCTCTCCGCTCCGAATGAACCGGGAGGCGAGCGCGTTTCGATTTGCGCCCCCGTCTGACGCAAAAAAAGAAACGTGTATTGTGTCCCCGGGTTCTTCAAGGAGCGGTGTGATGCCGGGGATCTACAAGTTGATCGATGTGGTCGGGACTTCGCCGGACAGCTTCGCGGAGGCGGTGAAGAATGCCGTGTCCGAGGCGGGGAAGACGGTGCACCACATGAACTGGTTCGAGGTGATCGAGCAGCGGGGGGCGATCAAGGACTCGAAGGTGTCCGAGTTCCAGGTGACCGTGCGCATCGGGTTCAAGCTCGAGCAGTAGCGGGAGAGGGCCATCGCCCGCCCGACATCCAGGCGGCAGCGTCGCGTTCGAAGCGGCTGCCGCCTGGGGCGGAGATGCTAACGGGTGCCCACCATCGCCGTGAACGTGGCGCCGTCGCCGACTTCGATCGCGCCGCCGTGGCAGAGGTCCGGAACGGTCACCGATCCCTGGAGCACCGAGGCATCCGTCGGATTCGCGCTCGGTGACCACGCGGCGCTGTTCTGGGACACGGCGTAGCTCGCGTCGGCGATGTTGATCACGATCGGCCCCGCAGCCCTCTCATGGCCGTGGCGATGACGGCTCACGCATTCCGCCTGGAGCGTCACCTGGGCCTGGCTGAACGTGAGCGTGGCGGCCGCGTTCTTGCCCTTGAGGTTGAACGCATACCCCGCGCTGAGCGTGTCGCCCGGACGGACGACGACCTCGCGGGTGCCCGCGCCACGATCGTCGCCGTCGTGGTCGCCGTCCCCGGTGCCGATGTTGATCTCCCCGTACGCGGGCAGGCTCGTGTTCGTCGCGGCAGGTTGCAGCACGTCGCTCGCCGCCGCCTGCGCGATCAGCGCGGTAGCGTCGTCGGCGAGCAGGTATCCCTGCGCGACCGCATTGTTGGCAGCGGTGGTGACCGCGGCCACGTATCCCGCGTGGTCGCCATACCGCTCCTGCAGCGACCGCCGGGGATCCTTGCTGAGCGCCTCCGGCCGGCTCCAGCCGCTGCCCTTCCCGTTGGCGACGAACTGGAAGCGGACGTTCATGTCCGGCCCGGCGCGTTGCGCAGCGGTGGTGGCGAACGGGATCATCCCGCCGACGTAGTTGCAGACCTGCGCCTGGTGGAATCCCGCGCTGGTCAGGTTCCAGCCGAGATAGGTTCCGAGCGGCGCATCCCGCAGCACCGTCGGCACGCCGCCGAGCTCGTTGCCGTCGCCGTCCACGCGGGGCACCTTCATCCGGATGACGTGCTTGATCCGCGGCGGCATGTCGGTGGCCACGCCGGTGGCGTCCGTCTCGTTGAAGAAGGGGCCCCACTCGTAGTCGAAGACCGGGAAGACGAAGTTTGCGGCGTCGAAGACCGTCTGCGGGATCGCGGGGATGCCGCGCGGGAAGTGCATCGCCTCGAAGGTGGAGTCGACCAGCGTGCCGTTCGAGATCCGCGGCCAGACGCTGGGCGGCGGCGGCGTGCCGTGCATCACCCAGTTGCGCATCGCCAGCCGCAGCACGTTGACGAGCTGAGCCTCCGGCATCGGATTGGACCGGTACACCCCGGTGCCCCAGTTGTTCCCCGGGCACCCGGAGCCGTTCGGCGAGCTGTTCTGCGTCATCGCCCCGCTTCCGCCGCCATGGGTGCTGCTCGAGACGTAGTACCTGCGGACGTTGTCGGGCAGAGGGATGTCCTGGTCGGCGGAGGTGCCGACCCACTCGGTGGTCATCTTCAGCGCGAAGACCTCGGATCCGCCGAAGTGCTCGATCACCTTCGGGCAGGTGCTGCTGCTCCTGCACCGCGCGAGGATGCCGGTGGTGGGAAGGTGCCGGACGTGGTCGGGCCAGTCGACCCACCACTGCGGGCCTTCGCTGCCCATCTGGTAGAGCTCGAGGACGCCGTCGGGCTGCGCCCAGCGCGTGTCGAGCGAGACGCGCCGGCCGGCGATGATCGGCCAGGCGCCGTCGTGCACCTGGCGGTTGGCCTCATCCTGGTTGAAGCCGAGATGGATGTAGGCGCGGGTGAAGTTTCCGGACTGCGAGACGCCGCGGATCACCGACCAGTGGATCGCGCCGGCGACGGGGTTCGGGGTCGCGAAGTCGTCCTGGGCGGCGTTCCTGAAGAACGCATTCGCGTCGCGGAACGCCGCGAACCCCACCCCGGTCACGTACGGATCCTTCACCGGGTACACGAGCTCGTAGAGGAGCGTCGGATCGAACCCGTTCTTCAGGCAGACGTGCACCGGCAGGCTCCCGGGGAGGCTGGCATGGCTCAGGTCCTGGGGGACGCCGGGCCAGGGGTGCGTCGCGTCGCAGTGCGCGAACGCCCAGTCGCTGGAGGGGATCACAGCTCCCTCGTTGATCGTGCCGTTCACGGTCTCGTGCGTGCGGGTCCGCAAGGTGGCCTGCGTCGTATCCAGAGTCGCGGGCAGGTACGGGATCGGGTTGCCCATCACGTTCAGCGGCTCGGAGCTCAGGCCGCTGCGGTTCACGATGCGGCCCTGGATGTAGCCGGTGATCGTCGAGCCGTCCGGATTCTTCGCCACCGGCACCAGCACCCATTCGTTGTTCGCCAGCGTGGGCTGCGGGACGAGCGAGGATGCGTTCGCGGGAACCGTCGTGGCGGTGCCTGGCCCACCCGCTCCGGCGTTGTCGCTCTGCCACCCGCTGCTCAACCCGACGTCGCCGAGGTTCCGCTCGGCCGCCACGATGGTGATCCGGCCGCCGCGGTTCGGCACGTCGTGCCACATGAACCCGCTCGCCTGCGTCATGTCGACCGGCTTGACGAGCAGGAAGCTGGTCACGTACCGGACCTTGCCGTCGGCGTCCTTCCCCAGGTTGATGTCCGTGATGATCTGGTTGTGCGGATCGGCCGGATCCAGCTCGCCGAACGCGCGGCCGGCCAGGGTCTCGTACGGGATGGTCTGTCCGGTGAGCGTCGCCCTCCTGTCGATGATGATGCGGGTGACGCGCGCCTGCACGGGCAGCGCGCAGAGTGCCGCGACGGTCAGGGCCGCGCCCTTCAATGCATGAACCAGGTTCACTCTCATTTTTTTCCAGCTCCTCGCGCGGCTGAGCGGATCCGCAGCGGCCCGCCTACTCCCGGGCGATTCGCGCGATCAAGGAGCGCCGAGTCGGAATTGCTCGCTCCGCACGCCGGCGGCCGCGAATTGCGCAGTCAATCCCGCGCTCAGCGTGGACGATTGCAACCTCGTTGCGCGGACGCGATCGAGATCCGGCTTTCGCCGGAGTCGGAGTGCGCGCAGATACGAGCCGCTGAAAGCTGCGCTCAAGGCCGCAGGTCGAGCGGCGATTCGGAGATCCGCGATCCGCGCCGCGCACGGACCGCCGCCGCGAGATCTTCCAGCACCGGCACGGTGCGCTCCCAGCCGATGCACGCGTCGGTGACCGATTGCCCGTACACGAGCTTCTTCGGGTCCTGCAGGTCCTGCCGACCGTCGACGAGGAACGACTCGATCATCACGCCCGCGATCCCCGCCTCGCCCTTCGCCACCTGCGAAGCGACCTCGCGTGCCACCTGCGGCTGCCGCAGGTAATCCTTCCCGCTGTTCCCGTGGCTGACGTCGATCAGCAATCGCTGCGCGACGCCGGCGCCGCGCAGGGCGGCGAGCGCCTTCTGCACGGCGGCCGCGTCGTAGTTCGGCCCCGTCGCTCCTCCGCGCAGGATGACGTGGCAGTCCGGGTTCCCCCGAGTGGCGACGATGCCGGCCATCCCCTGCTCGGTGACGCCGATGAACCGGTGCGGATGATTCGCCGCCCGCACCGCGTCGATCGCGATCTGGATTCCGCCGTCCGTCCCGTTCTTGAACCCGACCGGCATCGAGAGCCCGGACGCCAGCTCGCGGTGCACCTGGCTCTCGGTGGTGCGCGCCCCGATCGCTCCCCAGGCCACCAGGTCGGAGATGAACTGCGGCGTGATCGGATCGAGGAACTCGCATCCCGACGGCAGCCCGAGATCGACGAGGTCGAGCAGGAGCCGCCGCGCCAGCCGCAGGCCGTCGTTGACCGCGTAGGATCCGTCGAGCCGCGGATCGTTGATCAGCCCCTTCCATCCCACCGTGGTGCGCGGCTTCTCGAAGTACACGCGCATCACGATCCGCAGGTCCGCCGAGAGCCGCGCCGCGACCTTCTGCAACCGCTCCGCGTACTCCCGGGCGGCGGCGGGATCGTGCACCGAGCAGGGCCCCACCACCACCAGCAGGCGGTCGTCCTCGCCGTTGAGCACGTGGATGATCTCGTCGCGCGCGTCCGCCACCAGCTGCGAGCCGCTCTCGCCCAGAGGCAGCTCCTCGAGGAGGATCGCCGGCGGCAACAGCGGCCGGTTGCTCTCGACGTGCAGGTCGCGCGTCTTCAAGGCGGCAGGACCGTCTCGCCGTACGACAGGTACCGGTCGACCTGCTGCGCCGCCGATCTGCCCTCGCGGATCGCCCACACCACCAGCGACTGCCCGCGCGACATGTCGCCGGCGGCGAACACGCCCGGGACGCTGGTCATCCGCGTCGCGTCCGTCCAGACGTTGCCGCGCTCGTCGATCTTGACGCCGAGCTGCTGCAGCATCGGCTTCTCCGGGCCGGTGAACCCCATCGCCAGGAGCACCAGGTCGGCGGGGATCACCTTCTCGCTGCCCGGGAGCTCGCGCGGACCGAAGCGTCCGTCGGGTCCCTTCACCCACTCCACCTCGACGTAGAGCAGCTCGCGGACGTTGCGATCCTTGTCGCCCATGAAGCGCTTGGTCATCACGCCGTACACGCGCGGGTCCTTGCCCCACAGCGCCTTCGCCTCTTCCTGGCCGTAGTCCAGCTTGTACGTCTTCGGCCACTGCGGCCAGGGATTGTCCGGCATGCGCACGTCGGGCGGGCGCGGCAGGATCTCGAGCTGCGTCAGGCTGCGCGCGCCGTGGCGCAACGCCGTCCCGACGCAGTCGGTCCCGGTGTCGCCGCCGCCGATCACCACCACGTGCTTGTCCTTCGCGGAGATGTACTTCCCGTCGGCATGCTGGCTGTCGAGCAGCGATCGGGTGTTCGCGGTGAGGAACTCCATCGCGGGATGGATCCCGAAGAGGCTGCGCCCTTCCACCGGCAGGTCGCGGGCGTGCGTCGCGCCGCCGCAGAGGACCACCGCCTCGTAATCGCGCAGGAGCGCGTCGCCGGCGACGTCCTTCCCGATCTCGGTGCGGGTGACGAACTTCACCCCTTCCTCGGCCAGCAGCTTGACCCGCCGCTCGACGAGCCTCTTGTCGAGCTTCATGTTCGGGATGCCGTACATGAGCAGCCCGCCGATGCGGTCGGCGCGCTCGAACACCGTCACCTCGTGGCCGGCTTTGTTCAGCTGCGCGGCGGCGGCGAGCCCCGCGGGACCGGAGCCGACCACCGCCACCTTCTTGCCGGTGCGCACGGGCGGCGGATTCGGAACCACCCAGCCTTCGGCAAACGCCCGGTCGGCGATCGCCTCCTCGAGCATCTTGATGTTCACCGCCGGGAGATCGATGGCGACCGTGCAGCTCCCCTCGCACGGCGCAGGGCAGACGCGCCCGGTGAACTCCGGAAAGTTGTTCGTCTTCGCCAGCCGGATCCAGGCCTCTTGCCACTGGCCTCTCCAGACCAGGTCGTTCCACTCCGGGATCAGGTTGTTCACCGGGCAGCCGGAAGCCATACCGCCGAGCAGCTTCCCGGTGTGGCAGAAGGGGACGCCACAATCCATGCAGCGCCCGCCCTGCTCGCGCAGCGTCTGCTCGGCGGCCGCGAGGTG
>DASREU010000236.1:0-4209 GCA_035651935.1 Myxococcales bacterium | reverse complement strand
GAGACGAACACCACCTTCTGCGCGCCGGAGTCGATCACGGCGTCGACCGGGACCCGCAGCCCCTCGCGCGTCGTGCCCTCGAACGCCACCTCGCCGAACATGTCCGGCTTCAGATCGAGGTCGGGGTTGGCGAAGGCCACGCGGATCTTCGCGGTGCGGGTCTTCGGATCGACCAGGGGGTCGACGAAGCCGACCCGCCCCTTGAAGAGGCGGTTCGGCAGCGCGTCGATGCGCAGCGTGGCAGGCGTGCCGACCTTCACCCGCGCGATGTCCGATTCGTAGGCGTCGGCGAGCACCCACACCCGGGAGAGGTCGGTCACCTCGAACGGCGTATCCCCTGCGGTGATCTTCGAGCCCTGGACGACCGACTTCGCCGTCACCACGCCGGCGATCGGCGAGTAGAGGGTCAGGGTCCGCAGCGGCGCGCCGCCGTGGTCGAGGTGGGCGATCTCCGATCGCGGCACGTCCCACAGCTCCAGCCGGCGGCGCGCCGCTTCCACCAGCTCGTCGCCGGTCCGCTGACTCGCGGGCCCGAGCTGGGCCCGGGTCCTCGCCGCCAGCAGATACTCGTTCTGCGCGCTCACCAGCTCGGGGCTGTAGAGCGCGAACAGCGCCTGCCCCCGCCGCACGGGCTTGCCGACGAAGTCGACGTAGAGCTTCTCCACGAATCCGTCGACCTTGACGTTGATCCTGCGCACCCGCGTCTCGTCGACCGCGACGCGGCCGACGGTCCTCCACGCCGTGCCGATCTGCGCGCGCGTGACCGGCGCGGTCCGCAGGCCGATCAGCTGCTGGCGCATGGGATCGAGCCGCACGGTCGAATATCCCTCCACCGTCTCCGCCCCCCCTTTGACCTCGTCCTCGTACACCGGCACGTAGTCCATCCCCATCTCGTCCTGGCGCGGAATCGGCGAGGTCTGCGTGGGGTTCATCGGCGAGCGGTAGAAGGCGATCTTCCGGTCCTGCCTGTTCTCGTTCTCCCCCTCGATGGGAACGAGCCTCATCCCGCAGATCGGGCAGTCGCCGGGCTTGTCCGACACGTACGTCGGGTGCATCGGGCAGTGCCAGCGCTGCACGGCCGGCTTCGACGCCTCCGCGGGAGGAGGGGCGTGCGCGGCATGCGGCCGGAGCGCGAAGGTGACGCCTGTTCCGGCCAGGACCCCGGCGGCGATCAGCAGGACATTGCGAATGGCGGGCTTCATCACGTCCTCACATGCTGCGCATGCCCTGCGACGAGGCCGCGGGCTGCGCCGATTCGGTTGCGCCGCGCGCGGGAGCGGCGGCGGCGTTGGAAGCTCCAGACGTCGGGGAGGCGGTCATTCCGGGCGACCCCGCATTCGGTGGGTCGAGCGTGAGCGCTCGCTGGGCGATCGCGATCCGCTGCGCGTCGGCGCTCGACTGCAGATAGCTGGCGCGGTCGGCGACCAGGCTTCCCAGCGCGTCGAGGACGGTGGTGAACGGCACCCGGCCGACCTGGTACTGCGCGAGCGCGCTGTGCGTGGTGGCTTCCGAGAGCGCCAGCACTCCCTTGCGATACCGCTGGTTCACTTCCAGCGTCGCCTTCAGCAGATGAAGCCGCTGGCGGATCCGCAACGCGAGCACCTGCCGGACGGACTCCGTTCCCTGCCCGGCCGCGGCCGTGCGGTGCTCGCTCTCCTCCAGCGCCTTGCCTTGCTTGCGGCCGCTCCAGAGCTGCAGCGGAATGCTGACGCCCACTTGCCACATCGGGTCGAGCTTGCCGCGCGGCATCACGGCGGCCTGCACCGAGATGTCGGGACGCATCTCCTTGCGCGCGAGGTCGGTGCGGGCGGTCGACTCCGCGACCGCGAGGCGCGCGGCCGCGAGCTCGGGGCTGTGCTCGTCGGCCTCTTGCAAGGCATCGGCCTCGGCCGGGAGCGCCGGATCGACGCCGGCGAGCCTCGCGGTCGAATCGATCGGAGTCTCGAGCGCGTTTCCGGCCAGCCGGTTCAGGGCGGCGGCGGCGTTCGCCGCTTGCGCCTGCTGGATCGCGCGGCGCTGTCCGAGCCGCGCCAGCTCCAGCTGCGCACGCAGCAGATCGGACTGCGGCGCCTGCCCGGATTCGTACCGCACGCGGGCGAACCCGCGCGCCTGCTCCCAGAGGCGCTCGAGCTCGCCCGTCAGGATCAGCTGCTCGCGCGCGAGGAGGAGATCGACGTACGCGCCCCTGACCTGCGCCTCCAGGTCGAGGCCGGCGCGGGCCAGCGCCGCTTCCGCCTTGCGCAGCTCCAGCGAAGCCACCTGCTCGCGCAGGCCGCGCTTGCCCGGCCAGGGCAGCGTCTGCGACGCGCCGATGGAGATGAAGCTGGTCTCCATCTCGCCGATCTGGATCGACTTGAAGCCGTCGTTCTGGATCCCGAGCGAGAGGACGGGATCCGGCAGCGCGCCCGCCTGGGGCACCCGCCGCCGCTCGGCCTCCACCGCCGCACGGGCCTGCGACACTTCCGGATTGCGTTCCGCCGCCTGCCGCAGCAGCCGGTCGAGCGCAGGATCCGTCGAGCCTTGTTCGGCTCGCGCGCCGGAAGCGGCGCACGCGAGCGCAACAACGAGCCAACGCGAATGCATGACACACCTGGTCTGAGGGTGAACTGCCGCGACACTCCGGGTCCGGAGCGCGCGCTCAGATCAGGAGCGAGCAGGTGGTGCGCAGGATCGGCGGTCCCGCGGATCGCGGGCGCGTCAGGCTGAAGCTGGAAGCGGCCGCAAGTTGCGGGGCGGCGGGCAACGCCGCGAACACCACCGGAACCAGGACCGGCGCGCTCTGCGCCACCGTGGCCTGGGGAGCGGCATCGTCGCTGCGCGCCGGCGCGGTGCTCACCGAGCAGCACGCATGATCGCTCGCCTGCAGCCGCGCGGGCTGCTGCGCTGCGGGATCGCCCTTCTCGCAGCAGCACGACTTCATCGCTTCCGGTCCGCAGCGGTGGAGCAAGGCCTGCGCGCTGCCTGAACCGAGCAGCGCAGCCGCGGCGATTCCGGCGACGAATCGGTGGAGAGCTGCAGACCGCATCGAGCTCGAGTAATGCACGGCGCATGCCGTGCGCGCAACTTCGAGTGGCTCGTCGATGCGACGCAAAGTGTGCGCCGAGGTGTGGCGGCGGCGCAGCAAGTCCGGCGCATGCGAAGCGCCCGCGGATCGGATACACCGCCGCCGTCGTCTTCCCTCCACTGTAAGGAATCCCGGCGTCGATCGTCCGTGACCGTATGAAGCGCCGATCCCTCGCGATCCTCGTCGTTGCCGCGGCTTCGTGGTCTGCCTCCGCGCAGGAGCACGGCCACCAGCACGGCGGCATGGCAGCCGAGCCGGCGCCGGACGACGCTGGCCTCACGCTCCCGCACCAGCGGGAAGGCTCGGGAACGAGCTGGATGCCCGACTCGTCGCCCCTCTACGCGCACCACTTCATGGCAGGCAATTGGACGCTGATGCTGCACTACGCGGCCGAAGTCGGGTACGACGACCAATGGAGCGATCGCGGCTCGCGGCGCTTCACGTCCATCAACTGGGTGATGGGGATGGCCTCCCATCCGCTGCTCGGAGGCGAGCTCACGCTGCGCGGAATGCTCTCCGCGGAGCCGGCGACGATGGGCGGGTCGAAGGCCTTTCCCCTCTTGCTGCAAAGCGGCGAAACCTACGGCGGGAATCCTCTGCACGATCGCCAGCACCCGCACGATCTGTTCATGGAGACCGCCGCCATCTGGCGCCGCCCGGTCGGAACGGACGCCGGCGTGGAGCTCTATGCGGCCGCTTCCGGTGAGCCGGCGCTCGGGCCCACCGCGTTCATGCATCGCGTCTCCGCGCTGAACAATCCGTTGCCGCCGATCGGGCATCACTGGGAGGACGCGACGCACATCGCCTTCGGCGTGCTCACGGCGGGCGTGTACACGCAGGCGGTGAAGCTCGAAGGCTCCCTCTTCCACGGGCGCGAGCCCGACGAGAACCGTTGGGACTTCGACTTCGGCGCGCTCGATTCGTGGTCGGCGCGGCTCTCGGCGAATCCGACGCGCGAGACGTCGCTGCAGATCTCGTACGGGTTCCTGAAGAGCCCGGAATCGCTGCGGCCGAGCGAGAGCCTCCATCGCGCGACGGCTTCCGCGACCTGGAGCGTGCCCTGGCGCGCGAAAGGCAATCTCGCGGTGACGGCACTGTGGGGGCGCAACATCGAGCCCGATCATTCGACCGATGCGTTCCTGCTG
>DASREU010000235.1:0-21904 GCA_035651935.1 Myxococcales bacterium | reverse complement strand
AGCCGGTCGGCGAGAAACACGCTCGACGCGATCTCCGGCGACGGCAGGTAGTTCGCCGCGCGCAGCCGGTCGGCCGCGTCCTGCACGCTCTGGAGCGCCTGGGCCATCGAGCGCTTGTGTAGCACGGCCTCGCCGCGGTGCGCAGCGGACTTCGCACTGGCACCCCGTGTGCACATCCATGCAGGTGTGAACCGCAAACTCGCCCTGCTTCTCGCCGCGATCGTGCTCCCTGGCGGTTTCGTCGCCCTGCTCGGGGTGTTCTTCGTCAAAGCGCTCAGCCAGACGGAGCGCGGGCGCAAGGTGATGGCGCTCGCGCAGAAGCGCATGGCCGGCCTGCGCGCGTCGCCGCCGTTCGCTGAGCGACAAGCCGCGTAAGCGCGCTGGGCAAAGCGGTTCCCCGGGAAGGAAATTTCCTACGTGTCATCCCGGTGAGCGCCGACCTCGATGCGGATCGAGAGCGGCTCGCCTTCCATCTCCCGCACCGCGGCAAAGCACGAGTCGCCGTTGCAGGTGAACTCGACGGTGACGCGCGTATCTCCGATGCGAAGGCGCTCGAGCCGCAGCCGCGTCAGCGGAGGCGGAAGGTGCGGATTGACGATCTTCAGGATCCGGCGCTGCGCGTCCGGATACATCCCCAGGCAGCCGCGCAGCATGAGGAAGAGCGCGCCGGACGCCCACGCCTGCGGCGAGCACGACACGGGGTAGCTGACCACCAGGTCCCCATCGCCACGCGGCATCCCGCAGAACAGCTCCGGCAAGCGGTAATGGCGGAACTGCCGGCAGGCATCGTAGGCCCCGGAGAGCACCTGGGCGGCGAGCTTTTGCAGCCCGTAGTTCGAGAAGCCCATCGCGATCAGCGAGTTGTCGTGCGGCCACACGGTGCCGTCGTGGTAGCTGAGCGGGTTGTACGCCCGCTGTCCCTTCGCCAGGGTCCGGACGCCGAATCCGGAGAAACTGTCCGGCGACATCAGGGTCCGGGCCACCCGGCGCGCCCGCGGCCCGGGGATGGCGCGGGAGAACAGGAGATGTCCGGGGTTCGACGAGACGCTCTCGACGCGCCTCTTGCCGGCGTCGAGGGCGAGCGCGTAGGTCCCTTGCTTCTCCATCCAGAACGCCTCGTCGAGCCGCCGCACCAGCCGCTGCGCCGCGAGCATGCAGCGTGCGGCATCCTCCCGCCGCCCGAGATGGCGGTAGAGCCGCGCCATCCGGCGCCGCGCGTCGATGCAGTAGCCCTGCACCTCGACCAGCGCGACGGGCGCCTCCGCCGGCGTTCCGTCGAGGTGTGGAACGCCGTCCCAGGAGTCCTTCCAGCCCTGGTTGCGCAGCCCCTGGTCCGTCTTCCGCTGGTACTCGATGAAACCGTCGCCGTCCTTGTCGCCCCATTCGTCGATCCAGCGCAGCGCCGCTTCGGCCGCCGGCAGCAGCTGCTCGCCGGTGGCGCGGTCGTTGGTCCAGATCAGGTACTCGGTGAAGAGGATGAGGAAGAGCGGGGTCGAGTCCACGCTGCCGTAGTACGGCGTGTGCGGCACCTCGCCGGTCCTCGCCAGCTCGCCGCGCCGGATCTCGTGAAGGATCTTGCCCGGCTCCTCCTCGCGGAAGTCGTCCACCTTCTTCCCCTGGTGGGCGGCGAGGAAGAGCAGCGCCTCGCGCGCGACGTCGGGGTTCACGAGCAGCGCCTGGAACCCGGCGATCAGCGCGTCGCGTCCGAACGGCGAGGCGTACCAGGGAACTCCGGCGGAGATCACCCGGCGGCCTCCCCAGAAGATCGACAGCGCTTTCAGGTCGGCCACCGCCTGCGCCAAGGCCCAGTTGAGCGCCTCTTCGTTGCTGTCGATCCGGGTGCTCGCGTCGGCCCACTGGCGGTAGTCGGCGCGGGCGCGGGAAAGCCGCTCGTCGAACCTGCGCGGGGCGGGCGGCTGCGAATTCGGGTGCGAGCCGGGGAAGATCCAGTCCGACTCGGGCTCCTCGGTGGCGGGAGGCGGGACGCGGAATCCCGCCTGGCGCGCGGCATCCGCCGCCTCGCGGACCGAGGTGCCGGAGCGGACGGCGTGCATCGAGGGGAGCGCGTGCAGCTCGAGGCTGGCGGTCTCGTTCGGCCCGAGATGGAACTCGAACCGCGCCCGGCCGCCCTCGATCCGGTCCGGCGCCCGGGAGGGGAAGAGCACCTCGGTGCGGTACAGCACGCCGTCGCGGCCCTGGTAGCAGAAGGAGACGGCGTTCTCCCGGACCAGCGGCTGGAAGTACGTCCCGCGCGCGCGGCGCCGCGCCCCCCGGACCTCGAACTGGTCGGCGAAGTCGGAGGCGAACTCGTACTCGATCCAGTAATCGATGTCCCGCACCAGGTAGTTCGTCAACGTCAGCCGCTCGACGAAGTGCTCGTCGATCAGCTGCTCCCGGCGGAGGTGGAGGAAGTTCACCGGATCCCGGAACACGCCTCCGAAGTGTGAGCTGGTGACCGTGAGATCGACCTGGGAGATGTACTCGGGCCTGGTCTGGGTGGAGAGCACCACCGGCGGACCACCCGCCACCGTCAGCTTGAGCTTGCTGAGGAAGCGCGTGTCCTCGAAGTAGGCGCCCTGATCGCGCGCACCCGGCGGCCAGATGTCGCCCATGCGGGAGGCGACGGCGAAGAGGTTTCCGCGCTTGAGGACCAGCTTGTCCGTCCCGGTCGACTCCGGGAGCGACCCGAGATCCTCGTACCCGAGCAGGTCGCTGGCCTGCGCGATCGCAAGAGATCGGCCGGGCATCATCCCACGCTAGCCTTCCGCGGCGGCTCCGGAGTCCGCTCCCTCGGCCGCGTACTGCTCTCCGTGCACGGCGCGGTACACCGCCAGGTAATCGTCGGCCATCCGTTCCGACGACCAGCGCCGCACCGCGGTTTCACGGATGCGCTCCCGCTTGAACAGCTTGTCCGCGACCCGCACCGCCGCCACCATCTCGGAGGGGTCGTCGCAGACCACGCCGGTGATGCCGTCGTCCACCACCTCGGGCACCGCGCCCCGCGCGTGACCGATCACCGGAACGCCGCTGAGCATCGCCTCGATCATCACCAGCCCGAACGGCTCCTCCCATTCGATGGGGAAGAGGAGCGCGCGCGCCCGGGCGATCAGCGCCGCCTTGCGCGCGCCGCCGACCGGACCGAGCTCCAGGACGCCATGGCGCTGGATCAGCGGCTTGACCTCGCTCTCGAAGTAGTCGCCCTCGTGCGCGGCGCCCGCCATCACCAGGGGGAGCCCGGCCCGCGCCGCCACCTCGATGGCGTGGACGCACCCTTTCACGCGGTCGTAGCGGCCGAGGAAGAGCAGATAGCCCTGGTCGGGCATCGGATGGTAGCGCGAGGGGTCGAGGCCGTGGTGCACCACCGCCTGGACCGGCACCGGCTCGCGGCCTGCCTGGGAGTGGCTGATCGCCACCAGCGAGACGTTCGGCGTGCGCCGGTAGAGATCGCTCAGCTCGTCGTCCCGGTCGTGGTGGAGCGTGTACACCACGGGACAGCCGGAGAGCCGGGCGAGGCCCACCGCGGACGGCGAGTGGACGTGGACCACGTCGAACCCGCGCGGATCCTGGGCGATGTCCCGCAGCGACCAGCCGGCATGCGCGATCTCCAGGTCGCGCCTGGGAGGCCACTGGGCGGCGGAGAAATACGAGCGCACCTCCACTCCCGGCAGGTCCGAGTCGCCGGTTGCGTAGACGACCACCTGCGCTCCCCGCGCGGTGAGCGCCCTCGCCAGATCGGCGACCACCAGCTCCGTACCGCCGTATGCCTTGGGGGGCACGGCGATGAAGGGTGTAGAGACCAGCGCGATCCGCAGCGTCATCCCTCCTCCGTCCTCGAATTGACGGTACTGAGGATGTGCACTACGTAGCGGCCAGACAGCGAGCGCTCGTCAGGCGGGCCGGTAGACTCGGTAGTCGATCTCCGGGAACAGGTTGTCCCGGCTCTCCACGCCGGAGAGCCACGCCTCGTCGACCCCGCGCCCCTTCACCTGGTCGTAGATCCGTGAGAAGCGGAGCAGGTGCTCCCGCGTGCGGCGGACGGCGTAGTCCACCATCGTCCCGGTCTTGATGATGAACGCCCAGTCGGACGACTGGGCCAGGAGCAGCTCGCGGGCTGCCTGGTTGAGCGCGCGCCGGGTCACCCCGCTCGCGTCCTGGTGCAGGCGGGCGAGCTCGATCATCCGCTCGGACGCCTTGTGCAGGTAGCGGTAGATCCAGTCGTTCCCTTCGTCGAGCCAGACCGCGGCGTACCCGCCCGCGCCCCAGGAAGACATCGGCGGCTGCGCCAGCTGCTGCTCCGGGTACTCCATCAGGTAGTCGACCGGCGACTGCAGGCGGAGCACGTCCTGCTCCCGCGCCGCCTTGCGGATCAGGTAGTCGAGGAAGATGGGGCCCTCGTACCACCAGTGCCCGTACAGCTCGGCGTCGTACGGCGAGATGATGATCGGCGGAGGCCCGTCGCCGAACGCGTCGATGAGGAACTCCACCTGCTTGGTGCGGTTGAAGAGGAAGTTGCCGGCGTGCTGCTCGGCGCGCGCCCGCGCCGCGGCGGGATCGTAGGGCTGCTTCTCGCCGAGCGGGACCTTGCCGGTGATCCGGTAGTACTTGATGCCGGTGTTCTTCCGGTCGCCGGTCGCCTGGATGTACGGGCGGATGTAGTCGTAGTCGAGGTCCCAGCCGATGTCGCGGTAGAACTCGCGGTACACCGGATCGCCGGGATAGCCGTTCTCGGCGCTCCACACCTGCATCGAGCTCTCCGGATCGCGGGCGAACGCCGCCACGCCGCTCGGCGTGTACACCGGCGCGTAGACGCCGCGGCGCGGGCGGGGGACCGCGTTCGCCAGCGCGTGCGAGTCGACGAAGAAGAAGCGGATGTTCTCCGAGGCGAGATAGCGGTCGATGCCCGGCGCGTACCCGCACTCCGGCAGCCAGATCCCCCGCGGATCGCGTCCGAAGTGCATGCGGTAGTGCATGCAGGCGACCTGGATCTGCGCGCGGATCGCTTCCGGGTGCACCATCAGGGGCAGGAAGCCGTGCGTGGCGCCGCAGGTGATGATCTCCAGCGCCCCGGCGTCTTGCAGCCGCTTGAAGGCGGCGACCAGATCGCCGCGGTAGCGGTCGTGGAACAGCCGGCGCAGGTGGTAGAGGTGCTCGCGGTAGTGCCAGGCGAGAGGCCCGAACTTCGCGTCGGTGCGGGTGCGGTGCACTTCCTTGTCGCAGAGCTCGCAGAGCGAGTCGAGCCGCTTCGCGTAGCGCGACATCAGCAGCTGGTCGCGGAGCATCCCCACCAGCGGCGGCGTCAGGGTGAGCGTGATCCGGAACGGGATCCGGTCGTCCACGCAGCGATCGAAGACCTCCAGGAGCGGCAGGTAGGTCTCGGTGATCGCCTCGTAGAACCAGTCTTCCTCGAGGAACTCGGGATACTCCGGGTGGCGGACGTACGGGAGGTGCGCGTGCAGGACGATCGAGAGCGCGCCGCGGTTCATTCCCCGCTCCCGCCGTCGGGAAGGTGCGTCGGCGTCCAGGGGACCTTTCCCCCGGGGCTCGAGCCGTACGGACCGCCGAAGCTCGAGCCGCTGAAGCTGCGCGGCTGCAGCCTCCGCTCCCAGCCCGCGGGCGCCGCCCCGCCGTAGTTGAGGGGACGGCCGCCGGGGATCCCGGAGCCGATCGACTGGTCGAGCGGGATCCGCAGATAGAACGCCTCGAGCTGGTCGGACGGCGCCGCCGGAGGGAGCCGCGCCGGACGCGCCGCCCGGATCAGCCGCGCGCCGCGCTCGCCCACCGCCCACAATTCGGCGCGCAGCTCGGCGCCGGCCGGCAGGTCGCGGACATACCAGCCGCGAGACTCGAGGAAGACGTCCGTCTCCCGGACCATGTCGCCATTGCCGGTGCGGGTGTTCCACAGCTTCAGCACCGCGCGAGCTGGCCCGAGCCCGGCGAAAGCCTGCTCGATCTGCTGCGCGGAAAAGTCCCAGTAGACGAAGAGGGTGGTGGGGTCGCGCACGAGGCCGACCAGGCGCGCGTCGCCGTACGCCCAGGGCAGCTCTCCGAGCCCCTCGTTCACGTGGCCGTGAGCGGGCTGCGGCGCGGCGGCCGCGGGAGTGTGCACGCGGACGTCGGACTCCGGAACGATCCCGGGCGGCGCCAGCGGAACGCCGGGGTGGGCGGGCTCGCCGGGATGCTGATCCTTCGACCGGGCCATGTCCTCGCCGTTCCTCGAGTGCGCCACCGCCCCGTTCTTCGGAAGCACCACGGCAGCCCTGGCCGTCGCAGGCATCGGCCCCGGCACGTCGGGGGTCGCGCTCGGCTCGAGAGGCTGGTCGGTGCTGGATTTCGGACTCTTCGGCATCGAATGTGGTTCGGGGTGCGATGTGCGGCGCAGACATAGATCTTCAAGCCACGCGGCGCAACGCTACGTCGCTCGACCGCGTCCGGGCACCGACACCACCTGCGGGAGATTACTGACTGGCGAGCGCCTGCGCATTCCGCGCCGCGTAATCCTTGAGCTGCGGCTGGACGTCGACGGCTCCGCTGGTGGCGTATTCGCGGTAGAGCTCCGCCGCCTTCTGCGGCGAGCCGAGCGCGCGGTACGCTTCGGCGAGCCCGAACAGCGGAGAGGCGAGCGACGGATCCGCGCTGTGCGCCGCGGAGTAGTCGGCGGCCGCGGCGTCGTAATGCAACAGGCCCATCTGGGCGGACCCGCGGGCGACGAGCGCCACGCCGTATCCGGGCTTCCTGCGCAGCGCCTCGTCGAGCGCGAGCACGGCCTCGCCGTACTTGCGCTCGTTGATCAGCGCGACCGCGGCGGTGTACCGCTCGCGCGCGCCGGCTTCGTCGACCCGCGGCTTCGGCGGGGCGAGGATGGCGAGCCTCTCGCGCGAGGCGGCGATGCCCTGCTGCGCCGTCGCGTTCCTCGACTCCAGCTTGAGCGCGTGCTGGTAGTACTCGATCGCCTCCTGGTCGTGTCCCATCTTCGCGTAGGTGCCGGCGAGACGGACGAAGACGGCGGCGCTTCCCGGATCCTCGCGCGTCGCATCCTGGTACGCGACCAGCGCCGAGCGCAGATCGCGCGACGCCAACGCCTTGTCTCCGGCGGCGATCAGGGAAGTGGCATCTCCGAGGAGGGCAGCGATGAGCAGTGGCAGCATGCGTAGAGGATACGGCCGCCGCGGGGCCGATCAAAGATTGCTGCCGCTCCCGGGGTGGACCTGCTGCGCACGCACGCGCAGAAGGTGGGCAATCGGGGGTTTCGGGGAAACTAGTCGACCTTGCGGTCGATGATGGTGGCGATGCCCATGCCGTAGCCGATGCAGAGGGTGATCAGGGCGCGGCGCTGGCCGGTGCGCTCCAGCTCGTGCAAGGCGCTGGCGAGGAGCATGGCTCCGGTGGCGCCGAGGGGATGGCCGAGCGCGATGGCGCCGCCGTTCGGGTTCACCTTCTCCAGGGGAATTCCCAGCTCCTGCGCGACCACCAGCGGGACGGGGGCGAAGGCCTCGTTGATCTCGAAGAGGTCGATGTCTTGCAGCTTCAGCTCCGCCGTCACCAGCGCCTTGCGCGCGGCGGGGATCGGGCCGGTGAGCATCAGCACCGGATCGCTGCCGGCCACCGCCATGGAGACGATGCGCGCCCGCGGCTTGAGCCCGAGCGAGCGGGCGCGGCCCTTGGAGGCGATCACCACCGCTGCGGCGCCGTCGACGATGCCCGAGGAATTGCCGGCGTGCAGCACGCCGTCTTCCTTGAACGACGGCTTGAGGGCGGCGAGCGTCTCCACGGTGGTGCCGGGCCGCGGGTGCTCGTCCCGATCGAACACGCGGTCCGCGAGCTTGAGGGGGAGGATCTCCCGCGAGAACCAGCCGCGCTCGATCGCGTTCGCGGCCTTGCGCTGCGAGCCGACCGCGAACTCGTCGAGCTGCTGGCGGGTATAGCCCCACCTGGCCGCGATCATCTCCGCCGAGAGTCCCTGCGGAACGAGGTCCGGCCAGACCTGCTGCAGCCCCGGCGATGCCGGGCCCTCGCCGCCGGCCGCATCGGACCCCATCGGCACGCGGGTCATGTGCTCGACGCCTCCGGCCACCACCAGCTGGGCAGCTCCGCTCCCGATCGCCTGCGCGCCGAAGTTCACCGCCTGCAGCCCGGAGCCGCAGAAGCGATTGACGGTCGCGCCGGGAATCTCGACCGGCAGCCCGGCCGCCAGCACGGCGCCGCGGGCGATATTCATCCCCTGTTCGCCGGTCTGGGTGACGCAGCCCATGATCACGTCATCCACGTCCTGCGGCTTGACGTTCGCCCGGTCGAGCGCGCCGGCGAGCGTCCGCGCGAGAAGATCGACGGGGTGGAGCGCCGAGAGCGCGCCCTTGCGCTTGCCACGCGCGGTCCGGATGGCATCGACGATGATCGCTTCTGTCACGGCTACCTCCTCCTGGTGCTGCTGCTCTGCCCTCCCCGGGACGCGCCCCCGAAGCAGGACTCCGACTCTTTCAGAAGCTCCGCCGCCACCTTCCACGTGGGCCGGGGGCTCACGCAATCCTCAACTGTGTCGGAATGGGTTCTTGCGAACGATGGTCTCGCCGCGCTCGGCGCCGACGGAGACGGCGATGGTCTCCACTCCGACGAGCTGCTCGACCCTCTCGATGTACCGGCGCGCGTTCTCCGGCAGCTCCTGGTACTCGCGCTGGTCCCCGAGCGGCTCCTTCCATCCGGGAAGCTCCTCGTACACCGGCTCCGCCTGCTCGAGAAGCTCGGGATCGGAGGGGAACTCGCTGACCGTCTTGCCATTCGCCAGCCGGTACGCGATCGCCACCATCACCTTCTCGAACCCGGTGAGGACGTCGAGCTTGGTCATCGCCAGCCCGGAGAGGCCGTTGACGCGCGCGGCGTAGCGCAGCACGAGCGCGTCGAGCCAGCCGCAGCGGCGCGGCCTCCCGGTCGTGGCCCCGAACTCCGCGCCCACCTTGCGCAGCCTCTCGCCGGTCGCGTCGTTCAGCTCGGTGGGCAAGGGGCCGTTGCCGACGCGGGTGGTGTACGCCTTGGTGATGCCGATCACCGAGTCGATCGCGGTAGGCCCGAGGCCGGAGCCGACGGCAGCGTTCCCCGCCACCGTGTTCGAGGACGTGACGTACGGATACGTGCCGTGATCGATGTCGAGGAGCGTTCCCTGCGCCCCCTCGAAGAGCACGGCCCTCCCCTTGCCGATCTCGTGCGAGAGCACCTCGCTGGAGTCGCCGACGTACGGCCGCATCCGCTCGCCGAGCTGCAAGGCCCATTCGGTCAGCGCCTGCAGCTCGCACTTCTCTCCGCCCAGCGCCTTGATCTGCGCGTTCGCCTCGCGGAGACGCTGCTCCAGCTTGTCCTTCAGGGCGCTGGCCTTCATCACGTCGCGGATCCGGATTCCCCGCCGTGCGACCTTGTCCTCGTAGCACGGCCCGATGCCGCGGCCGGTCGTGCCGATCGCCTTCTGCTTCTCGCGGCCGGCGTCGATCCGCTTGTGGTACGGCAGGATCACGTGCGCGTTCTCGCTCACCACCAGCTGGGTGGGGTCTGCGAGCAGCCCGCGGCTGCGCAGCAGATCGACCTCTTCGATCAAGGCTTCCGGATCGACCACCACGCCGTTGCCGATCACGCACTTCTTCCCCGGGTGGAGGACGCCGCTCGGCACCAGGTGGAGGACGGTCTTCACGCCGCCGACCACCAGCGTGTGCCCCGCGTTCGCCCCGCCCTGGTAGCGCACCACCACGTCGGCCCAGGAGGTGAAGAGGTCGACGACCTTCCCCTTCCCCTCGTCCCCCCACTGCGCGCCGACGATCACTACGTTGGACATGGAACTTTCCCTATCACGGCGGCGCGCCGCGGCGGTACGTCGCCGGCGGGTTGCCGCTCTCGTGCAGCTCGGTGTGATCCGGCGACGCTTCGAGGACGCGCTCGACGGTGCTGCCGCCCGCGCCGCGGAAGAAGAGCGAGACGGATCGGCCGGTGGGGATGAACTCGCCGCGCTCGGTCAGCGAGGGCGGCTTCCCCGAGAGCACGCCCACCTCCTTCGGGGCATTGAAGAGCAGCCACTCCTTCGGGCCGGTCTGCCGCTCCCAGGTCCCGACCAGCCAGGAGATGTCCGCCCCCTGCGTGGTGACCGCGGGTTGCGCGGCCGGCCCGGCATCGACCACCGGAGCGGGCCGGGCGGCGGTGACGTGCTGCTCCGGCTGCTTGCGCGAGCAGGCGAGCGCCAGGAGGACGCAGAGCGCGAGCGCAGCTCTCACAGCACCACCTGGTGCACGTTGCGCACGTTCGGCAGCTTGCGGAGGCGCTCGAGCACCTCCGGCCCCGCCACCGAGTCGACGTTCACCAGGGCCAGCGCCTCGCCGCTCTTGCGATCGCGGGCCAGCGCGAACTGGGCGATGTTCACCTGCGCCTCGCCGAGCGTCCGGCCGACGTTGCCGATCACGCCCGGCTTGTCGTCGTTGTGCATCACGAGGATCGCTCCTTCCGGCACCGCCTCCAGCTCGAACTTCTGCACCTGGACCAGGCGCGGCTCGCGCTTGCCGACGATGGTGCCGGAGACCGCGGTGCTGGCGCCCTTCCCGCAGCGCAGCCGCACAGAGATCAGGCTGGCGAAGTCCGGCGTCTCGCTGGTCTTCACCTCCTGGATGGCGAGGCCGCGCTCGCGCGCCAGCGCCGGAGCGGAGACCTCGTTCACCGGCTCGGCGAGGAACGTCCCGAGGACGCCCTTGAGGACCGCCGCCGTCAGCGGCGCCGTCGGATGCTGCGCCACTTCTCCAGCGTAGGCGATCTCGATCTGCTCCGGCGCGCCCGCCTCGTCCTGGAGCGCGATCTGCCCGGCGAACTTCCCGAGCTTCTCGCCGAGCCGCAGGAAGGGGCCGAGCCGCTCCAGCACCTCGCCACTGACGGACGGGACGTTGACCGCGTTCCGGACGGTGCCGGTGGTGAGGTACTCCACCATCGCCTCGCAGACGATCACCGCCACGTTCTGCTGCGCGTCCTCGGTGCTCCCCCCGAGGTGGGGAGTGGCGATGAAGTTCTCGCAGGCGAACAGCGGATGATCGGCGGAGGGCGGCTCGCTCTCGAAGACGTCCAGGGCGGCGCCGCCCAGCCGCTTCGACCGGAGCGCATCGGCCAGCGCCTTCTCGTCGACCAGGCCGCCGCGCGCGCAGTTGATCAGCAGCGCGCCTGGCTTCATCTGCGCGAGCTGCGGGGCGCCGACCATGTTCTTCGTCTGCTCGGTGAGCGGCACGTGGAGGGTGATCGCGTCGCTGCGGCGGAAGATGTCCGGGAGCGCCACCAGCTCGACCCCGAGCTTCGCCGCCGCCTCCTCGCTGAGGAAGGGATCGTAGGCAACTACTTTCATCCCGAAGGCCTTCGCCCGCTGCACCACCAGCGCGCCGATGTTCCCGGTCCCGATCACTCCCAGCGTCTTGCCCGACAGCTCGCGCCCGGAAGCGAACTTCTTCTTCTCCCACTTCCCCGCGCGGGTGCTCTGGGACGCGTCGGCCACCTGGCGCGCCAGGGCGAGGAGCAGCGCCACGGTGTGCTCGGCGACGGAGACGCTGTTCCCGCCCGGCGCGTTCATCACCACCACGCCGCGCCGGGTGGCGGTAGCGAGGTCGATGTTGTCGACGCCCGTCCCGGCGCGCCCGATCACCCGCAGCCGGCCGGCGGCGGAGAGGAGGTCCGCCGTCACCTTCGTGGCGCTGCGCACGGCGAGCGCGTCGTAGCCGCCGATCACCTCGCGCAGCTCGGCGGGCGTGAGGCCTGGCTTGAAGTCGACCTGGGCTCCGGGGATCCGCTCGAGGATGGTCTTCGACTCGGGAGAGAGATCATCGGAGATCAGGATGCGCATCAGCGTCCTCCGGCGAACGACTGCTGCGCGGCGGCAAGTCCCGCGCCGAGCTGGATCTTCGCGCCCAGGTCGTGCAGGCCCCGCTCGATCGCGCCGATCACCACCAGCACGTCGAAGTCATCGAAGTAGCCGAGGTGCGCGATGCGGAAGATCTTTCCCTTCGCCGCGTCCTGGCCGCCCACCAGCTTGATCCCGTATCTGGCGAACAGGTGCTTCACCAGCTTCTCGGAGTCGACGCCGTCGGGAGCGAGCACTGTGGTCATCGCCGCGGAGGGACTCTTCGAGTAGAGCGTCAGCCCCAGCGCCTGCATCCCGGCGCGCGCCGCCTTCGCCATCCGCTCGTGCCGGGCGAAGACGTTCTCCAGGCCTTCCTCGCGGAACATGGCCAGCGACTCGTCGAGCCCCTCCACCAGCGCGATCGCCGGCGTCCAGGCGGTCTGGTTCTTGCGCTGGTTCTCGCGCTCGCGCTTGACGTCGAAGTAGAAGCGCGGCAGGTCGGCCGATTCGTTAAGCTTCCAGGCCTTCTCGCCGGCGGCTAGGAAGGCGATCCCCGGGGGAAGACCGAGCGCCTTGTGCCCGGCGCTGACCAGCACGTCGATGCCCCACTCGTCCATCGGCAGCGGCATCGCCCCGAGCGCGCTGATGGCGTCGACCACCAGGATCGCGCCGGTCCGCGCGGTCACCTGCGCCAGCTCGCGGATCGGATGGTAGACCCCGGTGGAGCTCTCGTTGGCCTGGACGTAGACGGCCTTCGCCTGCGGATGGTCGCGCAGCGCCTTCTCCACCGCCGAAGCCTCGACGGGATGGCCCCACTCGCACTTGAGGACCACCGCGTTGACGCCGTACGCCTTCGCGAACTTGACCCAGCGCTCCCCGAACTTGCCGCCGTCGACCACCACCGCCGTGTCGCCCTTGCGGAGGAAGTTGACGAAAGAGGCCTCCATCGCCCCCGTCCCGCTCGACGCGAACACCAGGACGTCCTGTTTCGTCTGGAACAGCCAGGACAGCCCTTCGCGCACCCGGGCGAACACCGCCTCGAACTCCGGCGAGCGGTGGTGCACGATCGGGCGCGCCATCCGCAGCGAGAGGCGCTCGGGAACAGGGGTGGGACCGGGCGTGAGCAGGCGGATCTTCTTCACGGCGCTTCTCCTGTTGGGTGACGGCGTTGGATAGGGGCCTTAGCGCGGCGTGTCAAGAGTCGGCACCTCGTAGCTCCCGCATGACGCCCGGGCAAAGACGTTCCACGCGGCGCCGCCCCGGGAAAAAAATAATTATTTTTTTCCCGGTCGCGTCGACCCATGCCTCCCAAGGGTGGAAGCCTGCGCCTATGGCGCCGCAGCGCCAAGCGAAAGGATTGCGCGCGCCTCCGCGACCGTGGCCGGCTCCCGGCCGATGTCGCGTGCCATCCGGACCGCCTTCGCCACCAGATCGCCGTTGGAGCGCGCCATCTCCTTGCCCTGCGTGTCCAGGTAGAAGTTGTCCTCCAGCCCGACGCGCACGTTGCCGCCGAGCGACAGCGCCGCCGCCAGCATCCGCCACTGCTCGTGCGAGATGCCGATCACCTCCCAGGTGCTGTCCGGCGGCGTCTCGCGCGCCTGGACCGCGAGGTTCTCGGCCGTGGCGCGGAGCCCGCCCAGGACGCCCATGATGAAGCTGAATTGCAGGGGTCGCTTCAACAGTCCCTTGTCGAGCAGTGGGCCGATGGAGTTGGTGTGCCCGACGTCGAAACACTCCAGCTCGGGCTTCACCCCCGCCTCCTTCATCACGCCGAGGAGGAAGGCGATGTCGCGGAAGGGGTTCTCGAACACGAAGTCGAAGACGAAGTCCTTCCGCCTGGGCGAGTACTTCGCGTAGTTCATCGAGCCCATGTTCAGCGCGCCGAGCGCCGGCTTCACCTGGGCGATGTGGGCGACGCGATCCTCCATCGGGCCCATCCCGCCCGTGGAGAAGTTGAGGATCACCGGGCAGCGCTGCTCGATCTCGCGCCGGATCGCCGCGTACACGGACGGTTCGTACGTCGGCGCCCCCTCGTCGGTGCGCGCGTGGATGTGCACCACGGCGGCGCCGGCCTCGAACGCGCGGCGCGCCTCCTCCGCGATCTCCGCCGGCGTGTACGGAACCCAGGGGCACTGGTCGCGGTTGGCCAGCACTCCCGTCAGCGCGCAGGTGACGACGACCTTGTCCGAGCCCATCACTTCCCCTTGAACTCCGGCTTGCGCTTCTCCAGGAACGCGGCCACCCCCTCGGCCGTGTCCTCCGAGAGCGCGTTGATCGAGAGCTGCGCGCAGAGCGCCTCGAGCTGAGCCTCGTACGGCAGATCCTGGGTGGCGTAGAACGCGCGGCGGCCGAGGCGCAGCGCGGACGGGCTCTTCTGCGCGAGGAGGTCGAGCAGCTCCTGTGCCCTCGCCAGAAGCTCCGCGCGCGGGACCGCGCGGTTGATCAGCCCGATCGCGCGCGCTTCCGCCGCGTCGATCCGGCGCGCGGTCAGCATCAGCTCCAGGGCAGCGCGGCGGCCGATGCAGCGTGAGAGCGGCGCCAGGGCCATGTACGGGAAGAGCCCGACGTCCACCTCCGGCGTTCCGAAGAGGGCGTCGGCGGCGGCGACCGCCAGATCGCAGGCGGCGAGCAGTCCGATTCCGCCGCCGAGCACGGCGCCGTTCACGGCGGCGACCACCGGCTTCCCCAGCCGCGGAAGCTCCGCCAGGAGCGCGGCGTACGCCCGCCGGACCTCGTGTGCCGCCAGAGGACCGGCCTGGGCGGCCCCTCCCGCCGCGGCGAGGTCCATCCCCGAGCAGAACGCCTTCTCGCCGGACCCGGTGAGGCAGATCGCGCGCACCTCGGCATCGGCGTCGGCGCGGGAAAGCGCGGCGGAGAGCGCCGCCATCAACTCGCCGGTGAGCGCGTTCCGCTGCGCCGGCCGATCGAGGATCAGCCACCGCGCTGCCCCGCGTTGCTCTTCGCGCAGCCCCGTCACCGCGCCCCACGGTGCCGGGGAGGGGTCGCAGCGTCAAGCGGCAAACATGGTGCGCACGACGGAGATCAGGCGGTCGACGTCGCGCTTGCCGAGGTTGTGCTTGCGGCAGGCCTCCAGCAGCGGACGGAAGATCGGCTCCACGTCGCTGCTCTCGCCCTCGTCCAGGAACAGGTCCGCGATCCGGACGTCCAGCCCGTGCGCGATCGCGGCGAGCGTCTCCAGGTGCGGCGAACGCTCCCCGCGCTCGATCATGGACAGGAAGGAGACGCTGATGCGCGCGCGCTCGCTCAGATCCTCCTGGGTCATGCGCACGGAGCGCGACACCCGGAGCTGACGAATCCTGCGCCCGACATCCTTGACGACGCTTCCCTGGCCCTGGACCATTCTGGTGAGGACGCCGGCCTCTCGTTGTGGAAGGAAACCTACTATCAGCACGCGCGGCACCGGCCAGACACCACCAGTGAAACATCCTGAAATATACAGCTAGAACGTCGTGAACGACCCCAGCGATTTCAAGTCGATCCGCAGGGAAAACGTCGGCGAGCGGAGCAGGCGGGCGTCGTGGAACGGAACCGTGGCGGAGAGCTGCAGGCCGGCGCAGTGGCACGTCGTCTCCAGCGAAAGCACGGCCGTATGCAGCCAGTTCGCGAAGTCGGCCGGGAGCTCACCCGGCGTGTATGCGAGGTCGTAGGCAAGCCGGAAGTTGAGCGGCAGTGCGCCGGACGCGCCGATCCTGGCGCTGCCGGTCAGCGCCGACGAGGCGTTCGCATACCGTGCGGCCGAGAACAGCTCGTCGATGCCGGCGCGCAGCCGCTCGCTCGAGCTGCCGCGCAGCATGTCGACGGACGTATGCGCCTCGTCTCCGCGCGCGTCGCGGATGCCGGCGCCGGCGCTGAACGCGGACACGTGCCGCAGGGCCCAGTCGTAGCGCACCGCGCCCTGCACGTTGCCCGGTCCGAACTGCACGGCCGCGACGGCGCTTCCCTCGCCCATGCGCGCCCTGGCGCCTCCTGCCCAGAGGAGGACGTCCTGCAGCAGGTCGAAGCGGACGATCCGTCCGGGGAGGCGCCCGGGCTTCGTCCACAACGACTGCGCAAGCAAGGCGGTCGCTTCCACCGCCCCGCTCACCGGCGCGGCGAAGTCGATCTCGTCGTACGCGCGGCGGGCGGCGGGGACGCCGGCGATGCCGTTGGCGGGATCGGCGGTCAACCCCTGCTGCGACGCATCCGGCCTGGACGCGAACTGCAACCCGCCGGCGTCGGTGAGATCGCCGAACGGCGCGCCGCCGGCCTGGAAGGATTTCGAGAGCGCCCGGATCTCCAGCGCCGGCTCGATGCGGTGGAGCACGCCGCCGAATCTGCGCTCCAGCGGAGCGGCCGCGCGCGCGCCGACCAGGGCGTACGCGCGCACGCGGTTGCGGTCGGAAGCGCCCTCCACCACCCAGCCATCCAGCCTCCCGCCGGCGAGCAACTCCATCTCCACCGCGCGCGTGCTCGCCGCGGCGAGCGTCATCCGGGGCGCGAGATCGAGGCGCAACGCCGGAGCCCGGGATTCGTCGCCCTGGCCCACCGCGACCGACGCCGCGCGGTCGGTGAACCCGAAGCCTGTCGTCCGCTCCTGCGGGTCGGGCGCCCGGAAGCGCGTGAACTGGACCGCGCTCGCCTCCATCGAGAACGTCGCCTGGCCCATTTCCAGCGGAGCGATCTGCGCGAACAACGCCGGCAGGCGCTGGAACGTCGCACCCGCGCCCCCGGAGAGCGTCCGATCGATCCCGGGCGCGATCCGCATGTCCTGCATCAGCGTCGCGTCCACGCCGAGGGTCAGCGGACCGCGGGCGCGCCAGAAGCCCACGTCGGTGGTGAAGAGATCGAACGTGGTCTCGATCGACTGCGCGGTCTGGTCGCGCACCGCCATCACGTCGCTCGCGGCGAGGCCCTGGGCCGCGAACACGCCCGCCTCGCTCTCGGTCCGATGCGTCAGGTGCCCGGCGCCGCGCAGGCCACGGTATCCCCGTCCGCCGGGCGAGTCGTGCTGGTCGAGATCCTGGAAGAGGTCGAGCAACACCGACCCGGTGGTGCCCGGAACGGGCGCATAGCGGAATTCCGTCCCCAGCATCGGCCCCTTGATCGAGCGCAGGCCCGGATCGGGGCGGTGCGATTCCCCGCCGGTGTGCCACCCGGGCGTCAGCGTCAGATCGGCGCTGGGGCCGAGGGTCAGGAACACCGGCTGGGCCCAGGTGAGGAAGCCCGTCGGCCCTCCGAAGCTGGGCTGCGGCGCGAGCAGCCCGGACTGGCGGCCGGTGAGCGGCAGCGAAAGCGGAAAGAGGGGAATGGTGCCCCCGAACGCGAAGCGCAGATCGACGCCGTGCAGGTGCGCGCGGTCGCCCTCGATCTCAGCGGTGTCCGCGAGGAGCTCGTAATCCGGATCGCCGGCGCAGTCGCAGGGGGTGAGCGTCACGTGATCCGCGAGATACCGGCCGCCGGAGAGCTGGCGCACCCGGCTGCCGTGCAGCGTGAGCGCGTTGGCGCCGGCGCGCGGCGCGTCGGGATTCGCCGGGAGCGTCTTCAGATAGAGCACCGCCTTGCCCAGGTCGGCGGAATGGTCGTTCAGGTCGACGATGGCGGTGTCGGCAAGAAACACCTGCTTCCCCTGCACGCCGAGGACGCCGCCCGTGAGCCTGAGGATGCCGTGCTTCCGGTCCAGGCTGCCCGCTCCGGCGCGCAGGATGCCGCCTGCGCGCCGCGCGACCACGTGGCCGTCGAGGCGGACGAGCTGCGCTTCCCAGGCGTAGGTGATGTGGTCGGCCTCGACTTCGACCGGCTGGTCGGGGGTTCCCGCGAAGAACGAGCTTTCCGCACGCACCGGAGGACCCAGCACCAGGAGGGCGAGGGCTGCCGTCGCGGCGCCGGAGCGGAGCACGAAGAGCGACTAACGGGGAGACGAGAAGGTCACCGTCAGCACCGATCCGGACTGCGCCAGCTGGTACTCGGCGTGCTCGCGCAGCTCGATGCGGACGTCCGTTCCGCCCGCGACCGGCAGGGGAACCACCCGCTGGACGGCGCCGGCAAAGAACTGCGTGTCGAGCGGGCGACGGTTGTTCGGCAACGGGATGGCGGTGCTCGGCAGATGGAGGAGCACCGAGTTCCCTTCGCCGCTGATGCCGTATTCGAGCGGGCCATCGCTGCGGACGATCACCTCGCCCCCGCGGACCGGCCGGAACCCGATGCCGGTGATGTGCCGGCCGGCGGCCATCGCCAGCCGTTCCGGTGCTTTGCGCGCCTGCGCCGGGGCGGCGAGCACGGGCGTTGTCTCGTGCTCCGGCTGGCGCGCGGCGACGGCGGGCGGCGGCGCGGCAGATTCGTGGATGGGGGCGCGCGGCGCCTCCTCGGGTTCCTTCACGGCGACCGCGGAAGCCGGCGCTGCCGGGGCGGGCTTTGCGATCCCGGTCCGCCTCCGCTCCGCCGCCGCGAGCTTGCGCGCAGCGCGATCGGCCGCGGCCTGCCGGCGCTGCTCCGCCTTGTCGCGGCGCTGCTGCTCGGCCTGGGCGCGCCTCTCGGCGAGCGCCTTCTTCACGGCGGCCGCTTTCTCCAGCGCGGCGCGCTGCCGTTCGGTGCGCGGATCCGGCAGCGGCGGCTCGACCGGGTTGGACGGGACCAGCGAGACCGTCGGCAAGGAAGCGACCTTCTCCGCTTCCGCTTCCGCGGGGCTCCCGGCCGGCGCCGGCGGAGGTTCCTGCGCAGCCAGCGCGGACCGCGGGATCCGCACTTCCACCCGGTTGCCCTCGGCGCGCACCTCGAACTCCGCGTCCGCTGCCAGCTCGACGACCACGCGGGCGGTGTGCGACCCCGCCTGCGCGATGGCGGCCCGGCGCAGCGTGCCGTCTCCCACCTCCAGCGCGCGCGCCCCGTCGCCGATCCCGGTGTCCGCGAAATCCACCACCACCCGCGGCGGATCCTGCAGCTTCATGGTGGTGAACGACAGCGGGTGATCGCCCTCGATCTCGAGCGTGCTCGCCTGCGCGTCTCCGCCTGCGCGCATCCCCAGGAGCCGCTTCGGCTCGTCCGCCGCGGCGGCGAGAGCCAGCAGCGCCAGGGCGCCGCCCGCGAGGTGGGAGATGTGCGTGTTCACAGGAGCGGAACGCTAACATGCGATCCCCGCTCACCCAAGAGACTCGAGGACCCTCTCGCGCGGGAGGCGCGCCGCGTATTCCACCAGGTCCTTCACGTCCTCACAGATCTGGTGGATGTCGGTGCCCATGGTCAACTCGAGGTGGCTGTTCTCCTTCACCGGGCGCCAGAGCAGGTACTCGCTGCGCGCGGCCCGGTAGATCCCCCGGGTGCTGCGCGCCGACGCGATCTTGTCCAGGTCGCCGAAGAAGATGGCCATCGGGACGGAGATGTCCTTGAAGTGCGCCTTGTAGTCGTAGCCCGTCCGGTAGCACTTCATCTCGTCGTTCCGGATCCAGCGCGCGAACTCCTCCACCACCCGGCGCGGCTCCTTCTCCCCGCCTTCCGAGAGCAGCCAGCGGAAGTCCTCGGCGGTGACGCGCGCGGGATTGAGCAGCGAGCCCACGTACCGCGCGATCAGCTCGTAGCGGCGGAGGTTGCTCTCGGTCGCGGCCCGGGCCAGCGCGCGGAGCAGTGCGTCCACCGGGATGTGGTTGAAGTGCACCGGCTTGAACTTGCTCTCGGGCGCGGCGAGCAGGTTCGCGGCGCGCGCGAGGAAGCGCACCTTGCGGAGCATGGCGGCCGCTCCGTGCCGGGTGCGGCCGGCGACGCTCGCCGCCCGGCAGGCGGCGTCGAGCAACGGACCCATCAGCGCCGGCCCGAACAGCGCCGCGGCGCGCAGCCCGAGGAAGCCGCGGCCGATGTCGCTCGGCGCGCCAATGGCGACCAGCCCGGCGAGGTCGTCATGGCTGCCCGCGTATCCGTACCCGAGCATGCCGCCCATGCTGGCGCCGACGTAGAAGATCTTCGCCCGGCCCGTCTTCTCCTTCACCGCCTGCACCGCGGCGGGCACGTCGTGGAGGAAGTAGCTGTCGATGTCCCAGTCCCAGTCCAGGTCCCTGGGGCGGAGACCGTGCGCGAGCTGCAGCTTCTGGTTGGAGAGCCCGTGGCCGCGCAGCTCGACGATGTGGATGTCCGCCCCGTAGGCGAGCAGCTGCTTGACGAAGTCGCCGCAGGTGAAGGCGTGCCGGTTCTGCGACCAGCCGGGAACGAGCAGCAGGGGTTGGCCGGAGATCGGCTGGTGCCAGGGCTGCGGAGTGGGCTTGTAGCGGGAGATCTGCAGCAGCCACCCGTCGTCCGTCCGCGCGCCGTAGATCTCCTTCGAATAGAGCGACTTGAACGCGATGCGCTCGAGGTCCAGCTGGGAAGGAGGATCCTGGAAGTCTGGCCGGCGCACGGTCTCCTTTCGAAAATCGCGGCCGTACGACCCCCCACCGGGTCCGCGCTACAATAAAGTAGGACTTGTGCTCCGGGGTGGCAAACTGTCCTACAGGCGCTCGGCCGGCATGGGGACGCTCGGAGTGCCGAGCAGGAGCGCGCGGGCCTCTCCCGCCAGGTAGAGCGAGCCGAAGCAGAGCACCAGGCCGGGGAGCCGCCGGGCGGCGGCGAGCGCGCCGGCGACGCTCTCGTGCACCTCGCCGGGGTGGATCTGCAGGAGGCGCCCGGGCGGAATCGCGCGCGGCGAGTCCGGGGCGCAGTAATGGACGGTGCTGGCGAGGGGGACGAGCGCGTCGAGCATCGCCTTGGCGTCCTTGTCCTCCAGCGCGCCGAACACGAGATGGAGCGGACGGCCCTGCAGGATCGGGGGCAGCGATCGCGCCAGCGCGCGCGCGGCGTGCGGGTTGTGCGCGCCGTCGATCAGGACGTCGCCGAACCTCTCGAGCCGCCCCGGCCAGCGCGCCGCCGCAAGCCCGGCCTCGGCGTGGCGCGGCTCGCAGAGCCCGCTCGCCTCCAGGAGCGCGCAGGCGAGCGCGGCGTTCGCGCGCTGGTGCTGGCCGGCGAGGCCCGGCTCGGCGCGCACCGTCCAGCGCGGGCCGGCGTAGCAGAACGGGCGCCCTTCCCGGCTCTCGAAGCGGTAGTCGCGCCCGGGGCGCCAGAGGGGAATCCCGAGCGCGTCGGCGCGGGCCTGCAGCACCTCCGCGGCCCCGCGGGGTTGCCCGGCGCTCACCGCCGGCGCACCGGGCTTGAAGATGCCGGCCTTCTCCGCCGCGACGTGAAGCAGCGTGGGTCCGAGATATCGCGTGTGCTCGAGCCCGAGCGCGCTGACCGCGCAGGCGCGCGGCCGCACCACGTTGGTCGCGTCCAGGCGGCCGCCGAGGCCGACCTCGATCACCATCACCTCGACTTCGCGGAAGGCGAGGAACGCCATCAGGGTGGCGATCTCGAAGAAGGTCAGCCCTGGATCGCCGAGCGCCCAGGGCACGCGCGAGATCAGCTCCTCGAGCAGGCCGCCCGCTCGTTCCTCGGAGATGGGCTCGCCGCGGATCCGGATCCGCTCGCAGAAATGGTTGAGGTGGGGGCTGGTATACAGCCCCGTCCGCAGCCCTTTCGCGCGGAGCGCTGCTTCCGCGAACGCGCAGGTGGAGCCCTTGCCGTTGGTCCCCGCGACGTGCAGTACCGGCGCGCTGCGCTCCGGACTGCCCAGGAGCGCGCAAGCCTGCTCCATCCGCTCGAGGCCGAGCTTCACGCCGAAGTTGCCGCGCGCGAAGAGCAGCTCCTTGAGGCGGGCGAAGTCCATCGCTCAGCTCGCGTGCGCGAGGAAGAGGGGAGAATCGATGGCGAAGGCGCGCCGATCGTAGTCGCCGAAGCAGTCGATGCGCTCGTACCCGGCCTTGCGCAGCATCCCCGCGAGCTCCGTCGCGCTGTAGAGCCGGTGCCGGAGCTCCTTCACCACGTCGGGCTGGCCGGGCCGCTGGATGCGGAAGACGGCGCGGGAGAGGCCGGGGACGGCATCGATCCAGCGCTCGACCAGGATGCGGACGCCGGGGCGCTCGGTCCATTCGAACGTCGCGCCCGGAGCGCTGTTGCGGACGTGCTCGTCGCGGTGGGCGGCCTCCAGCAACAGGACGGGCGCGCAGC
>DASREU010000234.1:0-10086 GCA_035651935.1 Myxococcales bacterium | reverse complement strand
TCCGGCAGACTTCTACGCGCCGGCGAACTGGGCGTCGCTGGATGGCAGCGACACGGACATCGGAACTGCCGGCGCCCTGCCGTTCGACGTGGGCGCGGCGCACTACGTCGCCACGCTCGGGAAGGATGGCCGGCTCTACCTCGCGGACCGCGACAATCTCGGCGGCGTGGGCGGCGGCCTCGCCACGCCGCGCGTCGCGAGCGGGGTGGTGATCACCGCGCCGACGGTCATCGGAACGCCGACAGGAACCATCCTCGCCTTTCCGGCGAGCGGGACTTCCTGCCCGACCTCCGCGAACGGGTTCGTCGTCTTGCGCATCACCGCCGGGTCGCCGCCCGGGATTGCGACCGCCTGGTGCGGGGCCGTGAGCGGACGGGGCTCGCCGATCTCCAGCACCACGGGCTCGGGCGCGGAGGCCACCGTCTGGCAGGTCGGCGCGGAGGGAGACAACAAGCTCCACGCCTTCAACGCGGAGACCGGTGAGGTTCTGTTCACCAGCGCGCAACTGGGAGACTTGAGAAAATTCAACGCGCCGATCATCGCCAAGGGACGCGTGTACGTCGCCGGCAACACGGCGGTGTACGCTTTCACCGTCCGGTAGCCCCGGGAGGGAAACCCATGCGCACGGCTTTCTCCTGCGTCGCTGCGGTTGCGTTCGCTTGCGGCGGATCGTCCGGGATGCGGCAGCTCTCCGTGGGCGGCACGTACGCGACCCAGGTCACGCTGCTGCCGGGCAGCACCTGCAGCGCGGCGCCCGTTCGCGACAACCCGACGGAGGTCGCGCACACCCCCGGAGCGGGGACGCTCTCGCTGACGCACGCGGGGACGGTCTACTCGGGGACCGTCACGCCGACCGGCGCGTTCTCCGTCCCGGGAACCGCGGTGGGCGGCGGCGCGTTCACCATCTCCATCGCCGGCCAGTTCAGCGCGATGGGGTTCACCGCGACGACGCACGTCGTCCAGTCGCAGCCGTCCTGCTCGTACGACGTGAGCTGGGTGGGGACGAAGAGCGGCGACCCGAACACCTTCCCCTGATCGGGCCCTACGCTTCCTCTTCCTCGGCGGCCGGCTTCGCGCCCGCGGCCTTCTTCGCGGCGAGTCGAGCCTTTTCCGCCGCCTCGGCGTCCAGCTCGGCCTGGGGCCGCGGCTCGATGGTGTAGTCGCTGATCTTGCCTTGCGCCTTGAGCGCCTTGAGGCCGGCGTCCATCGCCAGCCAGCGCGACTTCGCCCGCAGCTTGATCATCACCGGAGCGGCGGGCCGCTTGATCAGGCTCACGGGATCGAACTCACCCGAGAGGATGCTCACGCTCCAGTTCGCCTCGAGGTCGCTGTCGACGCGGACGTCGCACTCCTTCCCTTCCCAGATCGCCTTCGTCGGCATCGCGTTTCTCTACCACACCTTCAGCGCGGCACGGGCCGCACCGAGCCTTGCGGCGAGACGCCCGTTTTTCGCGCCGCCAGTCCGGCGTGCGACTGGATCCAGAGCGCGGCGAGGAGGCCGGCGAACATCAGCAGCAGGGTGATCCAGAAGAGCCGCCGGCCGTCCCGCTTGCGGTCGGCCACCATCCCGTGGATCCAGGGCAGCTCGCCGGCGGGGACCCAGCGATCCCCGCTCCGCACCAGGTCGTCGGAGGCGATGACCCCCCGGTTCCAGAGCTGCAGGAACTCCTTCTGGCTCCCGATGGTGAGCTCGTGTGTGCCGCCCTCCTGCCTGACCTGCAGCTTCATGCGGCCGTCAGGTTAGGAATCGTCCCGCGCTGCTGCAATGAGGACGACGCGGCGCGGTGCGAACGCGGTTGCGCGGGATGCACCGTCATTGTTACGAAAGCGACTCGCGGCATTCGCACCGCGGCGCGCCATACGACGCCATGCGTCTTGCAACTCACTGATTTTTCTGGGATTCACGTTCCGGCCGAACAGTTGCACTCCAACTCCCAGGAACGCCCCCTTTGAACGAGGTCTCTCGTGTCCGAGAAGCTCGTCACACCGAATGGATCGCCCCCCGCGACACCCGCATCCATTCCCAACATCGATCGCGCAGCTGGTGCGCGCATCCTCGCGCGGTCGTTCTATCGCGAGCTGCGGGAGAACGGCTACACCCCGAAGCAGTTGCTCGCGCTCTCGACGGAGCTGATCGATCTGATCACGCAGGATCTGCAGGCGGAGCGCAAGGGCGCTGCCTGAGATCGGCCGGGTCGGTCCGCACAGCCGCTGCGCCGCTTCCTGCGGCGGGCGGCTGTGCCGCTTCGCGAACCCCCTCACAGCGGCTTGACGCTCCGCAGTTCCGAGCCTATTTGTCCCTCCCCCAAGGAGGCTTCGAAAATGGCTCGTTTCGCCATCAACGGCTTTGGTCGCATCGGCCGCAACATCCTGCGCGCGGCGATCAAGCGCGGCGCGGATCTGGACGTCGTGCTGATCAACGACGTCGACAAGCCGCACACGCTCGCGCACCTCTTCAAGTACGACTCGGTGCACGGGATCTTCAGCGGCAAGGTCGAGGCGACCGAAGACGCGATGGTGATCAACGGCAAGCGCATCGCGGTGAGCGCGAAGCGCGACCCCTCCGAGCTGCAGCACAAGGAGCTCCGGGTGGACATCGCCCTGGAGTGCTCGGGCCGGTTCACCAAGCGCGAGGACGCCGACAAGCACCTCAAGGCGGGCGCGAAGAAGGTGATCATCTCGGCGCCGGCGAAGGGGCCGGACCTCTCGCTCTGCTACGGGATCAACCACGAGAAGTACGACCCGGCGAAGCACAACGTGATCAGCAACGCCAGCTGCACCACCAACTGCCTGGCGCCGGTCGCCAAGGTGCTGATGGAGAGCTTCGGGATCGAGCGCGGGCTGATGACCACCATCCACAGCTACACGAACGATCAGCGCATCCTCGACCTGCCGCACGAGGACCTGCGGCGCGCCCGCGCGGCCGCGCTGAGCATGATCCCGTCCTCCACCGGGGCGGCGAAGATGATCGGCGAGGTGATCCCCGAGCTGAAGGGCAAGCTCAACGGCACCTCCATCCGGGTGCCGACGCCCAACGTCTCGCTGGTGGATCTGACGGCCGAACTGAGCCGCAAGACCACGGTCGAGGGGATCAACGCCGCCTTCAAGGCCGCGGCCGAGGGAAAGCTCAAGGGCGTCCTCGAGTACAACACCGAGCAGACGGTGAGCGTCGACTACAACGGCAACCCGGCTTCCTCGATCTTCGACTCCACGCAGACCGCGGTGGCCGACGACGGGAAGTTCGTCAAGGTCTTCTCCTGGTACGACAACGAGTGGGGCTTCTCGAACCGCATGGTGGACGTGGGTCTGTTCATCGCCGGCAAGCTGTAAGCCGCGATGATCCGCTCCATCGAGCAGCTCCCCATCGCGGGCAAGCGGCTGTTCATTCGCGTCGACTTCAACGTCCCGCTGGACAAGAAGACGGGGAAGGTGAAGGACGACGCGCGCATCCGCGCCGCGCTGCCCACCATCCGCTACGCGGTGGAGAAGAAGGCGAGGGTGATCCTCGCCTCCCACCTCGGCCGCCCCGACGGGAAGCCGGTTCCGGAGATGTCGCTGGAGCCCGCCGGAGTGCGCCTCTCGCAGCTGCTCGGGCAGGACGTGATCCTCGCCGACGACTGCGTGGGCGACGGGGTGAAGAAGCTGGTCGCCGAGCTGCGCGAAGGGCAGGTGCTCCTGCTCGAGAACCTCCGCTTCCACCCCGAGGAGGAGGCGAACGACGACTCCTTCTCCCGCGAGCTGGCCTCCCTCTGCGACGTCTACGTGGACGATGCCTTCGGCACGGTGCACCGCGCGCACGCCTCGACCGTCGGGATGGCGAAGCTCGTCCCGCAGCGCGGCGCCGGCTTCCTCGTCGCCGCCGAGCTGAAGGTTCTCAACGGGCTGCTCAAGGGCGAAGGGAAGCCGTACCTCGCCATCCTCGGCGGGGCGAAGGTGAGCGACAAGATCAAGGTGATCGATCAGCTGCTCGGGAAGGTGGACGCGCTCCTGATCGGCGGGGCGATGGCCTACACCTTCCTCTCGGCGCGCGGCGTTCCGGTGGGCGCGTCCCGGGTGGAGAAGGACAAGATCGACGTCGCGCGCCGGATCCTCGACAAGGCGGCGCAGTCGCGGGTCGAGGTGATGCTGCCCCCCGACCACGTGGTGGCGAAGGAACCGAAGGGCGGCATCCCGACGGAGGTCGTCGCGCAGATCCCGGAAGGCATGCTCGGGCTGGACATCGGCCCGAAGACCCGCGAGCTGTACCGGCAGCGCGTCATCGGCGCGCGGACGATCTTCTGGAACGGCCCGATGGGCATGTTCGAGATCCCGGAGTTCGCTGCCGGCACGCGCGCGGTGGCCGAGGCGATGGCCGAGGCGACCAGGCGCGGCGCGCTCACGGTGGTCGGCGGCGGAGACTCCGCCGCGGCGATCGCCGCGATGGGGATGGCGGACAAGGTGACCCACGTCTCGACCGGCGGCGGAGCATCTCTCGAGTTCCTGGAAGGACGGGAGCTGCCCGGGGTCAAGGTCCTCGAAGCCTAGCGCGGAGATCGGCATGCCACGTCGCAAGTTCGTCTGCGGCAACTGGAAGATGCACAAGACCGCCGCCGAGGCGGGGCAGCTGGTGCGGGAGCTGCGCCAGCGGCTGAACACGCAGAACCAAGTGGCGGTGGCCCCGCCGTTCACGGCGCTGCAGACGGTGAAGCAGGCGCTGCAGGGGTCGCCGATCCAGCTCTTCGCGCAGAACTGCCATTCCGAGAAGCAGGGAGCGTTCACCGGCGAAGTGAGCGCGCCGATGCTCAAGGAGATCGGTTGCGACGGCGTGATCCTCGGGCACAGCGAGCGGCGCCAGTACTTCGGCGAGACCGACGAAGGCGTCAACCGCAAGCTGCGCGCGGCGCTCGAGGCGCAGCTGCACCCGATCGTCTGCGTCGGAGAGACGCTCCAGGAGCGCGAGGCGAATCGCACCTGGGAGGTGGTTTCGCGGCAGGTCCGCGGCGCCTTCGCGGGGCTGGGCGCGGAGGCGATCGGCGCGTGCACGCTCGCCTACGAGCCGGTCTGGGCGATCGGCACCGGGAAGACCGCCACCACGGCGCAGGCGCAGGAGGTGCACGGGCAGATCCGCGGTCTCTTGCGCGACCTGGCGGGCCCCGCCGCTGCCGACGCCGTCCGCATCCAGTACGGCGGTTCGGTGAAGCCCGAGAACGCGGCCGACCTCCTCGGCCAGCCCGACATCGACGGGGCGCTGGTGGGCGGAGCCAGCCTGAAGGCCGACGACTTCGCACGCATCGTCGCCGGCGCACGCTGACAATTTCGGGGACACAATACGTATTTGCGCACTGCGTAAATCCGTACGTGTCCCCCGAAATTCGGCGGACGTGGAGCAACCGAGGTAGTCCAATGTAGGACGGCGAGGCGCCGTTTTCATTCGGCGCCCGGCCGCACGCCGTGCTTCCATCCGGGCGATGCGGGTCGCCGTCTGCCTCTTCGCAGCGATCGCCTGCGGCGGTTCCGGCGCGCCGCACGCGGTGCGCGCCTCCGTGCGCGATGGCTCGGTCGAGGTCTTCTGGGATGCGGCGCCGACCATCTCGGCCAGCCGCGTGCAGCTCGCGGATCTCGATCGGGGCGTCGCGGTCTCGGAACCGGTGCTGGTCCGCGGCGCGCATGCCCTTCTCCCGGGCGTCGCATCGGGCGTGTGGGTCGACGCGCAGGGTCGCCGGACCACCGCGCTGGTCGGCGCGGGCGCCGCGGGCGGGAACGGCTCGGACTGGCAGATCTTCGCGCCCTGGGACTTCCGCCGGGGCGCGCTCGAGGCGCGATTCGACCGCCTCACCGCCGGCGAACGCATCGGAGTGCTGCTGGTGAACTTCGGGGGCAGGGATGAGGCAACGGCGGAGGTGAGCATCGACGGCGTCGGCGATCCCGAACCGACGGTCGCGCGGGCGGCGCTCACGTCGCCGCGGCCGGCGCCGCTCCTCCACGAGGCGATGCGCGAGCGCGAATCCGCGCTGGCGCTGGAGCAGCCCGCCGCGGCGGAAACGCTGGCGCCCGGCGCGCCCCGCTCGTTCTGCGTGGTCTCCGGGCTCGACTTCTCGCACCACCGCCGCAAGCCGGCGACGCTCGCGGTGACCACCGCGCACGCCGACGTGTACGTCGATGACGACGACCTGGGCGCCTACGAGGGCCCGGATCTGCAGACCCTGGCGCAGGCATTCGAGGAGCAGGTGTGGCCGCCGGTGACGTCGACGTTCGGCGCGCCGACCGACGTCGACGGGAACGGCAAGCTCCTGGTCCTGCTCACGCACGAGCTTGGCGCGCACCTGAACGGCGGATGGTTGATCGGGTATTTCGGCAACGCCGATCTGGTGCAGGCGCGCGACGATTCCGCCGCGTGCTCCGGCACCGGATCCAACCACGGCGAGATCGTGTACCTGAATGACGCGCGCAACGGCGTCGAGAACGGGTACGCGCGGGCGGATCTCTTCTCCTCGGTGTACCCGGCGACGCTCGCCCACGAGATGCAGCACCTGCTCAACTTCGCGCGCCGCTGCGTCCTGCACAGGTGCGACGGTCCCGAAGCGGTCTGGATCAACGAGGCGCTCTCCAAGGTGGCGGAGGACCTCGCCGGCTACGGCTGGAACGGCCCGGGAGGGCGCGCCGAGGGAACCGCCTACCTCGGGCACGGCGAGGGCGATCTCCGCGGCTACGATGGCCGCAGCCTGACGCAATGGGAAGGGGACCCGATCGGGAACTACCAGGGCGCGCACAGCTTCCTCCGCTTGTTCGCGGATCGCCGCGGCGCCGATCTCCCCGGCCGGGTCGCCGCGAGCCCCGGCGGCGTGGCGGGGCTGGAGGCCGTGCTCGGGCTGCCGATGCCGATGGCGATGGCCCAGTGGGCGACGGCGCTGCTGCTCTCGAACGAGGACGGCGCGCCCTACAGCTTCTCCGGGACGGCCTGGTCGCCGCTGCACGATCGGCTCCGGCACCTGGAGACGCGGCCGCCCGGTGCGCAAGCTTTGCGCGCGGACGGCATCGCGGCGGTGATGTCCGGATCGGGGCTCGACGGCCCTGCGCGCGTGGTGGTGCGGAGCGCCGAGGAGAACCCGCCCTATGTCGTCGTGGTGAGGACCCGCGCCTCTTTCCCCGCGCGCTGAGGCGGCGAGCGGCGCCGCGACCCTTCGGTTATGATCGCGTTGCATGGTGCGGCTGGCGCTCATCGCAGTCCTGCTCCCCGCGTGCGCAGCGAGCACGGTGGCGGGTGCGAGCACCATGACGGCTGCCGCGATCGGGACTTCGGCCGTGCAGCGCAGCGCCGGTGGGTGCTACGCGACCTGCACCAGCGGGACCGTCTGCAACCAGCGCACCGGGCTGTGCGAAAGAGCGCCTTGCGATGGCCTCTGCCGATCCGACGAGCACTGCGAGTCGTCCGCCACGCAGAGCCTGTGCGTGCCGGGGCCGCCCAGCGACGTGGCCGCCAAGGCTCCGGGAACGCAGAAGGTGGTTCCGGTCCTGCCGCAGCCTTCGGCGAACGAGCGCGGGCTCACCGGCGGGCCGCCACAGGTGGTACCTGCCGCCGAGCAGAACCCGCCCTCGCACAAGTGAGCGCGGGTCAGGCGCGCAGCTTGTAGCCGCGGCGCAGGAGCCAGAGCGCCCAGGACACCATCACCACCGCGATCACCAGCATGACGGCGAAGCCTTCCCACGGGTGCTCCACCGTGGTGCCGATCAGCGCGTACCGCATCGATTCGATCATGTAATAGATCGGGTTCAGGTGGAGCACGATGCGGAAGGTCGGGGGAAGCATCGCCGCGGAGTAGAAGACGCCGCCCAGGAACGCGAGCGGCGTGATCACGAAGGTGGGGATGAAGTTCACCTGCTCGAACTTCTCCGCCCACAGCGCCACGATCAGCCCGGCCGCGGCGAACGCGAACGACACCAGGACGCCGGCGACGAACGCCTCGAGCGGGTGGGGCACCTCCGGGCCGACGAAGAGCGCGGCCGTCGCCCAGGTCAGGGCGCCGACGAGGAGCGCCCGCGTGGCGCCTGCCAGGAGGAAGGCGGCCAGCATCTCCAGATAGGTGAGCGGCGTCACCAGCAGGTCGACGATGGTCCCCTGCAGCTTCATGATGAACATCGACGAGCTGGTGTTGAGGAAGGCGTTGTTGATGATCCCGAGCATCACCAGGCCGGGAACCAGGAAGCGGATGTACGGCACGCCTTCGACTTCGCGCAGCCGGCCGCCGAGCGACCACCCGAAGACGACGAAGTAGAGGGCGGTGGTGACGAGCGGAGAGAGGATCGTCTGCCCGGGGACGCGCAGGAACCGGGTCACTTCCTTGCGGTAGAGGGTACGAACTCCCAGCGTCCGGTCGTCCGGAGCGGCGGGCGGCGGGAGCGGCGGCACCGGACGCTCGGACGCGGTCGCGCCGTTTCCGGCCTGCACGATGGGAGTCGGCGAGTTGAGCAGCTCGAGGATCACTGTCTCCAGGCGCGGCTCGCGCGTCTGCACGTCGTTGACGCCCAGCCCGGCGGCAGCGAGCGCCTGCAGCGGCCCGGAAAGCGGCTCGCCCAGGCGCGGCGTCAGCACCAGCGCGCCGCCGCCTTCGGCGAGGGTTGCGCCCGCCTGCGCGAGCGAGAGCGGCAGCTCCAGCACCGGACGATCCAGTTCCAGTCGCACGGTGCGGCGGGAATGGCGCGCGAGCAGCACGCGCTTGTCCTCGACGACGAGCAGCCGCCCGTTCTTGATCACGCCGATGCGGTCGGCCAGCTCCTCTGCTTCCTCCAGGTAATGGGTGGTGAGCACCACCGTGGTTCCGGCGCCGGCGAGCCGCTTGACGTAGTTCCAGAGATCGCGCCGCAGCTCGACATCGACGCCGGCGGTCGGCTCGTCGAGAAAGAGCACGGGCGGGTCGTGCACCAGCGCCTTGGCGATGAGCAGGCGGCGCTTCATCCCGCCGGAGAGCGCGCGCGTGTTCGCGTGCCGCTTGTCCCGGAGGCTGAGGTTTCCCAGGATGTCGTCCATCCGCGCGTCGCTCACCCGCACTCCGAAGTAGCCGGCCTGGAAGCGCAGGGTCTCCTCGACCGTGAAGAAGGGGTCGAAGTTGATCTCCTGGGGCACCAGCCCGACGGCGCGGCGGGTGAACCGGTAGTCCTGCACCACGTCCCGGCCCAGCACCTCCACGGTCCCTTCGCTGGCGAGCGATGTGCCCGCCACCAGGCTGATCAGCGTGGTCTTGCCGGCGCCGTTCGGACCGAGGAGCGCGAAGACCTCGCCGCGGTGGATGTCGAGATCGACGTGGTCGAGCGCGGTGAAGGCGCCATAGCGCTTGGTCGCGCCGCGCAGGCGCACCGCCTCAGGCATAGGCCGGGGAGGATGCCACAGCGGAGGTTCCGGTGCGCGGCGCTTTTGCTCCTGCTAGGATCGCCCCGGCAGAGGAAAGGAACGACTCATGGCTCGCCTGTTCGTCGGCAATCTTCCCTTCGACGTCACGGAAGCGCAGGTCAAGCAGCTGATCGCCGGAGACGACCGCACGGTTCGCTCCGTGAAGATCATCACCGACAAGGAGACGGGCCGCTCGCGGGGATTCGCCTTCGTCGACCTGGACAGCGACGAGGAGGCGAAAACGGCGATCGCGCAGCTCAACGGCAAGGACTTCAACGGCAGGCCGCTCAAGGTCAACGAGGCGGAGGAGCGCGGCGAGAGCGGCGGCCGGTTCGGCGGCGGAGGCGGCTTCCGCGGCACTCCGCACGGCAAGGACGCGCAGAGCCAGCGCGGCTTCGGGATGCGCGGCCCGGCGCAGAGCATGCCCCGCGGCAGCACCCGCGGCGGCGGACGGGGCGGAACGCGCGGCTCTTGACGCAGCTCCAGGCGCTGCACCGCGAGATCGTCGAGTGCCGGGCCTGCCCCCGGCTCGTCGCCTGGCGCGAGGAAGTGGCGCGCATCAAGGTGAAGCGCTTTCGCGACTGGACGTACTGGGCGCGGCCATTGCCGGGATTCGGGGATCCGCGCGGGGAGCTGCTGATCATCGGCCTCGCGCCCGCGGCGCACGGCGGCAACCGGACTGGCCGCATGTTCACCGGCGACCGGAGCGGCGACTTCCTCTA
>DASREU010000233.1:0-13035 GCA_035651935.1 Myxococcales bacterium | reverse complement strand
ATCGCTGCGCTGCTGGTCCTCCTGGGGATCGGCTTCGCCATGTGGCGCAGGGCGCGCGACCGCGGCGCGCTCGCCGTCCAGCAGCTCTCCAGCGACCTGATGCCGCTCTTCCTCCTCTTCGCGATCTCCGTCACCGGGGTGCTGCTCACCGTCTCCACCCACGCCGCGCGGGGCTACCATTACGCGTTCCTCTCCGAGTTCCACGCGGTGACGGTGATCTTCACGCTCCTCTATCTGCCGTTCGGAAAGTTCTTCCACATCTTCCAGCGCCCGGCGCAGCTCTCCATCGAGTTCTACCGTCGCGCTTCCGCTGCGGGGCCGCAGGTGGCCTGCCTCCGCTGCGGGAAGGAGTTCGCGGGGCGGCTGCACGTCGACGACCTGAAGCAGGTCGAGGACGCGCTGGCGATCAAGTTCGCCGCCGCTTCGGCGCACTACCAGGACGTGTGCCCGCTCTGCCGCCGCAAGCTGCTGGCGATCACCCAGGACGGCTTGTGGCGCGAGCACGGCCGTCCACGGCCGGAGGCTCCCTGACGATGGCGAAGCTCTCCGACACGATCGAGAACCTGGTCGCGCGCTACGGCCCGCGGGTGCAGACGGAACCCGCGGACGGCTGGCAGCCGATCGGGGAGGCCGACCGCCTGGTGAAGACGCATTGCTGCTTCTGCGGACAGCAGTGCGGGATCCAGCTCAAGGTCAAGGACAACCAGGTGGTGGGCTTCGAGCCGTGGGAGGAGTTTCCCTTCAACAAGGGAAAGCTCTGTCCCAAGGGCGTGAAGCGGTACATGCAGAACACGCATCCGGACCGGCTGCTCGCCCCCCTCGAACGCGTCGAGGGCCACGGCTTCCGCGAGGTCCCCTGGGAGGCCGCGCTCGACCGCGTCGCGAGCGAGATGAAGCGCATCCAGGCCGCGCACGGCAACGACGCCTTCGCGGTGCTCACCGGCGCGTCGCTGACGAACGAGAAGGCGTACCTGATGGGCAAGTTCGCGCGCGTCGCCCTGCGCACGGCGAACATCGACTACAACGGCCGGCTCTGCATGGTCTCGGCGGCCGCCGCCTCGAAGAAGGTCTTCGGCATCGATCGCTCGGGGAATCCGTGGAGCGACATCCCCAAGGCGGAAGCGCTGCTGATCGCCGGCTCCAACGTCGCCGAGTGCTCGCCGATCACCACCGACTACGTCTGGCAGGCGCGCGAGAACGGGGCGAAGATCATCGTCCTCGATCCGCGGCTCACGCCCATCGCGCGCACCGTCGATCTCTTCATCCCGGTGCGGCCCGGCGGAGACATCGGGATCTTCAACGCCATTCTGCACGTGATGATCCGGCGCGGGTGGATCGACCGCGAATTCATCGCCGCGCACACCGTCGGATGGGAGGCGGTGGAGAAGGCGGTCGAGAAGTACACGCCGGAATACGGCGCGAAGATCGCGGGCGTTCCTCCGTCGCTGATCGTCAAGGCGGCGGAGATCTGGGGCCCGGCGAAGACCAGCTTCCTCCTCCACGCGCGCGGGATCGAGCACCACTCGAAAGGCGTGGAGAACTGCATGGCCGCGCTGAACCTGGTGGTGGGCTCGGGGCGCATCGGCCGCGAGGGCTGCGGCTACGCGATGATCACCGGCCAGGGGAACGGGCAGGGCGCGCGGGAGCAGGGACAGAAATGCGATCAGCTGCCGGGGTCGCGGGACGTCGAGAACCCGGCGCACCGCAAGTACATCGCGCAGGTCTGGGAGGTGCCGGAGCCGTCGATTCCACACAAGGGGCTCTCGGCGGTGCCGCTCCTCGAGGCGATCCACGCCGGCAAGATCAAGGGCCTGCTGCTGATCTGCTTCAACCCGCTGGTCTCGCTCCCCGACCAGAATTTCATCCGTGCGGCCCTGGAGAAGCTCGAGTTCTTCGCCGGCATCGACTTCTTCCTCTCCGAGACGATGCGCCATGCGGACGTGGTGCTGCCCGGCTCGCTGATGGAAGAGGACGAGGGCACGACCACCAACGTCGAGGGGCGGGTCATCCACCACAAGAAGGCCGTCGATCCTCCGCCGGACGCCTGGGAGGACTGGCGGGTCATCTGCGAGCTGGCGCGCCGTCTCGGGGCCGCTGACAAGTTCAAGTACCGCTCGACGAAGGAGATCTTCGACGAGCTGCGGCGCGCCTCGTCGGGCGGGGTCTCCGATTACTTCGGGATCACCTGGGAGAAGATCGACGAGCAGATGGGCGTGTTCTGGCCCTGTCCCGCGCTTGACCACCCCGGCACTCCGCGGCTCTACGAAGGCGCGCGCTTCGGCCATCCCGACGGGAAGGCGCACCCGCAGCCCGTCGAATGGCGGCCCGCGGCCGAGGAGACGGACGCGGAGTACCCGATCGTCCTCACCACCGGGCGCACCGTGGCCCACTATCTCTCCGGTACGCAGACGCGGCGCATCGGCGGGCTGGTGGCGCAGACGCCCGAGCCCTGGTGCGAGATCCATCCGCGCCTCGCCGCGAAGCTCGGGATCGCGGACGGCGACTTCGTCAAGGTGGAGAGCCGGCGGGGCGATCTGGTGGTCCCCGCGCGCGTGGTCACCACCATCCGCCCGGACACCGTGTTCGTGCCCTACCACTGGCCGCTCGATCGCGCCGCAAACCGCGCCACCATCCGCGCCATCGATCCGATCTCCAACATCCCCGAGTACAAGATCTGCGCGGTCCGGGTGTCGAAGACGGCCCGGCCCGACGATCTCATCGCCCGGCTCCCGCCGCAGGCCGGAGGGCTCCTGTGAGCGAGCTGGCCTTCTTCATCGATTATTCGCGCTGCATCGGGTGCCGCGCGTGCGTGCAGGCCTGCGAGGAGTGCGACACGCACCGCGGCCGATCGATGATCCATCTCGAGGCCATCGACGAGCGCGACAGCGTGCAGACCGCGCCGCAGGTGTGCATGCACTGTAAGGATCCGATCTGCGCCCGCGTCTGCCCGGCCGACGCGATCAAGCAGACGCCGGACGGAGTCACCCAGAGCGCGCTCAAGCCGCGCTGCATCGGGTGCTCGAACTGCGTGCTGGCCTGCCCGTTCGGGGTGCCGAACTATTACGGCGGAATCGATCAGATGATGAAGTGCGACTACTGCTACGACCGGACCAGCGCCGGCAAGCGGCCGATGTGCGCCACCGTCTGCCCCTCGCAGGCGCTGGCCTTCACCACCCTGGAGGAGATCGAGCGCACGCGGAAGGGCAAGGCGATCAACCGCTGGGTGTTCGGGAGCGAGGTGGTGGAGACCAAGGTGTTCGTGGTGACCCCGCCGGCGACGCGCGAGGTCCGTCTCGACCTCGTGCAACTCGGGGGGAAGAAGCACGAGCCGTTCGACGTGGCAGCGCTGCTGGAGGGATCGCCATGAGCGACGCTCCGCGCTGGAGGGAGGACTTCCCCATCCTCTGGGACGAGGACCACTACGTCACCCGCCGCGAGCTGGCGAAGTTCCTCACGCTTGGCTCCGGCACCATCGTGGCCGCGACCGTCGGCGTCGCGGTGATCGGCGATCGTCTGCGGCCGCAAGGGAAGGGCGAGCGCGTGCGCATCGAGGGCGCGGAAGCGGTCCCCCGCAACGGCTCGCTGCTCTTCACCTACCCCACGCCGGAGGACCCGTGCATCCTCGTCCGCCGCGCCGACGGGACGCTCGTCGCCTACTCGCAGGTCTGCACGCATCTGTCCTGCGCGGTGGTGCACCGGCCGGCGGAAGACGAGCTCTTCTGCCCCTGCCACCAGGGCCACTTCGATTGCAGCGACGGGAGGCCGAGCGGTGGCCCGCCGTCGCGCCGGCTCCCGCGGGTGCAGCTGGAGAGCAGCGCCGACGGCATCTTCGCGGTCGGGATCGAGGTCTAGGGTGGAGACCGGGCGCCAGGGGACGACGCTGTTCACCGCCATCTGCCTGCTGATCGCGGTGCTGGTGATCATCCAGCTCTGGCTGCTCGGCGCCGCGCTCGACGCGGCCCTCAGCGGCGAGCCGCGTCTCGCCATCCCGGCATCGATCGCCTCCGCGGTCCTCTTCGCCATCAACGCCGGCCTGCTCTGGTACGTCTTCGATTTCGACCGGCGTCGCCGGAGGGTGGACCCGGATGCCTGAGGAACAGGCGCGACTGACGCTCTTCGAGCCGCTGGTGATCCGCGGGATCACCCGGCGGTTGCGGCTGCAGTGGCTGCTGACGAGGTTCGACGAGCGCAAGGTGTGGGCGGCGTTCATGTTCGTGAACGGCTTCATCACCATCGCGCTCCTCGCGATGGTGGCGCTGGCCACCGGGACGCCGTTCGTCTTCCCCTCGCTGGGGCCGACGGCGTTCCTCTTCTTCTTCGATCCCCGCGCGCCCAGCGCGTCCCCGCACCATGCGATCGTCGGGCACGCGATCGGGATTCTCTGTGGGTACGGGTCGCTGCTGATCTTCCACCTCGAGCACTCCGGAAGCGCGCTGGCGCTGGGCGTGACGTGGTCCCGGGTGCTCGCGGCGGCCTTGTCGCTCGCCGCGACGGGCGCGGTGATGATCCTGCTCAATGCGGCGCATCCGCCGGCGGGCGCGACCACGCTGATCATCTCGCTCGGGGCGATCTCCCGGCCCGCGCACCTGGTCATCATCGAGCTGGCGCTGGTGCTCCTCGTCGTCCAGGCGATCGCCATCAACCGGCTGGCCGGGCTGGACTACCCTCTGTGGCGCCGGCGCGCGCGTCCTTGAACGCGCCCAAGCATCCGCTGCTCCTGCCGCCGTTCGTGCTGGTGGCGCTCGCGGCCGCGCTGTGTGGAAGCACCCTCGGGGCCATCCTCATCCTCCGCATCCAGCTGGCGCTCGGGCCGGTCGACCCGCTGTGGAAGCAGGTGCACGGGCAGGCGCAGGTCTTCGGCTTCCTGGTCCCCCTGGTGCTCGGGTTCGGGACGTATCTGGTGCCGCGCATCGTCGCCGGATATCCGATCCGCGCCGGTCTCGCGGTCCCGGCGCTGGCGGCGCTCTCGCTGGCCACCGTCGCGAACTTTCTCGTGCCGCTGGCGCCCGGAGGGCTCGGCCTGGTGCTCCGCCGCGCTCTCGCGCTCCTGGTCGCGTCCGGCGCGCTCGCGGGCGCCGCGTGCCTGGAGGCGCCGATGGCCGCGCGGCGGCGGGAAGGAGATCGGCGGCGCGGGCACGAGGTGCTCCTCCAGGCGGCCCTCGTTTTCCTCGCGCTCGCCGGCCTCGTGGACGGCGCGGCGTGGTGGTTCTCGGCCGGTCAGCCGGACGCGGATCTGCTCCCGGGGCTCGCCTCGGCAGCATGGCGGCTGGCAGTGGAGGGCTTCGCGGCAGGGATGGCCTTCGCGATCTCGGCGCGGATGTTCTCGGGCTTTCTCGGCGTCGAGCCCGCCATCGGGGATCCTCTCGGGCGAAAGCCAGCGGGTCCCAAGGGCCGCGACCGGGTGTTCGCCGTCGCCGCCTGGCTGTGGGTCGCTTCCGTCGCGCTCGGCGCCGGCGGCGCGCTGTGGGGTTCGGCGCCGCTGGAGCGAGCGGCGGACGTGCTCTTCGCGCTCGGCGCGGTCCCGCTCGCGCTCCGGCTCGGGCTCGCCTCCACCGCCGGCGGGCCCGCCATCGATCGCACCCGCGATCCGCTGTTCCCGTTCGGCGCCCGAGCGGCCTACGCGCTGCTCGTCGCGGCGGCCCTGGTCGGCGCCATCGCGGGCGTCGCCGACCTCCTCGGGTTCCGCGTCCACTCGCTCTGGCTCGACGCGCGGCGGCACCTGCTCAACATCGGATTCCTCCTCACGCTCATCGCCACCATGGCCGGCCGCCTCGCGCCGGGATTCGCCGGCCGTCCGCTCGCGCTGCCCGGGCTCCGCGCCTTCGCGGTGTTTGCGTTCGCCGTCTCGGGCGCGCTGCGCGGGTTGGAGGGGATCGCCGGACAATGGGGTCCCGACGGGCTGTTCTGGCTGTCCGCGCTCTCCGGGCCGCTCGCCGCGGCCGCGTTCTTCGCACTGGCGGCGACCCTGGGGGCGACGCTTCTCGCGGCGAAGCGGCAGCGGTCAGCGTGACTGGAGGCGGGCCTTGTCGCCCGGGCGGAACTCGCGGGCGTCCATCGGGTCCTCGAGCACGAAGGCGACGAGACCGGGCCCGCGCTGAGCCGCGCGCACCGGATCGAGCGAGGCGACGCGGGCGTCATTGAGAAAGGGTCTCGCCGGAAGCGCGTCGGGGGCGCCGCGCAAGGGGCGGGCGAACACCACCGGCGTGCAATGCACGCCGCCTTCGTTGATCAGGAGCGACGCCTCCACTTCGAACTCCATCGCGGCGGGATCCTTTCCCATCGGCTCACGATGCAGGCGGAACCGCCGTCGCGCAACCGGAAGCGGCGGCCGACTGCGCGCACGCTCCTTCGCTTCTTACCTGCCCGCCCGGGGCGGCACAGGGACCTCTCCCTCCCGACCCGCACCCACCTGCACCGTGGCGCACGTCCTTGTCTGCAGACCGCGCTCTGCAACAATCGGTTGTCCCCATTCCCGCGGAGGTCCGGATGCCGGCACCATCGGTGAAGAGCTCCCTGCACCTGGACGCATCGCTGCCGCGCGCGCGCACCGGCGCGCTCACCGCTGCGGCGCACGACGAGGACGAGTTCAGCGCTGGCGAGACCCTGGCCGACGGCTTCCGCGCCTGGCTCTCGCAGCTTCCCGTTCTCGCAGGCTGCGCGCTGCTCCTGCACGCGCCGCTGCTCGCCTTCGCCTTCCTGCCGGACCTGCCGGAGCCCATCGTCGCCGTCGCCTTCGTGATGGCGGGCGTGGTCGCCGCTGGGCTGGTGCAGGGCGCGCTGGTGAAGGCGGTGCTCGATCACGAGCGTTCGCTGCCCTCCGACCTGGGCGAGCTCTTGCAAGCCGGGCTGCGCGTCGGTCCGCGGGCCGTCGGCGTCCACCTCGCCGCGCTCGGCGGCACGCTGGCGCGGCTGCTGATGCTCGTGAAGCCCGGCGTCCACTATCTCTGCGACACCTTCGTCGCGGTTCCCGCGCTCGCCGTGGACCAGAAGTCGATGCAGACCGCGCTCCTGCGCAGCACCCGCCTCGCCCGCGGCGCCCGCCTCCGCATCTTCCTCGTGGCCGTCGTCCCCTGGACCACCGCCGCCCTCGTGGCGGCCTCCTCCGGCGCCTTCGGCCAGTCCTCCTTCGAAGACCTGCCCTGGCTGATCGCCTTCATCTTCGCCCGCGCCCTCGACACCTCCCTGGCCGCTACCCTCGCCGCAACGACCTACAGCCGCCTCTCCTCCCGCCCCGGCAACTAAGCCGAATTTCGGGGACACGTACGAAATTCTAAGATCCGGTGAGATCCGGGGACACCATACGAAATTCGTCGTACCAAACTGCCGCCACAGGCTGTGGAAGGGCTGCGCGCAGAGTTTCGTATGGTGTCCCCGGATCTCCGCTCCCGCTCCGGGCCTGGCAGGTGTTACCCATGTTCCCGGTCTGAACTGTTACCGATGTACCCGGTCCGTACCCCGAAATTCAGGAATTTCGTGCGTGTCCCCGAAATTCGCCCCGAAATTCGGGGGGCCATTCCGGGAGTTTCTGGGCCTGGTCGAGGGAGAGTGGCGGGGGAGGGTCGCGGGGGGAGTCGCGGAGGCGGAGTTGCCACCAGCCGACGTCGTGCCAGGAGCCGAGCTTGTAGCCGACGGCGGGGTAGGTGGCGATGCGGCGGAAGCCGAGGGCTTCGTGAAGGCCGATGCTGGCCGGGTTTGGGAGGGTGATGCCGGCGTGGGCGGCGATGAAGCCTTGCAGGCGCAAGAGGGCGAAGAGCGACTGGTAGAGGGCGCGGCCCACTCCGCTGCGGCGGCGCTGCTGGTTCACGTAGACGGCGACGTCCACCGACCACTGGTAGGCGGGGCGATCGCGGTGTCTGGAGGCGTAGGCGTATCCCCAGACTCCGCCCGTACCCTCGCAGATCAGCCAGGGAGCGTGGGACGAGGTGACGCGGATGCGGCGAGCCATCTCCTCGCCGGAAGGCGCCTCCAGCTCGAACGAGACGGCGGTGTTCTCCACCCACGGCCGGTAGATGGCGGACACGGCGTCGCCGTCGGACTCCCGGGCCATGCGCACGATCGGCATCGGCTCACCGGCACGCGGGGAGCTGCGGCGGGACGCTGGTGCCGAACTGGTTCGCGCTCCAGCAGTTCCCGCTTCCGCTCCCGTCCCAGACCAGGTCCGCGCGGATGGCGTCGAAGAAGGGATTCGCCTGGGGCACGGTGCCGTTGCCCGTCACGCGGTTGCCGGCGATGCGATCGTCCACGGGGTCCGTCTCGATCCCCAGTCCGCCGCAGTCGCCGCCCTGCAGGGTGATGCCGAGACAGAGGCTGGTCACGGCGATGCCCGTGAACTCGTTGCGGCGCACGTCGTTCGCCAGCACCGTCGTCGATCTGCCGCCTGCGACGAGGATGCCGATGCCGGCGGGGAGGACGCCGAGCAGGTCCTCCGGATCCGCGGAGTTCGCGCGGTTGTTGTCGTGCACCGAGTTGAAGGCGACGAACGCGCGCTCCTGCGTGTTCCGCTCCAGGAAGGGGAGGATGTCGACGAAGATCCCGAAGCTGTTCCCGAACGCCTCGTTGGCGACCGCCGAGCACCCGCGGCTGTTCTCGATCTCGATCCCGAGGAGGTTTCCGTGGACCACGTTTCCGCTGATCAGCACGTTGTCGCTCTGCCCGACGTAGATGCCGGCGTCGAGCGACGTGCCGGTCACCACGTTCCCGGCCATCACGCCGTTCCGCGAGACGATGGGAAAGAGCCCGTAGACCAGATTGTCCTCGGACCGGTTGTCGACGATCGCGAACCCGTCGACGCAGGCGAGGTGCACGCCGTGGATGGCGAATCCGCGGACGGTGAATCCGCGCAGCGTGAAGCCGCGCAGCGTCTGCCCGTCGAGGCCACAGGGCGGGTGCTCGTCGTCCGCCTGGGGCGCAGGCCCTGCCGAATTCGCGGGGCTCGTCCAGATCCCGTACGACTGCGCGCCCGCATTCTCCAGGACCACCGGGTGTCCGGGCCGCGAGAGACCCACCAGCTCGATCCCGCCCTTGGTGATCGTCAGCGCGTTGAGCTCGTCCGGCGAGCCTTCGCGGTACGTGCCGGGCTGCACCTCGATGCGGTCGCCTGCGGAGGCGCGGGCGAGCGCGGCGCGGATCGACTGGCCCGAGCGCACCACGAGAGTCCGGGCGGGAGCGGGAAGCGCGGCGAGCAGGACCGCGGCGGCGAACAGCGAGCGCATGGGTTCCCCCTTCGAGAGGGCGCGAGAGTACCGCGGCGATCGGAGTGGACAAGTCGAACTGCGTCATCCCGGAAAAGCAGCGTGCTCCCGGCGCCCTACTCGACTTCGCCGCCCAGATAAGCCGCCTGCACCCGTGGGTCCGCTGCGAGCTCCGCGGCAGGGCCCTGCAGCGCCACCTCGCCGCGCTCGAGGACGTAGGCCTGCTGCGCGGTCTGCAGCGCCATCCGCGCGTTCTGCTCCACGAGGAGGATCGTCGTTCCCTCGCGGTGGATCTCGGCGATGATCTCGAAGATCTGCCGCACCAGGAGCGGAGCCAGCCCCATCGAGGGCTCGTCGAGCAGCAGGATCCGCGGCTGCGCGAGCAGGCCGCGGGCGATGGCGAGCATCTGCTGCTCGCCGCCCGAGAGCGCGCCCGCCGGCGCATCGAGGCGCCGTTGCAGCGACGGGAACCGGCGGATCTGCTCCTCGACGGCGGCGTGCGCCTTCTCATGCCCGCCGTTCCAGCGCCGCGCCTCGGAGCCCATGACCAGGTTCTCCCGGACGGTCATCCGCTGCAGGATCGCGCGGCCTTCCGGCACCAGCACGATTCCGGCGGCGACCGCCGCGTGCGAGGTGGAGCCCGCGAGATCGACTCCTCCGAGGAGCACGGTCCCTGCCTTGGGCCGCAGAAGGCCTGCGATGGCATTGAGCGTGCTGCTCTTGCCCGCTCCGTTCGGGCCGATCAGGGTGACGATCTCTCCGGCGCCGACCGCGAACGAAACCCCGCGCACCGCCTCCACGTGCCCGTACGCGACGCGCAGATCGCGCACCTCCAGGAGCGGTGCGCTCACGCGCCGTCTCCGAGGTAGGCGGCGATCACGGCGGGGTCCCTGCCGATCTCCGCCGGAGTTCCGCGCGCGATCACCTTGCCGAAGTTGAGCACGGTGATCCGATCGCACAGCTCCATCACCAGCCGGACGTTGTGCTCGATCAGGAGCACCGCGCGGCCTTCCTTCGCCACCTCGCGCACCAGCCGCGCCACCGACCCGGCCTCTCCCGGGTTCATCCCGGCGGTGGGCTCGTCGAGGAGCACCAGGCGCGGCTGCGACGCCAGCGCGCGCGCGATCTCCACCCGCCGCTGCTCGCCGTACGAGAGGTTGAAGGCGCGGGTGAGCGCCCGCTCCTGCATGCCCACGCGCGCGAGGCCCGCCTCCGCCGCGGCGCGCGCGGCGGTCTCTTCCTTTCGCGCCGAGGGCAGGAGCAGCAGCCGGCGCCAGAATGGCGCGTGCCGGCGCAGGTGCTGGCCGACGACCACGTTGTCCGCCGAGGACAACCCCCCGAACAGCCGGATGTTCTGGTACGTGCGTGCCACCCCCAGCGCCGCGATGCGGTTGGGCGTGAGGCCGTCGATCCGCCGCCCCTCGAGCTCGATCTTCCCCGCCGTCGGACGGAGCAGGCCCGAGACGAGGTTGAGCAAGGTGGTCTTGCCTGCGCCGTTCGGGCCGATCAGCCCGTGGACCTCTCCGGGCGCGACGGTGAAGCTGGCATCGTCGACGGCGCGGACGCCGCCGAATGCGCGCGAGAGCCCGACGACGGCCAGCGTCACGCCGGCCGCCGGACGCGGCGGCGAAGCACCGCAGGAAGCGAGACCAGGCCGTTCGGAAGATAGAGGATCACCGCCAGCAGGATCGCGCCGTTGAGGAGCAGGCGAAACGGGCCGGGGGTGAGGCCCATCCGCGCTCCCACCTCGCGGAGCACCTCGGGCAGGACGGTGAGGAACGCGGCTCCGATCACAGGACCGTAGAAGGCGACGGTTCCGCCGACCACCGCCTGGACCAGCATCTCCACCACGCGTCCGAACGCGTAGCCGGAGGGGGCGACCATGAAGGTGAAGTGCGCCTCCAGCGCTCCCGCGAGCCCCGCGATCGCCGCCCCGAGGGCCAGCATGGCGAGCTTGTGCCCGGTGGTGAAGATCCCCATCGTCCGCGCCGCGGTCTCGTCCTCGCGGATCGCCTCCAGCGCATAGCCGTACCGCGACCCGCGCAGCCGCCCGAGCACGAACAGGGTGACGGCGAGCGCGAGGGCGATGGTCCACAGCGAGGTGCGCTGCGGGATCGCCACCAGGCCCAGCGCTCCGTTGGTGTAACTCCAGTTCACGAAGAAGAGCCGGACCACCTCGCCGAATCCGACGGTCGCGATGGCGAGGAACACCCCGCGAAGGCGCAGCACGGGGAGCCCGAGCGGCACCGCGATCACGGCGGGCACGATCGAGGCGGCGGCCAGCACCGCCACGAAGGGAATGCCGGGCGCGCGGAGCGTCAGCAAGGCGCCCGTATAGGCGCCGATGGCCATGAACCCGGCGTTGGCGAGCGAGAGCTGCCCGCAGCAGAGCGTGGCGTAGATGGAGAGCGCGAGGAGGGCATTGATCCCGACGAAGGCGATGAGGGACTGGTAGGCGAGGAACAGGTCCCCCATCTCACGCCTCCCGCGCCGCCGCGCGGCCGAAGAGGCCGTGCGGGCGCGCGACGAGCACGAGGAAGAGCACGGCGAACGAGACGGTGTCGCGGAACGACGACCCGAGATACGCGACGGTGAAGACCTCGACCAACCCGAGCGCGAACCCGGCGATCACCGCGCCGGGGATGCTGCCCATCCCGCCGAGGATGATCACCGCCAGGCCCTTCAGCTCCACGGCACGGCCGATGTCGGGAGAGATGGAGTTGAAGGCGAGCCCGAAGAGCACGCCGGCGGCGCCGCCGAGCGCGGAGGAGAGGAAGAACGCCACCGCGATCGCGCGGTCGACGTTGACGCCCAGGATGCGCGCGGCGCGCGGGTTCTCGGCCACCGCGCGGATCTGCCGGCCCAGCCGGGTGCGCGCGAGCAGGAGCGTGAGCGCGGCCATCAGCACCACCGAGATGCCGACGATGCAGAGCTGGAGCAGCGACGCCGTCGCCCCGCCGAAATGGATGACCCGGTCCGGAAAAGTTCCTTGGGGAAAGCGGGAGATGTCGGGCCCGAAGATCTCCCGCGCGATCGCCTCGAACACCGTCGCCATCGCCAGCGAGCTGATCAAGCCGGAGATGTTGGAATCGGCGCGCCCGCGCAGGGGCCGGAACGCCAGCCGCTCGAGAACGATGCCGATCAGCCCGCCCGCGAGCACCGCCGCGGGCAGGGCGACCCAGAGCGTGAAGTGGGCGTCCGCGACCAGTGCCAGGGCGATGAAGGCGGCCAGCATGAAGACGGCCTGGTGGGCGAGGTTGAGGATGTCGAGGACGCCGAACACCAGCGTGTATCCAACGGCGAAGAGCGCATAGATGCTCCCCAGGAAGATGCCGTTGAGGACTTGCTGGCCCATCTACTGGACGATCTGGAACTTGCCGTCCTTCACCTGCTGCACGCTGGGCTCGTGCTGCGCGTCGCGGTTGGGGGTGAACGAGAACTTCCCGAGGGGCGTGTCCAGGTCCTTGACCTTCCCCAGCCCGGCCTCGATGTCTTCGCGACCGGTCTTGCCGCCGGACTGCTTGATCGCCTCGGCGAGGATGAGCACGCCCGTGTACGCCTGCGCGGAGAACTGGTCGGGGTTGACGCCGGCCTTCTTCATCGCCGCGAGGAACTTCTGGTTCGCCGGGTCCTGGCTGAGCGAGTTCCAGGAGGTTCCGACCATCACCCCGTCCGCGGCGGGGCCCGCGTTCTTGATGAACGCCGGGCTGTTGAAGCCGTTCCCGCCGAGGATCGGGCCGGTCCATCCGCGCTGGCGCGCCTGCGCCACGATCGCCGAGGCGTTGTCGGCGAGCGCCGAGACCACCAGCACGTCGGGCTTCGCCGCCATCAGCTCGGTGAGCTG
>DASREU010000232.1:0-8881 GCA_035651935.1 Myxococcales bacterium | reverse complement strand
CGTCGTGTACGGAGCGGTGGCGGATCCCGAGCTGAAAGGCTCGGTGCTGGGGATCCGCGTCACCGACGACATGGACAAGTCGAGCCGGTTCTGGGTCCACCTCTCGGACGCGGGCCGCAAGTGGACGAAGCAGAGCAAGTTCAAGCCGGGCACTGCCGTCGAGATCAAGCTCGGGTACCAGGGGCTCTTGAAGAGCGTCTGCAAGGGCGAGGTCGCGAATCTCGAGCTCGTGCTCGCGACCGACGGGCCCACACGACTGATCGTCTCCGGCGTGGACAAGGGGCACAGCTTCGACAAGGGCACGCTGACGAAGACGTACAAGGACGTGAAGGACAGCGATCTGGCGGCGCAGATCGCGCAGCGCCACGGGCTCTCCGCCGAGGTGGACGACAGCAAGGTGGTCCACGACTTCGTCATCCAGAACAACCTCTCCGACTACGACTTCCTCATGCAGCGGGCGGCGATCGCCGGCTTCCGGGTGTACGTCGACGACAGGAAGCTGCTGTTCAAGAAGCCGAAGCTCGGCGATCCGGCGGCGGCCAGGCTGATCTGGCGCGAGAACATCGGCCGCTTCGTGCAGGAGGTGAACACCTTCGAGCAGGTCTCGAAGATCACCACCTCGGGTTGGGACCCGAAACAGGCGAAGGAGATGACCGCGCCCGGCAAGCCCGGCGACGAGTACGGAAAGCAGGGCGGCACCGTCACCGGCGCGCAGTTGGTGAAGCAGATGTTCGGCGACATCGAGCAGGTGGTGACCGTCGCGGCGGGCGAGAAGAACCTGCTCGAGAGCGTGGCGAAGAGCGAGTACAACAAGCGCGCCGGAGTCTTCGTCCACGCCGAGGCTCGCGTCACCGGCGACCCGGCCATCCGCGCCGGCTCGGTGGTCGAGGTGGAGAAGGCCGGCAAGCGGGTCGACGGGCAGTACTACGTCGTCTCCACCGACCACGTCTTCTTCGTCGATACCGGATACGCGACGGAGTTTCGCGCCAAGCGCTACACGATCAAAAAGGGAAGCTCTCCGGCGAAGGACCTGGGGAAGTTCGCCAAGTCGGTGGAGGAGGCGGCGAAGAAGGCGCAGGAGATCGCCGACAAGATCAAGGAAGCGGCCGCGTGGGCGCTGAAGGCGGCGCGGGAAGCGGCGAAACGCGCCTCCCAGGCGCTCGAGGCGGCGAAGCAGGTCTGGCAGGACGTCAAGGCCGCTCTCGACGAGGTGAAGAAGGGCGCCGGCGACGTGGCGCAGGCGGCGCTGAAGAGCGTCGAGAGCAGGCTCGCCGGGCTCAAGGACTACGTCGGTCAGGCGCAGGCGAAGGTCGCGGAGGCGGTGGAGGAAGCGGCGCACGCGACGCAGGAGATCGCAAAGGACGCGCTGGCCCGGGCGCACGAGGCCGCGGCGCAGGTGACGGACATCGCCGCCCAGGCGATCCAGCATGCGCGGGACGCGTTCGACGCGGTGAAGGCCGCCGCGCTGGACGACGAGCACACGGCCGGCGATGAGCTCTCCGCGTCGGTGAAGGCGATGAAGAAGGGCCTGCTCACGGCGGCGGAGTCCGCGGTCAACGTGGGCAAGGCGGGGATGACGCTCGCCCAGGCCGCCATCGTGAAGGGGAAGAGCGCGATCGAGATGTGCGCCGCTTCGTCCGTGGCGTCCGCGACGCCGCTGATCGAGGGACTCGGCGGCGAGCTGAGCAAGGTGATCGACGCGGTGAAGGCGTCCGGAGACGCCGCCGGCAAGAGCATCGGCGGCGCGATCGCCGCGGGCGCGCAGCACGTGCTCGACGCCACCAAGGAGTCGATCGGCCAGGCGCAGGACTCCATCGCCAAGGCGAAGAAGGCGCTGGAGGATGCCGCCGACACGATCAAGAAGAACGTCGAGGAGAAGCTGAAGGGGGTCGTCGACCAGGCGAAGGGGATGGTCGACGAGGTGAAGAAGACGGTCGACGAGTACAAGCAGAAGTTCGACGAGTACAAGCAGAAGATCGAGGACGCCGTCGACGAGTACGGCGGCAAGTGGCTGAAGGCGGGCCTCTACATCAAGGAGCACGGCGAGAAGGCGTACGCGGCGGGCAAGTCCTGCTTCGAGCACCTCAAGAAGGGCCTCTCGCTCCTCAAGGAAAAGAAGTGGGACGAGGCGGGCGAGGAGGTCGAGCCCGCGCAGCACGACTTCGAGACGGCGAAGAGCGAGGCGCAGCTCTGCTTCGACAAGCTCGAGGAAGTGGAGAAGGACCTCCCGGACAGCGTGCGGGAGACGCTGGAGTCCGTGGTCGGGAAGATCCGGCAGATGCTGCCGCAGGGCGAGTCGTCGCTCTCGAAGTTCATCGAAGCCGTGAAGGCAAAGGTGGGCCAGCTCGCCGCCAAGGCGAAGGACGCGTGCGAGACCGCGAAGAAGACGTACGAGCAGGCGAAGGCTGCGTTCGAGAAGTCCAGGAAGCGCTTCGAGCAGCTGAAGGAGTTCTACGAGGGGGCGAAGGGCGCGGTCGCATCCGGCGAGAAGGCGTGGAGCGAGGGGAAGGACGCGGTCGCCAGGTGCAAGCAGGCGCTGGAGCTCGTGCGCAAGGGCGACTTCGGCGCAGCGGAGAGAGAAGCGCACGACTCCGGGCTCCTCCTGACGCAGGCGCAAGACGATGCCGCGGACTGCTCCGCGAAGGCCCGCGCGGCGTACGGGAAGCTGCCCGCGGAAGTGCAGCGCGCCCTCGAGCGGGTGGTGGAGAAGATCGAAGGGATGATGGGCAACGGCTCGTCGGCCCTTTCGAAGACGCTCGAGGCCGTCCAGCGGAAATCGGATCAGGCGTCGGACCTGCTCGCGCAGGCGCAGGCCGCCGGGAAGGAGGCCGAGGAGCTGTTTGCCACCTGGGCGGCGACGAAGAAGGAGCTGGAGAAGATCGCGCAGGAGACGAAGGAGAAGGTCTCCGCGGCGATCGATCGGCTGCTGAAGAAGCTTGAAGAAGAAGTGATGAAGACGGCCGAGAAGGTGCTGGAGAAGGCACTGGAGACGGCGACGCGCTCCTGGGACCTGAAGGAGGCGGAGAGCGCGACCGGCGCGGAGGCGACGAAGCAGCTGAAGCAGGCGATGCAAGATTCGCTGGCCGCGGCGAAGGAAGAGCTGACGAAGCTCGGCGAGGCGTTCGAGGACGCTGCCGAGGGCGCAGGGGCGGAGATGCTGGCGCGCCTCGGCGCCGGCACGGACGCGGTGGCGGACAGCGCGGACCAGAGCGTCGCCGCGGCGGACGAGGTGCGGGACAACCCGGTGCGGAAGGCGGACGAGCACACCAAGGCGGCAGAGAGCGAGCACGACGCGCTTTCACGCGGGCACGACGAAGAGAAGGACAAGCACGAGGAACAGACGAAGGGCTTCGTGGCCCGCATCAAGGAGCAGTACGGGAAGGTGCAGGAGCTCGGGGGGAAGATGCAGGGGCCGCTCGGCGAGGTGATCGGCAAGAGCGGCGTCTCCATCGACAAGAGCGCGGGGATCCTTCTTGCGCAGGCCCGCGGCGCCATCGACGAGGTGCTGGCGGCGTACGGGGAGGCCAAGGCGGCGTACGACGGGGCTCAGGAGCAGGGCGGGGAGATCGGTGCGCTGGTCTCGCGGATGCCCGAGATCCGCGAGCACGTCGAGAGCGCGTTCGCTCACCTGAAGGCGGGATACGAGGAGGCGGACAAGGCGGCGGGTGAAGCGAAGAAGACGCTCGCGGAGCACGAGAAGGAGATCGAGGCGGAGGCGGAGAAGATCACCGCGCAGGCGGCGGAGGCGGTGAAGCGGGCCCAGGCGGCGCTCGACGAGGCGAAGAAGCGGATGCAGGAGAACGACGCCCTGTTCCGCGGGATGCCGATCCGGAAGGGCACGTCGGAAGCGATCGATGCGGCGCTGGCGGCGGCGAGCAGCGCGATCGGCGCGGCGGAGTCGGCGAAAGGGAGCGGGACGGAGGCGAGGGGGACTGCGCGGGACGCGTGCAAGGTTCCGGACGACGAGCGCGTGAAGGAGGCGGCGCTCGCGGCGATCGGGGAGCTGGCGAAGGCGGCGAAGAAGGCGGCGGAGGTGCAGGAGAAGGCGCAAAGCGCGGTGGACAGCGCCGCGCAAGGCGACACAGCCGCGGCGAGCAAGAATGCGGGAGCGGCGAAGGCGTCGGAGCAGGCGACGAAGAGCGCTGCAGGGGATGCGGGTGCGGCGGCGCAGAAGAGCCAGCAAGGGGCGGCGCAGGCTGCCGGGAAGAAGGAGGCGCCGCGGCCTGCTCAGTCGGGTTCGAGCTCTGGTTCACGCGCCGGTGCTGGGGCTACGGGTGGCGGGGCGGCGCCGGGAACTGGCGCAGCGGCGGCACCCGCGGCGGGAACCGGGACGGCGCCCGGATCCGGTGCGGCAGCCGGTGGTGGCGCGGCTTCGGCCGGTGGTGGTGCTGCTGCAGGTCGTGGTGGTGCGGCGGCGGGAGGTGGCGCTGCGGCGAGTGGTGGTGCCGCAGCGGGTGGTGGTGCCGCGGCGGGTGGTGGTGCCGCAGCGGGCGGTGGTGCCGCGGCGGCTGGCGGTGCCGCGGCGGCCGGTGGGGCTGCGAGCGGTGGTGCCGCGCCGGCAGCAGCCGCACCCCAAGGTGGAGCGGCGGCGGCCTCGGAAGATCCGTCGAAGCGCGCGGCGGCTGCAGGACGCGGGGCGCCGAAGATGCCGGGCATTCCGGAAGACGCGGAAAAGCGCGCGCCGGCGGAAGTGCGCATGCCGCAAGGCGAAGGCCTCGCCGACAGCGCGAACGATGCTGCGAGCAGCGCAGAGGCGGCGCCGCAGGAGAGCATGTCCGCGGCGTCGGACGTGCAGGCGGGATTCATCGCCGGCGCCGCGGCGGCGGATGCGGCCGTCTCCGTCGCCTCGATCGCGGGCAGCGCCAAGGAAGACGCAGGCGCCGCTGCAACCGGCGCGATCCCCGGGACCGAGCAGGCGAAAGGGATCAAGGACCAGGCTGAAAAGGGCGATGCCCTGAAGGACGCCCATAAAGCGGCGGACGATGCCGCCGGCAAGAACGAAGACAGCGCGGACATCGAGGAGTAAGCGGCGCGATCGCGATGCGGTGTGCTGAGCCTCCCAAGCGACGGATCTCGCTCGTGGCCGGATTCGTGAACGAAATCCGCGAGCAGACGCGGCGCGCCGAAGGAATCGGCGGGGGCTGCTTGACTCGGGCGCGGATTCTCCCAAAATGGGCGCAGACCCCTCACCTCTGCACTCACTTCGGGAGAACAACTCCTAAGGTAGTGGTACGCCCTCATGCCCAAGCACCAGGTCATCCGCGACGTCGGTCAGAGCCTGCTCGGAGTTCTTCGCGCCGAGCTGTCCGCCCACAAGAGCAAGGCCAAGGCGTTCCTCGCCGCGCCGACGGCCGAGTTCCTCCGCAAGAGCGCGCCCTGCCTCGTGCTCTACCTCTACGACATCCGGCCCACCATCGACGTCCGCGCGAACGAGAACTGGCACCTCGAGGAAGAGATCACCGACGAGCACGGCGACACGCAGGTAGTCCGCTACGCGCGTCCGCTGGAGATGGGCCTGCATTTCCTGCTCACCGCCGCAGCCGACGATCTCGCGGACGAGCACGAGATCCTCGCGCTGGGGATGAAGGCCTTCCTCGATCATCCCAAGCTTTCGGGCGAGCAGATCGCCGGCGATGCGATCTCGCCGAAGGACGGACTGCCGGTGCACCACGACACCGGGTTCACTCTCGATACCGCCGCCGCCGTGTTCTCCGGGCTCGGGCAGAGCGCGCGACTCGCCGTCGGCTACCGCACCGAGGCGCGCCTGATCTCCGGCCGCGAGCTCGGGCGCAGCAAGCGCGTCCGCGAGCGCCACATCGACGTGTTCGATCAGCTGAGGCCACCCCCGGGCAGCGTGAGCGCCAGGGAGCTGGGGATGGAGGCGAGGCCGCCGAAGATCGTGGCTCCGCCGCGGAAGTGACTCCCGGGCATGGAGGGGAAGTTCGTTCGACCTGTGGTCATCGAGAAAAGGAAAGCAGGGCAATCTCCCACGCGAGGCCGCCTCCCTTGTGCGGCTCTCCAACCACCGAACGGTAAGGAGCGGTAAATGGCAACGTCGTATCTGTCCCCTGGCGTGTACATCGAGGAGGTCGACCGCGGTTCGAAGCCCATCGAGGCAGTCGGGACTTCGACCGCGGCGTTCATCGGCGAGTCGTCGGTCGGCCCCACCAACGAGGCGGTGCTGATCACCAACTGGGCGCAGTACACCCGGACCTTCGGCGACTTCTCGCACTCGACGCACCTGGCGCACGCCGTCTACGGGTTCTTCAACAATGGAGGCACCAAGGCCTTCGTCTGCAACGTCTCGCCGCGCACCGTGACGGCGGAGCAGGCGGCGAAGGAGTCGGAGAAGAAGGAAGCGGAGACCAAGAAAGGCGCGGAGGCGAAGCCCGCCGGCGCGCCCGCCTCGGCCGCTCCGGCTTCGTCGGCGGTGAACCCGGCGCTGTACATCGGCAAGGACGAGGGCCCGGGCCGAAGGACCGGCCTGAACGTCTTCAACGACATCCCGGAGATCTCCCTGGTCGCAGCCCCGGGCCAGAGCGAATCCGCGATCCAGGACGCGGTGATCTCGCACTGCGAGAACAACAAGTACCGCTTCGCGATCCTCGACTCGGCCGAAGAGCTGGGCAGGGATGGCATCGCAAAGATGCCCAAGCCGCGCGACTCCCAGTACGCCGCGTACTACTTCCCCTGGATCCAGGTGTACGACCCCGAGAAGGGCAACATCTTCGTCCCGCCCTCGGGCCACATGGCCGGCATCTACGCCCGCAGCGATGCGGAGCGCGGCGTGCACAAGGCCCCCGCGAACGAGATCGTCCGCGGCGCGCTGGGCCTCAAGTACACCATCTCGCGCGCAGAGCAGGACTTCCTCAACCCGCGCGGGATCAACTGCATCCGGAACATGGGCGACCGCGGGATCCGGGTCTGGGGAGCGCGCACCGTCTCCAGCGATCCGTCCTGGCGGTACATCAACGTCCGGCGGCTGTTCCTGATGGTGGAGCAGTCGATCGAGATCGGCACGCAGTGGGTGGTGTTCGAGCCGAACGACGAGACGCTGTGGAAGAGGGTGAGCCGGAACATCACCGCCTTCCTCCTCCGCATCTACAACTCGGGCGCGCTGATGGGGAAGACGCCGGAGGAGGCGTTCTACGTCAAGTGCGACTCGGAGACGAACCCGCCCGAGGTGGTCGACGCCGGGCAGATGGTCTGCGAGATCGGCATCGCACCGGTGAAGCCGGCGGAGTTCGTCATCTTCCGCATCGGCCAGATGGCAGGGCAGGCGAAGTAACGGAGGGGGTGGCGCTTCCCGGGAGCGGGCTCGTGGCCGCTCCCGGGACGCCGATCGGCGGCGGCGGTTCCGGGAGGGGCCCGGAAGACGGGTTTGGAGTGAAAGCGCCGGCGACGGGGGACCGCGACCGGCATTGCAATGCATGGACCCCGCGGGGTCGCTGACAGGAGAGGCCCGATGGCCGTGAAGTTCAGCCGTGAAGTGCTGAAGTCCTCCACGAAGAACGTCTCGGGGGACTTCATCCAGAAGAGCCGGTTCACCGTCGAGATCGACGGCGTCACCACCGGCGGCATCATGAAGGTGGAGGGGCTCGAGCACGAGCACGAGATGGTGGGGTACCAGGACGCCGACGATCACTTCAAGCGGCTCCGGCCGGGGCGCCAGAAGGTGGGCACGCTGGTGCTCGATCGGCTCTGGGCGAACGGCGAGTTCTACGACTGGTTCAAGACGGTCTACGACGGCGACGTCCAGCGCAAGAGCATCAGCATCGTCTACCTCACCGACGAGGGCGCCGAATCCTCGCGGGTGAACCTCCACGATTGCTGGCCGAAGAAGTGGAAGCTGAACGGCCTGCACTCGCGGACCTCGGGCCACATCGTCGAGTCGCTGGAAATCATGTTCGAGCGCGTCGAGCTCGCCTGACCCTTCGAAACCAGGAGACCAACCCATGGCAGTCAAATTCAACCGCGAGACCCTGAAGGGGCTCACCAAGACGCAGGGCGACTTCTTCCTCAGCCACAAGTTCGGGCTGGAGATCGACGGCGTGACCGTCAACGGGATCCACAAGGTCGACGGCATCGAGTTCGAGGCGGAGGTCGTCGAGTACAACGACGGCGAGGATCCGCAGACCCACTGCCGCCCCGGGCAGCTGTTGCCCGGCCGGATCACCGTCGAGCGCGATCAAGGCAACGACAAGGCCTTCTTCATCTGGCGCAAGGCGGTGGTGGACGGCAAGACCGATCGGCGCAGCATCTCGGTCACCTTCCACAACGACAAGGGCGAGGAGGCGCGCCGGATCAACTTCTTCAATTGTTTCCCGGTGAAGTGGATCGGGCCTTCGCTGAACGCGCACAGCTCGGGACACGCGACCGAGCGGGTGGAGATCGTCTTCGAAGAGATGAAGCTGGGATGACGCGCTGAACGTTCGGAGAGCCCCGGGGGCCCCGATGGGCCCTCGGGGCTCGCAAGTCCCGCACCCACGTAGCGAAGTGACGGAGGAGTCCGACCGCGATGGCGTTCAAGACCGAGTTCGAGTTCACGCTGCCCAAGGGATACGTCGACGAGCAGGGAAACCTGCACCGCAAGGGAGTGATGCGGCTCGCGACCGCCAAGGACGAGATCATCCCCCTCCAGGACTTCCGGGTGAAGAACAACCGCGCGTACCTGGTGATCATCCTCCTCTCGCGGGTGATCACGAAGCTCGGCGATCTAAAGGAAGGCGAGGTCAATCCGGGGACGGTGGAAGGGCTCTTCTCCGCCGACCTCTCCTATCTCCAGGAGTTCTACCGGCAGATCAACGAGAGCGGCACCGCCAATGTCGGCGCCCGTTGCCCCGGATGCGGCCAGGAGTTCCAGGTCGACATCGGGACGGGG
>DASREU010000231.1:0-8931 GCA_035651935.1 Myxococcales bacterium | reverse complement strand
CGACGACCCGGAGGAATTGCGCACCCGCGCGTACGGGCCGACGTACCTTCCCGGCAGCCTCTCGCGCCTGCAGATCGTCGAGCGCTACGCGGAGCGCAGCGGGCGGCAGGTGGGGTCGATCCTCTTCTATTACGTGTTCGCGCTCTTCAAGATCGCCGTGATCGTGCAGCAGATCTACAAGCGGTACGTCGAGGGGTCCACCCGCGACCCGCGGTTCGCCACGCTGATCGACTGGGTGCGCGTGATGGCTCACCAGGCGGAGCGCGCCCTCGAGAAAGGCCGCGTCGACCGGCTCGGCGGGAACCGGTGACCGGGCCCGCTGCGATCCCCGAAGGGTTCACCGCGCTGCGCCGCGGCAGCAGCCCCTTCCTTTCCGCGCTCGGGCCGCTGTACGCGAAGAACGAAGGCAAAAGCGTCGTCATCGGGCTCCGCATCGAGCACAAGCACCTCAATACCCGCGGAGTCGCGCACGGCGGCATGCTGGTCACCCTCGCCGACAGCGCGCTCGGCATCGCCATCGCGATGTCGCGCACGCCGCCGCTGCCGATGGTGACCGTGAACCTGAGCACCGACTTCGCCGACGTCGCGCGCGAGGGCGACTGGGTCGAGGCGCGCGTCGACATCCAGAAGATGGGAAAGCGGCTGGCGTTCGCGAACTGCCATCTCTGGGTGGGCGAGAAGCGCATCCTCCGGGCGAGCGGCATCTTCGCGCACGTGGCGCCGGTGGGGCAGGAAGGTCCGTTCGAGGGCTGACGATGACCGGGTACAAGTATTACTGGGAGGATTTTCCGGTGGGCCGCACCCGCGAAGCGGGCGGCATCACCGTCTCGCGCGAGGAGATCATCGACTTCGCGCGGCAATTCGATCCGCAGCCCTTCCACGTCGACGAGCTGGCGGCGCGCCGCTCGATGTTCGGGGGACTGATCGCCAGCGGGTGGCACACCTGCGCGCTGGCGATGCGGATGATCTGCGACGCGTACCTGCTCGAGACCGCCAGCGCCGGGTCGCCCGGAGTGGACAGCGTGCGCTGGCTCAAGCCGGTTCGTCCCGGGGACACGCTCCGCCTCCGCGTCGAGGTGATCGAGGCCCGGCCCCTGCAGAGCAAGCCGGAGCTGGGGCTGGTCCGCAACCGCTGGGAGGTGTGGAACCAGCACGGCGAGACGGTGCTGCGGATGGAAGGAACGGGGATGATCCGGCGGCGGGAAGCGGGCTGATGGCGAGGATCCACGTGCTCTTGAAGAAGGAGGAGCTGGACAGCCAGAGGCTGCCCGGCAAGGTGGTGATCGTCCTCGACATCCTCTTCGCCACTTCCAGCATCGTCACCGCGCTGGCCAACGGCGCGGACGAGGTGGTGCCGGCTCTGAACGGAGAGGCCGCGCTGCAGGAGGTCGGGGGACGGGCGCCGGGATCGTACGTCCTCTCGGGGGAGCTGAACGCGGTGACGCTCGCGGGGTTCACCCACCCGACGCCGATGGCGCTCCTGGAAGAGAGGCTGGCGGGAAAGACGTTGATCTACTCGACCACCAACGGCACGGTGGCGGTGGCGAAGTCGCGCGAGGCCGACCACGTCTACGCGGCGGCGCTGCTCAACGGCGAGGCGATGGTGGCGCACATCGAGCGCAAGTTCGCCGGCGAGACCGTCCTGATCGTCTGCTCCGGGTCGGCGGACAACTTCAACCTGGAAGACTTCTACGGCGCGGGCTACCTGGTGTCGCTCTTTGCCCGCCGGCCTGACGCGCACGAGTTCACCGACGCGGCCGTCGCGGCGCGGCTCCTGCACGATCACTGCGACGCGATGGAGTGCCTGTCGGCCAGCCGGGTGGGGCGGATGATGCTCTCCCGCGGGCTCGAACACGAGGTGCGATTCGCCGCGCAGAAGAGCCGCTTTCCCGTGGTTGCCCGGCTGGAAGGCGGCTCGCTGCGCGCGTTGGGGCGCGAGACCTGATTTCGAAGATCGCCGCGAACGCGGCGGGAGGCTGCAGATGAACGTCAAGGACCTGTTCGATCTCTCCGGCAAGACGGCAATGATCACCGGCGGCTCCCGCGGCCTGGGACTGCAGATCGCCGAGGCGTTCGGCGAGCTGGGGGCGAAGGTCGCCATCACCGCCCGCAAGCAGGGCGAGCTGGACGAGGCGGCGGCGCGGCTGGCGAAGCAGGGGGTCGAGACGCTGACCATCGCCGGCGATCTCTCGAAGGCCGACACCATCCCGGGCATGGTGGACAAGGCGGTCGCCCGCTATGGCACCGTGGACATCCTCGTCAACAACGCCGGGACCACCTGGGGCGCGCCGGCCGAGGAGCATCCGCCGGAGGCGTGGCTCAAGGTGATGAACCTGAACGTCAATGCGATGTTCTTCCTCAGCCAGGAGGTCGCGCGCCGCTGCATGATCCCGGGCAAGAAGGGGAAGATCATCAACATGGCCTCGGTCGCCGGATTGCGCGCGCACGGCAGCGGGATGACGACGATCGCGTACACCACCAGCAAGGCGGCGGTGCTGCACATGACCCGGGGGCTGGCGGCGGAGTGGGGGAAGTACGGCATCAACGTGAACGCGATCTGCCCGGGGTTCTTCCCCTCGAAGATGTCGCGCGGATTGCTCGAGGTGATCGGCGAAGACGTGATCGCGCACACGCCGCTCGGGCGGCTGGGCGGGGACGAGGACCTGAAAGGCATCGCGGTGTTCTTCGCGTCGGAGGCGTCGCGACACGTCACCGGCCAGTACATCGCGGTGGACGGCGGGGCGTCGCTCTAGACCCTCACGCTCCGGTCGCCCAGGAGAGGTCCGGCGTTCGCAGGCGCCAGCTCGTCGCCTGCTCGTACGCGTGTCCGACGCGCAACACCGTGCGCTCCGCGAACGGCTTGCCGTAGATCATCAGGCCGATGGGGAAGCCGTTGCTGGTGAAGCCGCAAGGGACGGAAAGGCCGCAGAGGCCGAGGATGTTCCCGATGGCGGTGTTGCGGAGGTACTGCACGTTCCGCCGCGCGTATTCGGCCAGATCGGTCGAGAGCGGCGCGGAGGGGAGCGGCGGGATCAGGGTGGTCGGGACGAGCAGCGCGTCCACGTCGGCGAGCGATGCTCGCGCCTGGCGGCGCAGCATGGTCCAGCGCCGCGTCATCTCGAAATAGTCCGGTGCGGTGACGGAGCCGCCGTTCCGCATGCGGTCGCGGACCACAGGGTCCAGCTCGTCGTAGCGGCCCTCGAGGAAGGCGCGGTTCACGGCGTACGCCTCCGCGGCGATCACGCCGCCCCGCGGGTTGAGCTTCTGGGCTTCCACCGCCTCCGGAAAGGAGACGCTGCCGAGCTGTGCGCCGAGCGATTCGAGGACGTGCCCGGCCTCGCGCACCGCCTCCGCGAGCTCTGTCTCCACGCCGTCGAAGAACGGCGCGTCGACGAACGCGAGCCGGAGCCCCTTCACTCCGGCGCGAAGCTCGCCGAGCGCGTCGTCCGGCGGAATACCCGCCGTGGTCTCGTCGGCGTCGTCCTCGCCCGCGAGCTGCTGGTACACGAGCCCTGCGTCCTCGACCGAGCGCGCGAGCACGCCGACGCTGTCGAGGCTGAACGAGAGCGGGTACACGCCGGCGCGGCTCACGCGGCCGACCGTGGTCTTCAGGCCCACGATCCCGCAGAGCGCCGCGGGGATGCGCACCGACCCGCCGGTGTCGGTCCCGAGGCCGACGGGCGCGAGACCTGCCGCGACTGCGACCGCGGTCCCGCTGCTCGATCCTCCGGGAACGTGCGGTGTTCTGTTCCACGGATTGTGCGGCGTGCCGTGGTCGTTGTTGATCCCCACGCCGCCATACGCGAACTGCACGGTGTTGACCTTCCCGAGCAGCACCATGCCGGCCTGGTCGAGCCGGCGGACGGCGGCGGAATCCTTCCCGGCGATGGCGCTCGCCAGCAGATGCGTTCCCGCCGTGGTCGGGTGTCCTTCGACATCGAACAGGTCTTTCGCGACCCAGGGGATGCCGTGAAGCGGGCCGAGGTCGCTTCCGCCGTGCAAGTTCGCCTCCGCGGCGCGAGCCTGCGCGAGTGCGCGCTCGCGGAGGACGAGGCGGAAGGCGCCGAGCCTGGGATCGAGGGCGGCGATGCGCTCGAGAAAAAGCTCCGCGAGCGCGACCGGGCTCAGCTCGCCGGATCGAAGCCGGCGCGCGAGCGTGGCGACGGTCTGGAAATGGGCAGGCGACAAGGGCAAGTCCTCGAATCGAGTGTACGCCGGGGGGCGGCAAAAAGGCGTGGCGGAGCGGCTGGAGTCCTGATCAGGCGCGCGTTAGAAGGGCGTCATGGATACCAAAGCGCGCGGCGCAGGCTTCCTCCCTGCCCGACTCGAGACGCTCGACGCTTTCCTCAAGACCCGCTACGTCGACGCGGGCCGGATTCCGGGAGCGCTGATCCTGCTCTACCGGCGCGGCGAAGTGGCCCACCTTCGCGCGCTCGGGCTGGCGGACGTCGAGCGCCGGACGCCGGTGCGCGAGGACACCCTCTTCCGCATCTACTCGATGACGAAGCCGATCACCACCGTCGCCTTCATGATGCTGGTCGAGCAGGGCCTCGTCTCGCTGGACACGCCCGTCCACGCGCTGATCCCCGAGTGGAAGGACCTGGGGGTCTATCAAGGCGGGTTCGTGGAGACGTTCCGCACCCGCCGGCCGGACAGGCCGATGCTGGTCCTCGACCTGCTCCGGCACACCAGCGGCCTCACCTACGGCTTCCAGCTGTCGACCAACGTCGACGCCGCCTACCGCAAGCTGGACATCGGCGAGAGCTTCTCGCGCGGAACGCTGGACGACATGGTCCACAAGCTCGCCTCCGTTCCGCTCGAGTTCTCGCCGGGCACCGCCTGGAACTATTCGGTGTCGACCGACGTGCTGGGCTACCTCGTCGGGAAGCTCTCGGGCACCCCGTTCCCCGAGTTCCTGCGCTCGCGAATCCTCGGCCCGCTGGGGATGAACGACACCGACTTCCAGGTCCGCCGCGGGAGCGAGCAGCGGCTTGCGGCGTGCTACGTCGCGACGCCCGGGGGCCGGATGAAGCTGCAGGACGACCCGGCGAAGAGCCCCTACCTCGAGGCGCCGACGCTGTTCTCCGGCGGAGGCGGACTGGTCTCCACCGCCGCCGACTACCTCCGCTTCTGCCGGATGATCCTCAACCGCGGCGCGCTCGACGGTGTCCGGTTCCTCAGCCGCAAGACCATCGAGCTGATGACCATGAACCACCTGCCGGACGGCAAGGACCTGCCGGCGCTCTCGCGATCGCTCTTCAGCGAAGCCATCTACAACGGCGTGGGATTCGGCCTCGGCTTCGCGGTCACGCTCGATCCGGCGCGCACGCTGATCCCCGGGTCGCCCGGCGAGATCTCCTGGGGCGGGCTGGCTTCGACGGCATTCTGGATCGACCCCGCGGAGGACCTGATCTCGATCTTCATGACCCAGCTGATGCCGTCGTCGACCTACCCGGTCCGGCGCGAGCTGCGCACGCTCGTCTACTCGGCCCTCGCCGATTAACCCTAGCGCACCACGGCGCTCAGATAGGGCACGCCGATCGCGAGAAGGGCGGCGAGGAACGCGAGCCCGTAGCCGAGCCCGAGCTTCCAGAAATCGCCGCGAGGGACGTAGCCGCTCGCGTACCAGACCGGCGCGGGTCCCGTCGCATAGGGCGAGATGACGCCCATCAGGCCGAGCGCGAAGCAGAGGAGCAGCGCGAACGCCTTCACCGGGATGCCGGGGATCGCCGCTCCCGCCGCGAGCACGACCGGGAGCACCGCCGTGGTGTGGGCCGTCGAGCTCGCGAACAGGTAGTGGACGAGGAAGAAGAGCGCCGCGAGCAGCGCCATCACCGTCACCGGCCCGAGGCCCGCCAGCATGCCGGCGGCGCCCTTCGCGAACCAGGTGACGAAGCCGACCTTGTTGAGCCCGTCGGCGAGCGTCACCAGGGTGGCGAACCAGACCAGCACGTTCCAGGCCTGCTTGTTGGAGACGATGTCGTCCCACTTCACCACGCCCGTCAGGATCATCGCGCAGATGACCAGGATCGCGACCATGGTGGGGTCGACGAAGGACTTGCCGAAGATCCACAGTCCGAGCGCCGCGACGACCAGCGCCGCCATGATCGCCTCGCGCCGCGTCATCCCGCCCATGCGGGCGAGCTCTTCGCGCGCCCAACCCTGCACCTCCCGCCCTTCCTTCACCTCGGGCGGGTAGACCAGGTACGTGACCAGCGGAAGCGCGAGCAGGAGCAGCAGCCCGACGGGCAGGAACCCGACGAACCAGTCCATCCAGGAGATGTCGACGTGCGCAGTCTTCCGCACCAGCTCGAGCGCGAGCAGATTCGGCGCGAGGGCGGTGAGGAACATCGAGCTGGTGATGCAGGTGGCGGCGAACGAGGTCCACACCAGGTACGAGCCGATCCTCCGCGCCGTCGGCCCTGGCTGCGAGCCGTACAGGGCCGGGATGTTCTTCACCAGCGGGAAGATCGTCCCGCCGCTGCGCGCGGTGTTCGAGGGGGTGAACGGCGCCAGGACGAGGTCCGCGATCGTCACGGCATAACCGAGCCCGAGCGTCCGCCGGCCCATGCCGCGGACGAGCTGGAGCGCGAGTCGTTTCCCGAGCCCGGTCCGTTCGTACCCGAGGGCGAACATGAACGCGCCGAAGATCAGCCACACCGTGCCGTTCGTGAAGCCGGAGAGCGCCCATTTGAGCGCCTCGGCGGGAAGCTGGAACGACGGATTGGCGAGCTGCTCCGGGGTGAAGGCGAGGCCGCTCACCGCCGCGATCGCCACTCCGACCAGGCCGACCGCAGCGGCGGGGACGGGCTCGAGGACGAGCCCGAGGATCACTCCCACGAAGAGGCCGAAGTAGTGGAAGGCGTGGTGGGGCAGCCCGGGCGGAGGCGGCACGACGGCGATGAGGACCGCGGCGCCGATGGGGACCGCGGCCTTCCAGAGACCGCCGGCCCAATCGGGGAGGTGCGCGAGCGGGAGGGAAGGCTTCTGGACGGCGATGGCCATGGGAGCTCCCGGATAGCCGGTGTTTCGGCTTCCATCCGTTGCTTGACGCATGCCGCGCGCTCCCGCCGCCGCCGCGCCGTTTACGGAGGATTTGACGCCGGATTGCTCGCCGGCGGTCGCGTCGCTGGCGCAGCTCGTGCGCGGCAGCGAAATCGTTGCAGCGTCAACCCGCGGTCTCGGCGCTGTAGCGCGCCAAAAGGCCGGTGCGGACCGCCCGCCGATACACGCGCGAGAAGAGCCAGGCGGCGAGCGCCAACTCGACCACGGCGAGAACGGCGGCGATCGCCAGATCGCGGCCTGAAGGCAGCCGCCCCGCGGCGATGGCCCGGAGCGCTTCGAAGACGTACGAGGGAGGGAGGATGCGCGAGACCGCCTGCATCCAGGAGGGGAGCGTGGAGAGCGGATAGAACACGCCTGCGAACGGCGAGAGCAGCGCCGGGATCGGCCAGATCAGCCATTCAGCGGCGGGGCCGAGCCGGAGCACGATCGCAGTCCCGAGGATGCCGAGCGCGATCCCGAAGACGAAGAGCACGCCGAGGAATGCCGCGAGCGGGGGGCCGTAGACGAGCAGCGAGAGGCCGAACGCCGCGCGCGCGACCACCACCATCACCGTGAGGCCGATCACGCTGGTCATCACGCTGGTCGCGACCAGCCCGGTGACGTACTCGGCGATGGTGAGCGGAGTGGCGAAGAAGTTGAGGAAGTTGCGGGACCAGACGTCCTCGAAGAACGCCATGGTCACCCCCTGCATCACGCGCGCGAGGTAATCCCAGAGCAGGACCGCGCCGAGCAGCAGGGCAAAGAAGTCGAGTCCCGCAGCGGAGACGCTGTCGAGGAACTTGCTGATGAACCCCCAGAGGATGACGTCGACCGCCACCCAGGCGAAGAGCGGCAGGAGCCTCGCCGGACTGCCGCGCAGCAGATGAAGCTGGCGGACGACGATGGCGCCGATCCGGTGCGCGCGCATCGCTATCCTCCCCCGAGCGAAAGCGGCTCGCGCGCGACGGCGATGAACAGATCCTCCAGCGTGGCCTTGCCGTGCTCGGACGGCAGCGCGCGCGGGTCGCCGTCGAGGAGGATCCGTCCGCGCGAGAGGAAGAGCACGCGGTCGCACACCTCCTGGACCTCGAGCATGTTGTGCGAGGTCCAGAGGGCGCCGGCCTGGCAGGCCGTGACCATCGCGCGGATGCGCTTGCGCACGTCGCGCGCGCTCGCCGGGTCGAGGGATGCGGTGGGCTCGTCGAGCAGGAGCAGATGCGGCGAGTTCAGGATCGCCTTCGCCAGGCCGACGCGGGTCTGCTCGCCGGACGAGAGCACGCCGCACTTCACGTTCCGGAAGCGCTGGAGGTCGAAATCGGCGAGGACCTCCTCGATGCGCGCGCGCAGCCCGCGAACGCCATAGAGCAGGCCGAAGACGTGCAGGTTCTCCGCCACGGTGAGGTTGCCCGGAAGGGGCGCATACACCGCCGCGAAGTTCGTGCGCTCCAGCGCTTTCGAGCGGTTGCGGCGGAGATCGGTCTTGCCGATGCGGATGGTCCCGGAGGTGGGCTCGAGGACGCCGAGCACCATGTTGATGGTGGTCGTCTTGCCCGCGCCGTTCGGGCCGAGAAGTCCGACGATCTCGTTCGGCCGGACCTCGAAGGAGATCCGGTCGACGGCGGCGACCGCGCCGTAGCTCTTGCACAGCTCGTGGATGGAGAGCACCGCGCCGGCCGTCATGCCGCCCCATACCACGTTGCAGGGCGCCGGCACGGACGGTCGCGCCGATGCCGCCCGTCCAGGCGGGCGGAAGCGCGTCTCTCGACGGCGGCGCGCGAATCTGATCAGCTCGGCGCCATGGCAAACCCACTCGACAGAGAGATCGAACGCGCCCTGCGGAAGGGCCGGGAGCCGGAGTCCTGGAAGCGGCCCGGCGCGAAACGCGAG